>CAZLHQ010000074.1:0-15027 GCA_964559355.1 uncultured Hyphomicrobiaceae bacterium
GGATAATTAATGCGCAGTCCGAACACGGTCTCGACATAGCCGTTCTCGTGCGCAAAGCGATTTGTGTCATCCATGTAGGCGCGAATGCCCGGGAAGCGCTCGAAATAGGTCTTGATGTATTGACCCGCCTCCTCACGGCTGATGCCGAGCTGATTGGCGAGACCGAAGGCCGAAATGCCATAGATGATGCCGAAGTTGATCTCCTTGGCGCGGCGGCGCACCTCGCCCGGCATATCCTTGACCGGCACGCCAAACATCTCGGATGCCGTCATGGCGTGGATGTCGAGCCCATCGGCGAACGCCTTTTTCAATTGGGGTATGTCGGCGATGTGGGCCAGCACACGCAGCTCGATCTGTGAATAGTCCGCCGAGATCAACTTGCATCCCTTCTCGGCGATGAAGGCGGTGCGGATCTCGCGGCCTTCCTTGGTGCGCACGGGAATGTTCTGCAGGTTGGGGTCGGATGAAGCGAGCCGTCCGGTGGTCGTCGCGGCAAGCGCATAGCTCGTGTGAATGCGCCCCGTCTCCGGATCTATGTAATTGGGCAGCGCATCGGTATAGGTGGAGCGCAGCTTGGAGAGCTGGCGCCACTCGAGCATCGTGTTGATCAGGCGGCGCGCATCATCGGGCAGTTCCTCGTTGGCCGCCAGATCGTCGAGCGTGCCGGCGCGCGTCTCCCACTGCCCGGTCTTGGTCTTCTTGCCACCCGGCAGCTTCAAGCGATCGAACAGGAATTCGCCAAGCTGCTTGGGCGAGGCAAGGTTGAAGCGCTCGGCGCCGGCCAGCGTAAACACCTCCTCCTCCAGCGCGCCGATGCGCTGCGCGAACGTGCCTGAAAGACGCGACAAAATATGCCGATCGACCTTGATGCCGGCATACTCCATATCCACGATCACCGGCAGAAGCGGCCGCTCCAGCGTCTCATAGACCGTCGTCATGCCCTCGGCGGCGAGCCGCGGTTTCAACACCAGCCACAGCCGCAACGTGATGTCGGCATCCTCCGCCGCATACTCCGTCGCCTTGTCGATCGGCACGCCTGCGAACGTCTTCTCCGCCTTCTTGGCGCCGTGGGCATGCTCGATGACGGCCGAGAACGGAATGCAGGTGTGATGCAGGTGGCGCTCCGACAGGTCATCCATGCCATGTCCACCGCGCCCGCCATCGAGGACATAGGACAGCAGCATGGTGTCGTCGAGCGGCGCAATCGTGACGCCGAAACGCTTCATCAGCAGCGCATCGAATTTGAGGTTCTGGCCGATCTTGAGGATCGAGGCATCCTCGAGCAGCGGCTTCAACAAATCGAGCGCCGTCTTGCTCTCGATCTGCCCCGGCGCCAGACCGCCGCCGCCGAACAGATCGCCTGCTCCTTGCATGTGCGCCAACGGTACGTAGCAGGCGCGGCCCGGCTCGGTTGCAAGCGAAAAGCCGACCAGATCGGCGCGCATCGCATCAAGCCCGGTCGTCTCCGTATCGAAAGCGAAGCGGCCTGCGTTGCGGCAACGTCCAATCCACTGCTTCAAGGCTGCCGCATCGCGCACCGTCTCGTATTTCGACCGGTCGACGGGTACCGATCGGGCAAACTCGGCCTGCTGACGCGCACCGGCGGACGGCGTGCCTGCGGCGCCCACGTCCTTCTTCGATGTGTGGCCGGCACGTTGCCGCGTCGCGCCCGACGCTTCGTCTTTCGGCTTACCGCCGGCCTTTTTCAGCGATGCGCCGACCGACACTTCCGGCAGCGCGCCCGCATCCGCACCCAGCGCCTCGGCGATGCGTCGTGTCAACGTCGAGAATTCCATGGAGCGCAAGAATGCCAGCAGCGGCGCGGGCTCGGGGTCTTGCACGCCAATCTCGTGCAGTGGCGTCTCCACAGGCACATCCTCGGCAAGCCTGACGAGCTCACGCGAAATGCGCGCCTGGTCTGCGAATTCAATCAGCTTCTCGCGGCGCTTGGGCTGCTTGATCTCGCCGGCGCGCGCCAATAGCGTATCGAGATCGTCGTACTCCTTGATGAGCTCGGCCGCCGTCTTGATGCCGATGCCCGGCACGCCCGGCACGTTGTCGGTCGAATCGCCCGCCAGCGCCTGCACATCCACCACCTTGCCGGGCAGGACGCCGAACTTTTCGACCACCTCGTCGGGGCCGATCTTCTTGTTCTTCATGCCGTCGAACATGACGATGCCCGGGCGGATCAGCTGCATCAGGTCCTTATCGGACGAAATGATCGTCACATCGCCACCGGCCTCGACTGCCTGTTTCGCATAGGTTGCAATGAGATCGTCGGCTTCAAAGCCCGGCTGCTCGATGCAGGCGACGTTGAACGCCTTCACCGCATCGCGAATGAGCGGAAACTGGGGAATGAGCTCTTCGGGAGGCGGCGGCCGGTTCGCCTTGTATTTGTCGTAGATGTCATTGCGGAAGGTCTTGGCGGAATGATCGAAGATGACGGCGATATGGGTTGGCCGGTCGGCGATCTTGCTGTCGCCGAGCAGCTTCCACAGCATGGCGCAGAAGCCGTGTACTGCCCCGACGGGCAGGCCATCGGATGGCCGCGTCAACGGCGGCAGGGCATGGAAGGCGCGGAAAATATAGCCTGAGCCGTCGATGAGATAGACATGACTGCCCTTGATGACCGGCACCGGCTCGCCCGGTGGCACGAAACATTGGGCCGGGCGCGTCTCGCCATTGGCATCGCGCGATGGTGCGCGCACCTCATGCGAAGGATTGGCAGATTTGTGATCTTTGGATTTTTCGCTCATGGGCGCGACTATAGGGTGTCATACCCATGAGCGAAAGTTTTGCTCCCTGTCGCGGCTGGGCGGCAGCGAGGCTACCGCTCAGGCACCAGCCGAAGCATCCCGCGACAATGCCCGTCGCGCGACGTCGGCAACGCCCGACCAGGAGAGGCTCGAGGAACCTTCCGCCGCCTCCAGAATACGCTCCAGCGCCCACCGCATCTGCGACATGCGCGAGCCTTGGCTGTCGATCATTGCCTGCAGCGCCTCGAGCTCGGTCTGCGTCATCTGGTCCATGCCCCAACCTCGTCATCGGATCGTTGATTGGTAACTCGACGCAAACTCAAGTACCCGCATGTTTTCGCGCACTTTTCAGGCCTCAAGCAAGAGCCAGCTTGGCAACCTGTTGATAGCCTGTTGACGAAGGACGAGGCCACAGCCGCATCGGGCCGCTCGATATGCCGCCTAGATCCTAGATGGAGTCAGGCAAGTTGAACCGCACTATGGACGGCGCGCGCCGGGTACGGAATCGGACGAGGCAAGGTAGGGCTTCAGATCGATCAGCGGCGTGCCGTCGGCGCAATCGATGGCGCGAATGGTAATGCGGTTGCCCTCGCGTCCGAGCACCTCGACAACCGACAGCCCGATCGGGTTGGGCCGCACCGGCGAGCGCAGAGCAAACACGCCGGTCGGCTCCGCCCGGTGCGAGGGATGTTGCACGATGAGATCGCGGCGCGAGCGATCGAGCCAATAAAGTGCGATGAGATGGGAAAACCCTTCGATGCCCGCCAGCCCGGCAGCATAGGGGGGATCGACCTCGATGGTGGCCGGCTCAGTGCGCTCCAGAGTGTTCTTGGGGCATTCGGCGGGTGTCGGGTAGGCCGAGCGGATCCGGCCGATGAAATGGAGGCCAGCATCCGGGGCTTGGGGCAGCGCAATCGCCACCTCGCCGGCACGCGGCGCCTTGAACTCGGGCATTTTGCCCCCCCTGTCACCGTGAAGATTGCCAATTCCTTTACCCGGACGGCGCAAATTAGCGCCCATGATGGGTTGCCCGGCGAGCGCAAAGCGCGACCCGTGCCCCGGACAATCGCGGTTTGCGGGCCGCGCCTGAATGGGGTATCACATCGCGGCTATCAGCACCCGTAGCTCAGCTGGATAGAGTGTCGCCCTCCGAAGGCGAAGGTCACAGGTTCGAATCCTGTCGGGTGCGCCATTTTCTGTCTCACGCGCCGAAGGCGCTCCGACGGGGCGGGCTTTTCGCCCGAAGTCCCCATGAGCGCTGGAACTCTGCTCCACCTCACTTCAGCGCGCGCAGCCGTTCGAGCACGCGCACGCCCGGATAGCCATCGGCCGGCGATAGCCCCACCTTCGTCTGGAATGCACGCACCGCCCGCATGGTGTCACGGCCGACGCGGCCATCGGTGCCGTCGGTATCGAAGCCGCGTTCGGTGAGCCGCCTCTGGATCTCCTGTACTTCCGCAAGACTCAATGTGCGCTCGCCACCGGGGAAGGATTGCACGAACGGGCCATCGCCACGGATGCGGTCTCCCAGATGCACGATTGCCAGAGCGTAAGTGTTGGCGGGATTGTAGGAGCGCACCGCATCGAAGTTCTGTGTCAACAGGAACACTGGCCCGCCCGTCACCGGTCGCCACAAACGCGCACGCTCTTTCATTCGAGCAAATGGCTTGCCATCGGCGCGCGTGACGCCGCGCTCCGCCCACGACGAGATGGCCGCCGATCCCGGCGTGCCGGCAGAGATGCCGGCAGGCAAACGGACCTCATAGCCCCAAGCCTCGCCACGCCGGTACTTGCCGCGGCTCTGGATGAAGCGCGCCGTTCCCGCCAGCGCATCGTCTGGACGGCCAAACGGCGACACACGGCCATCGCGGTCATAATCGAGGCCCATGTTCAGCCAGACTTCGGGCATCCATTGTGTATGGCCCATCGCGCCGGCCCAGGAGCCAAGCATGTTCTCAGGTCGCGCCCAGCCGCGCTCGATGATGACAAGCGCGTTGATCAGCTCCTGCTCCCAGTAGCTGCGTCGCCGCGGCTCACCCCACGCCAGCGCCGCCAATGCCGGCACCACGGGACGCATATGTTTGGGGTTCAAGACAACGTCGCCAAACGCCGACTCCATGCCCCACAGGCCAAGCATTGTGTAGCGATCGACACCATAGTCGCGCTCGATGCGCTCCAGCAATCCGGCGTGCTCGCGCGCTCGCTCGCGGCCGATCATGATGCGCCAGTCCGACACCCGCCGGTTGAGATATTGCCAGATCTGCTCGCGAAACTCCGGCTGCGCGCGATCAAGCGCGTAGACCGACGTGTCTGGCTTGATGCCACCCATGGTGCGCGTGTAGGTGGCTTGCGAAACCCCACGAGCGCGGGCGCGCGGGCGAAACGCTTCGACCCATGCCTCGAACGGCAGTTTGGAAACTTGCGCCGCGGTGCGGCCCGTCGTGCCCAACAGCACGAACGTGGCAAGACCTGTCAGACATTGGCGGCGTGACAACGCGACACGCATGACTGCCTCACTGCGCGGTGTTTGATTTTGATCGTGCCGGCCGCCACGGCATGGTCCTGCGCCATATTGGATTGAAAGGTGTCAGAATAGCGTTGCCGAGGCGGCCTGTTCGACCTCGCTTTGCATGATGCACCAAACACGGCTGCACAAAGGGCCTTGCGACGGCGCGGCACGCCAAGCCGCAAAAACGGGCGGCACCTTGCGATACCGCCCGCCAAGTCCACCGGACGGCAGCGTGGCACCAACCGTCCGATACGTCTTACATACGACAATTCGAGTACTTAGATCAGCGACGAGTTTCAAAAACGTTGCGTTTATCTCGCTTGACATTCACGCCGCGTGCGACAAGGCAGCGGCGGTCGCAATCGCTCCGCTTCAGCCGACGATCTCGTCCAAACGGAAGTTCAATGCAATTTCGCGCTCCGCTGACGCCGGGCTGTCGGACCCATGCGTCGAGTTCTCGCCCTTCGAAACCGCAAACTGCTTGCGGATGGTGCCTTCGGCAGCCTGTGCCGGGTCGGTTGCACCCATCACCTCGCGATACTTGGCGATCGCGCCTTCTCCTTCGAGCACCTGCAATACGATCGGGCCGGAGGTCATGAAGTCGACCAGCTCGCCATAGAACGGGCGGGCGGCATGCTCCTCATAGAACTTCTGCGCCTGCGCGCGGGTCCAGCGCACGCGCTTCTGGCCGACGATGCTCAGCCCCGACTTCTCGATGACGGCGTTGATGGCGCCGGTCAGATTGCGGCGGGTGGCGTCCGGCTTGATGATGGAAAACGTGCGCTCAATGGCCATGTCAGCTCTCTCGATGTGCCTGATTTCAACGGTGCAGGTTCGGCGCGCTTATAGCCGCCACCCAGGTCGCCTTCAAGCGTCCCGCCGGTGTCGCGATCGTGAAATCCGATATGGCCCGCCGCATCCTCGCAGCGACCTTCGCTATCTGAACGATGCCGGCCAACCTTATGATTCTCGCGCGATTCTGACCGGGAAGCCCGGCTTTACTGGCCGCTGAAAAGTCTTTGACGGATTGCGCCGCCGGCAAACGAAGATAGCTGGCTGATAGAGAGATGATTTTGCCGCGCTATTGCCTGTTTCTTGAGATCAACAGTCGATAGAGACGATGTGCATAAGGCCAGCTGCAATTCACAGGTCGGGGAAGTATCCCTGTGCGGCAATTGACGCTGAGCCGTGTTAGGCCCAAAAAGCCACCGTGAGCCTAATGCGGCGCTCGCGTGTTCAGGGCGAGCTGCAGTGCCGCTGCGACGAGACCAACTATGCGGGGACGGATCGGCCGCCATGACAGGCAGCAACAGTGAAATCGAATGGTTCATTGCCCGGGATGGCCAGCAGCATGGACCATTATCGGACGCCGAAATGCGGTTGTTCGTGGAAAGTGGTCATCTGAAGGGTACCGATCTGCTTTGGCGGGTCGGCTTCACCGATTGGCGGCCTGCTTCGAGCGTTTTCCCGCCTCGTGCCCCCGTCGAGCCGCAACCGCGCACGCAGCCGCCTGCAGCACAACGGCAACCACATTCCAACGCCGCCACCCAGACTCATCCAGCGACTCAACCGGCTCAGCAAACACAAACGGCCGCGCGCACGCACGCGGCAGCGGCCGTCCCCACAACGGCCAACACCTCGCAACGCCACACGGTCTCCAGCAATGCAGCCGCAGCCGGAAACGCCTCGCGCAATGAACCGCGCCAGGATCTGGTCCCGGTCGGCAATGCCAGAACAGGCGCCGACTACGAGAGCGAGCCGCGGCAGGGACGTGGCAAGGTGATCGCCCTTTCCGTTCTGATGCTGGCATTGATTGGTGGCGCTGCCGGCTATGTAGCTACCCACACGAGCGCGATCATGCAGCTCGCCGGATTGGCGAAGCCAGTCGACAAGGTGCCGGTCGTCAAGGCCGAGCCGGCCGTCACCGCAGCGCTGAAAAAGCCGGAGGCTCAAATGCCGGCGCCAGCAGCTCAGGCTGCCATGCAAGCGCCCGCTCCCATCGCCGCCGCGACAGCGACCCCGGCCGCCGCAGTGCCCGCCCCCAGTGCACCTTCGGCAGCCCCGCCGGCCGCAACGGGCGCACTCGCCAAGATCGATGCGCAATATCAGAAGAGCCGGCTGTGGAGCTTCATGAAGCGCGAATATCCCGAATGGTATGGGCAGAACGTCGCCCAAGCGGCAAGGCTGATCGACGCGCAAAAGCCTGATCGCGACGCCACGCGCCACATGATCGAGGCCATGGTTGCCCTGCGCCGCAAGAATGCCGAGCTGGCGCTGAAGGCCGATACCGCCAAGTTGAAGTCGATCGCCGCGGCATTCCTCGAAAACCTGCAATCGCTTTCCGAAAAGGGGCCTGACGCCTGCTACGGTTTTATCAGCCAAGGTGAGGTGAGCCCGGCGGCGATCGATCTGTTCCACCAGCCGCAAAGCGCGCCGGCACTCGAAATGCAGGCGATGGCGATCTTCGAGGCTATCGGTGCCGGACAGCGCACGCCCACCGCGCACGACCGGCCCAAGAAGGAAGACTACGACGTGCTCGCCGCGCAGCTCGGCAAGCTCGGCTGGAGCCAGGCCGACCTGCAGCTTTTTGCCGACCCCAAGGCGCTGGCGAAGGCTGAGCCCGCGCGGGTCTGCCAGATGGTTCGCGACTGGTTCAAGGCGCATGTCTCCATCGCCGATCAGACGGTGCAGGAACGCTTGCTGTTCGAGACGCTTCGACCGGTAGTCTCGGGCTGAGGCGGTCGCTTTCATGTTGGAAACCGCGATCAAAGTGCTGGTGACGAGCATCCTCGTCGTCGCCGTTTCCGAAGCCGCAAAGCGCAGTGCTCTGCTCGGCGCGCTGATTGCGTCCTTACCGCTCACCTCGCTCCTGGCGTTCATCTGGCTCTGGCGCGACACGGGCGATAGCGAGCGCATTGCGGCGCTCGCCAGCGGCATCGGCTGGCTGGTCGTGCCGTCGCTCGTGCTGTTCATCGTCCTGCCGCTGCTGCTGCGGTCAGGGGTTCCGTTCTGGGCGGCACTCGCGGCAGGCTGCGCACTGACTGCCGCCGCCTATCTGGCGATGGTGCGCATATTGGCGGCATTCGGCATCGAGATTTGATCGCTAAAGCATTTTCCGACGAAGTGGCCACCGGTTCTCGCATGCTGCACATCAACGATCTGGTCTTCCGCATCGAGGGCAAGCCAATCTTCGACGGCGCTACTGTCGCTATTCCCGAAGGCCACAAGGTCGGCCTTGTCGGCCGCAATGGAGCGGGAAAGACGACCCTGCTTCGGCTGATCAACGGCGAGCTTGCGCCAGACGCGGGTTCGATCGGTATTCCACGCAACAGCCGTATCGGCTACGTCGCGCAGGAAGCACCCGGCGGCGACATGAGCCTGATCGACTGGGTGCTGTCGACCGATCGGGAGCGCGCCTCGCTGCTGGCCGAAGCCGAGAGCGCACACGATCCCCATCGCATCGCTGAAATCCAGATCCGTCTCACCGACATCGGCGCCCATGCGGCGCCCGCGCGTGCTGCCCAGATTCTCGCCGGTCTTGGTTTCGACGAAGCGGCCCAACGGCTCGCCTGCCGCTCCTTCTCAGGCGGCTGGCGCATGCGCGTGGCGCTTGCCAGCGTGCTGTTTTTGCAGCCCGAGATCCTGCTGCTCGACGAGCCCACCAACTATCTCGACCTGGAAGGCACGCTCTGGCTCGAGAACTATCTCAAGACTTATCCCGAGACCGTGCTGATCGTCAGCCACGACCGCGACCTGCTCAACTCCGCGGTCGGGTCCATCCTGCATCTGGAGCGCGGCCGGCTGACCCTCTACTCGGGCGGATATGATGCCTTCGAGGATGCCCGGCGCGAGCGCCAGCGCCTGGAAATGAAGTTGAAGAAGAAACAGGACGACGAGCGCCGACGCATTCAGGCATTCATCGACCGCTTCAAAGCCAAGGCCACCAAGGCGCGGCAGGCGCAAAGCCGCGTCAAGGCTCTGGCGCGCATGCAGCCGATTGCCGAGCAGGTCGACGAGCATGTGGCGCCGTTTCTTTTGCCGAGCCCGGACAAGCTCGTTGCCAGCCCAATCCTGCGGTTGGAAAACGCCGCTGTGGGCTATGCACCGGGACAGCCCATTCTCACAAACCTCAATTTGCGCATCGACCAGGACGACCGCATCGCCTTGCTTGGCCAGAACGGCAACGGCAAATCGACGTTTGCCAAGCTGATCTCGGGCAAACTGGCGCCACTGCATGGCCAGGTCTATGGCGCAGCGCGCATCGAGGTCGGCTACTTCGCACAGCATCAGCTCGACGAGTTGATGCCCCAGCGCACGCCCTACGACTACATGATGCAGCTGATGCCGGAGGCAACCGAGGCCCAGCGGCGCACGCGGCTTGGAACATTCGGCTTCGGTGCCGACAAGGCTGATACCCGGTGCGCGAATTTATCGGGCGGCGAGAAGGCGCGCCTGCTGCTGGCGATCACAGCGTTCCACAAGCCGCACCTGCTGATCCTCGACGAGCCGACCAACCATCTCGATGTCGACAGCCGCGAGGCACTGATCCATGCCCTGATGGATTATGAAGGCGCCGTGATCTTGATAAGTCACGATCGCCATCTCGTGGAAGCAACCGCCGACCGGCTGTGGCTGGTCAAAGACGGTACCGTGACAACCTATGACGGCGACATTGACAGCTATCGCGCCGACCTGCTGGCAGAACGCGGCCAGCGCACCCGATCCAGCGAAGTGCGCGAAGTTGCCGACGACGGCAAATCTTCCGCACAAAGCCGCGCAGACCAGCGGCGCCAGGCAGCCGAGCGGCGTGCCGAGCTTGCACCGCTGAAAAGGGCGATGGAGACCGCAGAGCGCGCGGTTGCGAGGCTCAGCAACGAGATTGCCAAGCTCGACGCACTACTCGCCGACGCAGACTTTTATGCAAAGAGCGCCGACCTCGCCCAGGCCACCGCGATCGAGCGCGGAAAATTAGCCAAACAGCTCGAAACGGCCGAAGAGCAATGGCTGATTGCGGGAGAAACCTACGAGCAGGCACTTGCAGGCTAATGTTAGGACCTGCCGACGTCGATCGTTCGCGCATCACCGGACCGCCGCACGCCCAGCACGACGCCATCGTAGTGTGGCCAAATATCTTCATTTCCAAGACAAGGGGTGATAATTGGAGCAGTTAGACTGTATCAGCAGTCCGGCCGGAGAGACTGGCGCTACGGTTTGCGGGAACCGTCCGGTACTGTTCAGAGGGCAGCCGGCTCGAAGTTCCAGTCTCTCCGACCTCATCACATCTTGACGACTTTCCGTTTGGCGCGCAGTCGGCCGATTGCCGGCAATCGTCGCCGCCGGCCCGAATTCACTTGCACCGAGCTGCGCGAACCCGACTGCGCTCATCTGAATGCCAGTTGGCACGATGGCCGACGACGTGCGAGCCTCACTCGGCGACGCCGCACCGGGCCTTGTCGCCACACTGCAGTTGGCACAATTACAATCAAGAGTGAGCGCTCATGAAGCTCTACACGTCGATGACTTCGCCGTTCGGACGCAAGGTGAAGCTGGCCGCCGCCATCAAGGGAATAGCCGATCGGATCGAAACCGTGATTGCCGATACGAACCCGCCCGGCAATGCCGAGTTGATCGCCAACAATCCGTTGGGCAAAATCCCGGTATTGGTGCTCGACGACGGCACGCGGCTCTACGATAGCCGTGTCATCTGCGAGGCTATCGACGCGATGGGGGCCGCGGGCGCACCTGCGCTCATGCCCTCATCCGGTCTCCAACGCTGGCAGACGCTGACGCGGGCCGCCCTGGCCGACGGCATCGCCGATGCCGGCATATTGATTTTCTACGAGAGCCGCTTCCGTTCGCCCGAACACCACAACGCGGGCTGGGTGGCGCGTCAGCAGGCCAAAATCGATGCCGGCCTCGATCATCTGGAGTCGTCTATTTCACCGCTGGCCGCGAGCCCGGATTATGCCGACCTGTCGCTCGCCGCAGCGCTTGGCCATCTCGATTTCCGCCACGACGGCCGCTGGCGGCAAGCCCGGCCCCGCATCGTCGCCTGGCTCGACCAATTCGCACGCGCCGTGCCCGCCTATGCCAATACGGCTCCAGTCGCGTGAACGTGGCCGCAGTCGAGATGGAACGTCCTCGGGCTGATCAGAACCCGCTGCGGCGGGCCGGCGTCTCGTAGACGAGCGTTGCGATGCGTGTCGCAGGCGTCACCGCTTCGCCGGGGTCGGCCTGGACCGCACCGGCCTCATCGGCTGCTTCTCGTGTCATTGCCTGTGCGAAGCGCGACAGCAGCAGCTGTGCGGTCCTGCCGATTTCACCGTGGACTGCTTCGACTGGGTCTGTCGTGAACGGTTGCTCGATGAAATCGGGCAGCCACGATGCCTCGTGCTCGAAGGATGCCACCCCCCTTTCGTCTTTCGCCTCGGCCATGATCTGCGGCTCGAGCACCGCGAGCTTCTGTTTCACCTCGAGCGCACGCAACATCTGCAGCCGCGACAAGCGCATTGCCGCGCGAATTTCATCGTCGGCAAGTGAAAAGCCCTCGATCGCGCAGTACAGCGACATCAGCCCCAGCGCGCGGCGAACCTGAACCTTCTGCAACTGGTGCTGGTCTTCGATGGCGCGCAGCCGCACTGCCTCGGGCGACGGCTTCATGATGTAGTTCGCCAACACGCCGGCCAGCTTCATCGTCTCGCGCGTCGCCCACGGCGCCTTGAGCGTGTCTTCAAGCCAGATGTCGACGCAGATCGGCAGATCCTCACGGGTCATGATGCCCAAGGTTGCAAATCGCACGCGGCGCTGATCGTTCATGATCGTTCCCGGTTCCTGTGCCGCACCGCGCGGCCGCAACACAGCGGCACCGACGTGGCGCGCGGCCGGCGGCCGTCCAGAGCACTTTCCGATGAAGTGGCCGAAAGCGCTCTAGGCCGCGTCGTCGCCGGTCATGGTGAACTTATTGAGTAAATGGGAAGTGAAGGTGCGTGCCGGAACATGCCACTGCGGCTTACGCGGACCAGCGGCCGACCGGCAGCAACCGGGCCCCTTCGAGCGCACCCTGGTAGATGTAGACCCATGCCGGCAGTACGCGCCCCGTCTCCGCCACCAGCACCTCGCGCAACTCACGGCGATAGGGATCATCGAGAGGATCGGCAGCCCCCATGCCCTCGTAGAGATCGAGCCAGGCGAACACCGCGGAAGGATCGACGAGCTCGCGCAACTCGCCTTCGATGCGCGATGGCGTGCCACCGCCCGGCGCTTTCAACACCAGCCCAGGGAAGGCGCCCAGGTCGAACAGATGTCCCTCGATCATCGCCGGCCCTACCACGCGGCTAGCACCATCAAGACGCGCGCGCTCCGCCGCTCCATAGACGCTGCGTGCTTGCGACATCAGAGTGCCGTAAACGAACAGCATCGGCGAGGCCGCCATATTTCCCGTCATGTCATCCGCCAGGTTGCGTGCATCGAGCAAACACCACACGTCAACAGCAACCGCCACCCGAATTCGCGGCGATTGCGACCTTGGCAGGACGCAGCTGCGGCTCCTCGAGCGGCATCTGCGTACCGCAACCGGCGAAGATGCCATAGTGCGTTGCAAAGTCGCCGATCGCATCGAAGAACGGCGCGAAGCGGCTCTCAGTCAACATGCGATAAGTGTTGCCGCAAACCGGGAACACCTTGCCCTTCTCGATGCGGTGGTGCGTATCGAGCTCGAACACGTCTTCATGGCCAGGAATGCCGCCCTTATAGACAACCGCCTGACCATAGTCCTCGCACCGCGCTTCCAGGCGCGCGATGTTGAACAGACGATAGGTTGCCGAATAGAAGCGTGCCGCACCGAGCTTTGCCGCCTGCGCGGGATCATCGACGCTCAATGCTCGCGCCGTGACGAGACGCGCATCGCCAAACCCCGCCTTCTGCGCAATGTCGAGGAAATCGCCCCAATAAAGCGCGCCACCCAGGCACTCGCCCAACAGCACCGGATCGTGCATCAATCCCGCGGGCAGGCGGCGATCGGCATAGACGTCGGAGAAATACATCTCGCCGCCCGGCTTCAACAGCGACCGCGCACCCGCCAGCACAGCAGCCTTGTCAGGTGAAAGGTTGATGACGCAATTCGATACGATGACATCGAAGGACGCCGGCTCCAGCCCGAGCTTATCCAGTTCTTCGATATAACCCTTGATGAAGCGCACGTTGGAACAGCAGTAGCCAAACTTCTTCGTATGCCAGTCGACATGACGCTGCGCCACGTCGAGCTGTTCGTCGGTCATGTCGACACCGACGACCTTGCCCTTGGGCCCCACCATTTGCGCAAGAACGTAGACGTCTTGACCGGCGCCACACCCAAGATCGAGCACGCGTGCACCTTCCAGATGCTCGGGCGCGACGAAACCGCAACCATAGTATTTTGCGCGCACGTCCTCATGTACGTTGGCAAGTGCCGCGGCAAGGCCCGGCGGCATGGCGCCAGGCGTGCAGCACGCCGAGGTTTTCAGATCGTCGCTCGTTGAGAGCACCTTGCCATAATACTCGCGCACCAGGCTTTTCGTGTCGGCGTGCTCGTTCATGACCTATGCTCCATCTGCTGTCCGGCAACTTCCAGCGCGCGCCGCACGAAACGCGTTCCGGCGCCACCCTGCCCCGCCGTCATATTCGGTTCAAGCGTCAAGACCGTTACAGGCTGCCGCTTCCTTCCCTCACAAGGCTGAGGACCGCCAACGTCGACGTCATGCCGCGCCAGTTTGACGTTGGTGGTTGGGACGTGGCCGAATTCCAACGCACGTTTCCCCTCCCCCTATCTTCCATGGAGAGAAGTAGAAGCGGCGTTTACCCTGCAATCTTGGAGAAATCGGCGACGGCGAGTGTCGCGGCACGAATTTCATTTAAGAGCTTCAGGCGATTCTCGCGCAGCTTGGCGTCTGGTGCGTTGACAATGACCTTGTCGAAGAATGTATCGACAGGAGAACGCAACTCCGACAGCGCCCGCATGGCGCCTTCGAAATTCTCGACGTTGATCGCCGCCTTCGTGTCGAACTTCACTTTGGCGATGCTTGCAGCGAGATCGCGCTCGGCGGGCTCCGCCAGCAACGGTCCCGAAACCTCGCCGTCGTAAGACCGCTTGTCCTTCTTCTCTTCGATGGCGAGGATGTTGGAAGCGCGTTTGACACCTGCGAGCAGATTCTTGCCGTCGTCGGTCCCGAGGAAGCCGTCGAGCGCTTCCACACGCTTGACGATCAGTGCGAGGTCGTCCTGACCCGGTAGCGCGAACACGGCATCGATGAGGTCATGCCGCTTGCCCTGGTCACGCAAGAACACCTTGAGCCGGTCGGCGAAGAAGGCGAGCAAGTCCTCGACCAGGTCGTCGCGATCCAAAACCTCGATGGCCGTCGCCTGCCCTTCGAAAACCTTTTCGACGTACTGATCGACGTAGTGGCGCAGGATCGTCTGTTTCAGCGGCACCCGCAGATCGTTCTCAATGCAAATGCGAATGACGCCAAGCGCCGCGCGACGCAGCTGATAGGGATCGCCCGAACCGGTCGGCTTCTCGCCGATCGCCCAGAAGCCAGTGAGCGTGTCGAGCTTGTCGGCCAGCGCGACGGCAATCGCCACCGAGTCGCCGTCCTCCTCCTTGGGCACCGTGTCGGCCGGGCCCTTCGGCTTGTAGTGCAGCTCTATTGCCCGCGCGATCTCAGGCTTCGTACCGGCCTTCTCCGCATAATATCGGCCCATCAGCCCTTGCAGCTCGGGAAACTCGCC
>CAZLHQ010000075.1:0-14791 GCA_964559355.1 uncultured Hyphomicrobiaceae bacterium
GGCGCCAACTTCAATGCCATTGTCGGCAAGGTGCGCCCTGGCGATCTCGGCGTCGACGCCATGCACATCAACCTGCACAAGACGTTTTCGACACCGCACGGCGGCGGCGGCCCAGGTGCCGGCCCGGTCGTGCTGTCGGAGCGCCTTGCCAAGTTCGCGCCGCTGCCCTTCATCGTCCGCGAGAATGGCAACGCGCGCCTCATCGAAACGCTCTCGGAGTCGGAATCGCTGGGCGCCGATCCGTTCGGTCGCTTGACGGCTTTCCACGGTCAGATGGGCATGTTCGTGCGCGCACTCGCCTATATGCTGAGCCATGGCTCGGATGGCATGCGCGCCGCGAGCGAGGATGCCGTGCTCAACGCCAACTATGTGCGTGTGGGCCTGCGCGATGTGATGACACAGCCGTTCGGCGACCAGCCGTGCATGCACGAGGTGCTGTTCGACGATCAATTTCTGAAGGACACCGGCATCACCACACTCGATTTCGCCAAGGCGATGATCGACGAGGGCTATCACCCTATGACGATGTACTTCCCCCTGGTCGTGCACGGCGCCATGCTGATCGAACCGACCGAGAGCGAAGGCAAGGCATCGCTCGACAACTTCATTGCCACGTTGCGCGACCTCGTGCGCGGAGCCAAAGCGGGCGAGAAGGAGCGGTTCATCGGCGCGCCGCGCTTCACCCCGCGCCGCCGCCTCGACGAGACCAAGGCTGCGCGCGAGCCCAAACTCAGATGGATGCCGCCGGCGGAGCAGAAGAACGCTGCGGAGTAGCCGAACGCGGCGGCACATCGCGCCAGAGCATGTCCCGTAAGAGCATAACCCGAGAGAGCATGTGCCGAGCCTGATCGCCCGACGCGCCCAACACGTCGTCGCGACGATCGGAAGCGTTCCCTCACGCCGGTTCGACCTCGATCTCGACCATCAAGTCGTCGGCAATGTCTTCGAGACGCTCGCGAACCTCGTCAGCGTCGAGCCCGTCGGGCAAGATCACATCGACCTGAGCCTCAAACATCGCCGTGCCCGACATCGAGCCTGGAAACACGCGCGTCGTCAGCTCCTCGATGCTGGCGCCCAGGCGCGCGATCTCTGAGGAAATCTCGGAGATGATGCCGGTGTGGTCGGCGCCGGCCAGCTCGATGTAGATGCGCCGCCCCGTGGGAGGAGCGACGGCAGCGCTGGCGCGGCGCATCGTGACGTCGATCCCGTCCGTCGACAGTGCGCCCAATGCTGCCTCGAGCTTGGCGATATCCACCGTCGGCATCGATACCAGCACGATGCCGGCGAACTCACCTGCCAGCCGCGCCATGGAACTGTCGACCCAGTTGCCGCCGTGTTCCGCAATCACCTCCGACAGCGACTTTATCAGCCCTGGCCGGTCACGCGCGATGATCGTCAACACCAGATCCTGAGACATCGGCATTACCTCCCGGTCGATTTTTTGTTGGAGCGTGACGGCTACGGCTCGTGAATGCAAGAGCCGGGTCGCCGCAAGCTAGAGCCTGATCGTCTGAGATGGAAACGCCAAGCGGTTCCATCGAGGGCGTGAATCAGACTCTCAATCAAGGACTTAGAGCAGGCCACTGTGGCACGAGGCGATTCCACGCAAGTTGAATCTGTTCTAGCGCGACCGCGAAATTGGGCAGCCGCGTCACCGCGAAACGCGCAAGCCCCCGCGGCCGGGCGCAGTGCCACCCTGACCGTATTTCTCCAGCACCGCGCGCGCCTGCTCACTCAGCGCATCGGCTATCGAGGCATGCCCTTCTGCGGTGGGGTGGAAGGCACCCGAATAGGTTGCCGCCAGGACAAGCTGGAAGAACGACAGGCTCTTCAGCTTCAGCGCCTTCTGCAACAGCGACTCGGAGACGTGAAAGTTGCCCGTCATGAATGCATCGTTGGGCGTGCGGAACCAACGTTGGCGCGAAGCATAGGGCGGATAATCCGCCGGGTTGTAGGGCACCCACTTGCCATCGACCTTGCGCGGAATGCGCAAATCGTCGGCAATCGAGAATGCGTTGTCGGTGAACCCCGCGCAGATGCCGCGATCGACAAACGCGCGGCGGTGATGGTCGACGAAGGTCCAGCCATGCTTGCCGGCGCTTGCCTTCATGATGCGATTGAGCTTGTCGGAGACCCACACGCCCTCGCGCGCCTTGGCCGTACTCAAATTGAAATCGGCGACGACATCCATGCCGGCCCGCCCATCCGGACACACGGTGCTGCCGTCACCCAGCAGCGCCAGCCCCGGATAGCCCGTCAGCAGGATGCGATCGCTCTCCTCCCACGGGATGTGCAGGATGTTGTGCAGCGCCCGGTTCAACGCTTTGTAGCGTTCGTCGAGCGTGTCGATGAGGCCGGAGGCCTGCGATTGACCGTGCACCTGGCCGATCCAGCCACCGAGCTTTCGCAGCGTCGATTGATCCGACAGGATGGCATTGGCAAGCAGCCGCGCAAAGCCGATGTCGTTGCCGCCGATCGACAGCAGCAGCAGATCGATCTTGCGAGACCGCTCGATCGGGCACTTGTAGAGCACGAGGCCGCCAAGCTCGGGCACGCTGCCCTTGATGTGATAAGCTTCGGGCAAATCCTGCGGCTCGGCTGGCGCCCTGTCACATTGGGCCACGGCGGCTGCCGAGATTTGCGACAGCTCGGGCGGGTTGGGCACCCATTCGTTGCCCTTGTAACGCAGAAACAGGCCGTCGGTGACCTCCGCCCCCGAGCACGCAAGCCCGATGTAAGTCACGGCGCGATGCGGCTCCTCGATTGCCAGCTGCAATGCGGCGCGCAACTGCTGCGAATAGAGCGAGCGATGACAGGCCTGATCGAGCCAGCGCGCGTTGCCTTTGACGAAGCCCTTGTCGCCGATCTGCCTCCATGTGCCTTCGCGCGCGGGAAAGCCCGATGCTGACGCTTCCTTGTTCTTCACGTCGCCATAGGTTGCATCACGCTCTCGCGAAAACCGCACCGGTATATCCGGATTGCCTTCGCCGGACGCGAAGCTGTCACCCATGCCAACGATGAAGACATCGACAACCTTCACCTCGGTGCGCTGCAACTCCACACCACCCACGGACACCCTCACTTGCGAGCCGTCGGGATAGGGCGCCTCGATGCGCAAGGGTTGGTCGCACGGCTGCAAAACGCTCGATGACGCCACGCTCGTATCGCCATGCGGCACGCTCGACCACGCGCATTCGATGGCGCTGGCATCGGCCACGCCATCGAGCGTGACGATTACTGCGTGTGACTGCGGACTCAAATAATCTGGACGATTGTCGCACTGGTGCTTGTTGTTGCGGTGGTCCCAGCAGGTCTGATCGACCATCGAAGCCGCCCACCCCTCGCGGTGGCGCGCAGCGAGCGCACGCTCTGCCGCCAGCACCGGATTGCGCCGCTCCGTAGTACTCAACGCGGCGAACGTCGCGCGGTGCACCTCGGTATCGGCCGGATCGGTGAAAAGACGGAACGGATTTTCGACGCGCCAGGCAATCTTGGGTGAGAGCGCACCACCACGGAATGTCGGCGCGGCCACATGCTCGCCCTGCGCCGGCGACGACGGCTGCAGCGCTGGTGCGGGCGCTGCTTCGATGAGCTTCTCGATCTCGTCAGGGCTTGTTGCGGGCCGTCTAGGCTGACCTGTATGCCCAGGCGCTTCAGTGCCAGCCCCTTCGCGCGCCATCGGCGGCGAGGCCGCATCAGACGGCATGCGGGCCTCGGGCAGCGGTTGCATCACCACCGGTCCATCGGGAGCATACGGGCCTTGCGACATCGCTGTCGGGCTCGCCCCACTCACGGCGAGCACGGCCATCGCGGCGCCGGCGACCCAATCACGGTAAGATGATCGCATGGTCATGCTGTTCGTCCCGGTTTCTCATCACGCTGAGGCATCGCGCATGTGCCGCAATCAGGGCCATTGCTCATCTGCGTCCCGTGGCTCAAAGGCGTCCCAGGCGCGCCGCCCGCCATAACCGCCATGTGCGCGTCAGCGGCAACATGGGCGGGTCGGCTGACGCTCGGTCGGCCGCCGTGTCTGCATCAGCCTTTTCACAAGCGCGCAAATAGGGCTCAACGAGGGCAACGGGAAGTGCTGCGATCCGAAGCAGCCGCGGACGGGCCGAAACATGTGATTCCGCGAGCTGCAGATTGAGGCGGGCGGAGGCGATCAAATTTCCAAGCTGTTCGCGGATTCTGGTGTCCGATCCGCTGTGCGCCAGCCGTTGGCGCTCGCCCAATGCCATTTGCGCAAATGTCACCGCCAGCCCGCACGTCTCCAGGAAAAGTTGATCCTGATGTGCCGCCTCGCCCCCGGCAGTGGCCGGCAATATCCCCATCACACGCGCCGAGCGCCGCATGGCGGCGCAGTCCTTGGCGAGTTGCAGTTGGCGATAGGCGAAAATCGGATCCGTGGCATCGTCGGGCTCGAGCTGCGAGCGCGCATCGACGCTGGCGAGCAATTCCGCGCGCACCAGACCCTGGCGCATGGCCACATCTGCCAGCGCATCGGCGAGCGGATTACCGCACCTGGCATCAGCCGACATGGCGCCGATCCAGTCGCGCCACCATTGCAGCCTGATCTCGGCCGCCATCGGCTCACTCGCCAGATGCGGAATGCGCGCCAGCTCGCCCTGGAACGCGGCGAGCACGATCAAATCGTCACGATACGCGCATGGGGCGAGGAGTGCGGAAAGATAGTAGTCGAGGGCGTTCTCGCGCGCGGCCGCCACCACCGCGGCACGCACGCCAGATTCGCTCATGGGTGACGGCGCTGCCATGGCATCAGCCGATCCCGTGTCCAGCGAGCAGCATCGCCAGCGTCACCGGCAACACCAGCACGAGGTTGATGCGCGCCCATAGTGCGATCGAGCCGCGCGCGGCGGCCTTCTCCTGGTCGCTCGCGTTCACCCGGCCGGTGATCCGCGCCACGTTCGGGCGCAGGATGAATTGCACGATGGCCCACATCGCCACGCCGCCGACCATACCCGCCGCGAGCATCGGCCGATAAGCCAGGTTGGGCCATACCAGCACCAGCAGCAACACGCCTGTCAGCAACGTGGCGTGAGCGGCGGCCGTGAACACACGCGCGGTGCGCGCCACGATCAGGCGCACGATAATCGGCCGCTCGGCATCGGCGGCTTCAGCCAGTGCCAGCAGCTGCACAAAATTGACGAACACGATGAAGCCCGCCCACACGAAGGCAGCCAGCACATGAGAGCCGCGCAACAAAATGTCGGCGAGCGCGGCGCGCTCAACCCCCATCAGCGCCATGCCGGCCGCCAACACCATGCCGCAAGCCACAAGCCCCAACGCCGTCGCCCGCCAGGGGCTATCGAGCAGTGCGCGCATTCGCCTCAAGCCTCCTCACTCGACCGCGATCAACGCCGCCGCCACTTTGCGTCGTTCGGCCAGCATGATGTTGTAGGTGCGCGCGGCCGAGCCCGTGGTCATCGGCTCGAGGCCGATTCCCGCTGCAGCAAAGGCACTTCGAATTTCGGATGCTGGCATGATGTGCTGCATACCGGTGCCAAGCAACAGGAATCCGATGCGGCCCGGATCGGCGAGCACGGCGGAAAAATCCTCGAGCACGAGCGCCCCAGCCGAAGCCGGCGCCCACGCGAAAATGCCGGAAGGCAGGCACAGCAGTGAACCCTTGTGGCTCATGTCGGCGAAGCGGAACCCGCCATTGCCGTAGACGTCGATTGGCACTTGATAGGGGTAGCTGCCGGCGAGCAAAGTCATGACGCGCAAGCCTTGCTGCCAAACCTGCCGATCTCGCTGGTGCCGTTCACTCGGGTGCCGTTCACGCCCTCTTGGCTGCCCCCGACGGCGCGGACTTCTCGCCCGACCAGTCGCGCTTGACGCCGAGATAGCCGAGCAGCGGTGCGGCGATAAAGATCGACGAGTAAGTGCCGATCAACACGCCGAGCAGCATGGCGAGCGTGAAGTTATGGATCACCTCGCCACCGAACAGGTAGAGCGCAATCAAGACGGCGATCGTCGTCGCGCCGGTCAGGATGGTGCGCGACAGTGTCTCGTTGATCGACAGGTTGAGCAGCTCGATCAGGTCCATTTTCTTGTATTTGCGCAGGTTTTCTCGAATGCGGTCGGACACCACGACGGTGTCGTTGACCGAATAACCCAGGATGGTCAGCAAGGCGGCGACGATCGACAGGTCGAATTCGAGATTGAACAGCGAGAAAATGCCGACCGTCAGCAGCACGTCATGCGTCAGCGCGACGACGGTGCCGAGCGCGAACTGCCATTCGAAGCGGAACCAGACATAGATGATGATGGCGATGATCGAGGCGACGACCGCGATCGTGCCCGTCATGCGCAGTTCGCTCGATACCGCCGGCCCCACCACTTCGACGCGGCGCTGCGCAAAGCCGTCGCCCAGCGCCGTCACGATCTTTCCCAGCGCCTCTTGCTGCGCCTTCTCGCCACCCGGCTGCTGCTCGACACGGATCAGCACGTCGGTCGGTGCGCCGAAGCTCTGGATTTGCACGTCGCCGAGCTTCAAGGCGCCGACCTTCTCGCGCATCACCGACAGGTCGGCCGGTCCCGACTTCGACTGCACTTCGACCAGCAGACCGCCCTTGAAGTCGACGCCGTAGTTGAGCCCCTTGAAGGCCACCAGCGCCAGACTCCCCACCATCGCCAAGACCGACAGGCCGAAGCAGATATCCTTCCAGCGCATGAAGTCGAGCCGCGTGCCGTGCGGGAAAAAGTCGAAACCCTTGAAGTCGGGAACCAGGAACATGGCTTTCCTCGTCAGCCCGCCCGCATCGGCGGAGCATTGATTGCGCAACGTCGATTCAGAGCGGAACCGAGATCTTGCCCTTGGCGGCAGTGGCCCGCTTGAGCCACATCGCAATGAGCAGCCGCGTGACAGTGACGGCGGTGAGCACGGACGTGAAGATGCCGATCGTCAGCGTCACGGCAAAACCGCGGATCGGACCCGAGCCCAGCCAGAACATGATGAAGGCGGCAACCAGCGTTGTGAGCTGGCTGTCGGCGATCGTCACGATGGCGCGCGTGAAGCCGGCGTCGATGGCCGAGATCGCACTCTTGCCGGCACGTATCTCTTCACGGATGCGCTCGAAGATCAGCACGTTGGCATCGACCGCCATGCCGATAGTCAGCACCAGACCGGCAATGCCCGGCAACGTCAGCGTCGAGCCCAGTGTCGACATGATGCCGACGATCAACAGGCCGTTGATGATGAGGCCGATCACCGCGTAGATGCCGAACGTGCCGTAGGCGACGGTGGTCATGATGACGGTTGCCACCGAGCCGATGAGACCGGCCTTCAAACCGGCCGCGATCGAATCGGCGCCGAGCGAGGGACCGACCGTGCGCTCCTCGACAATCGTCAGAGGCGTCGGCAATGCGCCCGAGCGCAATTGCACGGCGAGCTGGCCTGCGGTCTCCACCGTGAACGAGCCCGAGATCTGCCCCGAGCCACCGAGAATGGGCTCGCGGATCACCGGCGCCGACAACACATGATTGTCGAGCACGATCGCGAACGGGCGGCCGACATTGTCCTTGGTGAAGGCGCCGAACTTGCGCGCACCCGACTGGTTGAAGCGGAACGAGATGATCGGCTCGTTGGTGCGCTGGTCGAAGCCCGGTTGGGCATCGACCAGATCGTCGCCCGGCACCACTGGGATCTCGCGCAACAGGTAGGCCTGCTCGTCCTTCTCGTCGGATGGATAGATCTTGTAGCCGATCGGCACGCGCGTCTGCTGCGCCTCCGCCGCCGAGATCGAGGGATGCACGTCGTGGAAGGTCAACTTGGCGGTCGAGCCGATCACGGCCTTGAGCGCCTTGGTATCCTCGAAGCCCGGCGCCTGCACGAGGATGCGGTCGCGGCCCTGGCGGACGACGTTGGGCTCGACGGTGCCGAGCGCGTCGACGCGACGGCTGACCGTTTCGACGGCGGCGGCGGCGGCGTTCGAAAGCCGCTCGTTGAAGGCCTGCTCGGTCGGCTGCACCAGGATGGTACCAGGCGTCTGCCCACGCTCCACCGTCATGGTGGTGCCTGCCGTACCGAGGATGGCATTGCCGATCGGTTGAGCGAGCTTCTTCAGCTCGTCGTAGGCCTTGTCGGTCTCTTCCGGTTTCAGCAGCGTCGCCTGGATAGCGTTGCCGGCCGCGCCGATACCGGTGAAGCCGATCTTGTTGTCGCGCAGAACCTTGCGCACATCCTCGCGGATCGACTGCAGCCAGTCCTTGCGCAGCTCGTTCTGGTCCATCTGCAGCAGCAGGTGCGCGCCGCCCTTGAGGTCGAGGCCGAGTGCAAGCTGCTTCTTCGGCACGAATGACGGCCAGCTTGCGACCGTTTCCTTGGCGAAGAAGTTCGGCAGCGCGAACACGATGCCGACGACGCACGTCAGCACGATCGCAATGATCTTCCACCGGCTGAATTGCAGCATGGATATTGCCTTTTGACGCCCCGCACGCGGCCGGGCTTGAAATCTTCGAAACGGCTGGCGCCAGCGGCGCGAGCGTCGGGGCAACCGCCCTGCAACGCCAGTGCTATTCCTTCACCGGCTCGCCCTTGGAGCGGACGTCCATCAGCGTGCTCTTCAGCACGCGCACACGCATCGTGTCGGACAGCTCGACCTCGACCTCGTCGGAGGCGTCCGTCACCTTGGTGACGCGGCCGACGAAGCCGCCGGAGGTGACGACGGTATCGCCGCGACGCACCTTCTCCATCATTTCGCGATGCGCCTTGGCGCGCGACTGCTGCGGCCGAATGATGAGGAAGTAGAAGATGGCGATCATCAGCGCCATCGGCACGATCAGGCTGGTGATGGCATCGCCGCCCGCGGGCGCGCCGGCCTGGGCAAGGGCGGGAGTGATGAAGTTCATCGTGTGATCCTTGATGTGGCAAATGGCATGTAGGAGCCGCCCCCGGCCTCACCAAGACGAGGCCGAAGCGGACGGGCACGGATTCCGGCGCGACTATAGTGACGTGTCGCCTCAATGCAACGGCTTGAATGGCGCTGCGTGACTGGCGCGGCTCACGCCATGTTCGCTTATCGTTCTCGCCTGGGGCCGCCGCGGCTGAGCGCCGACAGCACGACCGAGGCGGCGCGATCGCTCGGCGTGCCGTGATCGAGCAGCATACGGCCCGGTACACGCGCGAGCGCATCGCGTTGCGCGCGCCGCTCCCGCGTATCGGACAGCAGCGGTGCCAAACCCTCCGCGAGATGCTCGCCCGTGCATCTCTCCTGCAGGTATTCGGGAAACGCATTCTCGCCGAGCACGAGGTTGGCGAGAACCACCGAATGCACCTTGAGCAGGAAGCGCAACTGAGCGGCGAGTGCATCGACGCGATAGGCGACGACCATCGGCGTGCCAGCCAGCGCCAGCTCGAGAGTCACCGTACCGGATGCCGCCAGTGCCACGTCGGCGAGGCGGAAGGCGGCGAGCTTATCGGACTCCCCGCTGACGACATGCGGCTTGACCGTCCAGCCGGCGAGGCCCGCGTCGATCAACGGGCGCACCGATGCCACCGCGGGCACGATCACCTGCGGTGCAAGGCCTTGCGCGCCGAGCAACGCCAGCGCCTCGCCGAACGGACGCATCAGCCGCGTCACCTCGGACGGGCGGCTGCCCGGCAGCACCACCAGCACCGGCCGCGATCGGTCGAGACCGAGACGGGCCGCCAATGCGCTGCCGTCCTCCGCCTGCATGCTCGCATAGCGTTCGATCATCGGATGGCCGACATAGGTGCACGCCGGTCCGCCGAGACGCGTGTGCGCATCGGGTTCGAACGGCAGCAGAGCCATGACGTGATCGACATAGGCGCGCATCTTCGCGGCGCGGCCCGGCCGCCACGCCCACACGCTCGGACTGACGTAATCGACGATCGGGATGTCCGGGCGGCGCTTGCGGATGCGCCTGGCGATCGGATGCGTGAACTCGGGACTGTCGATGATGACGACGATGTCGGGTGCGAACGCCAGCACCGCATCGACCGCGGCATAGACGCGCCGCACGATGCGCGGCAGGCGCGGCAGGATCGACAGCGGCCCCATCACCGCCACGTCCTCGAGCGGGAAGATCGACTTGAACCCGTGCGCCGCCATGTGCTCGCCACCGACGCCGGCATAGACGATGCCGCCGGGGCCCCGCGCGCGGTTCAGCGCTTCCATCAACTTGCCACCGAGCGCGTCGCCCGAATGCTCGCCGGCGATCAGCGCCACGCGCAGCGGACGCTCATTCCCACGCCCGGCATCGGCGCCCTTGGTCGGCGCGGCCTCAGCCATGTGTTTCGTCCTCGACATGAACACCGGCGATGAACAGACCGCCCTTGTCGGCAGCGGCGATCACATCGGCGGAGACACCGGCCTTGAAGCGCTTCAGGCCGACGACGACTCCGGCAAAGCCAGCCTTGCGCGCCGCCGCGAGCGTCTCGGCCGTGCAGTCGCGGCCCGCAGTCAATGACAGCACCCCCGCCCGCCACGCGAGCCGCCGGTCGCCCCACTGGCGCAGACCACTCGCCCGCGCGATCGCCTCGTCGACGCCCTCGCCAACCTCGACGGCGAGCACGTGCCCGCGCACCACGACCACCGCGCGCGTGCCGCCGAACGCCCGCATGGCCTCGCCGATCGCCAGTGCCTTCCTGACATCACGAACCGCACGCGCCCTCGGCTTGCGTTCCGTCAGAACTTGCAGCTCCTCTGCGCCCGCAGCGGCGCTTGCGGTGCGTGACGCATCTGTCGCGCGTACGCTGGCCGCCACCTCGACACCCGCAACGACGAGCCCGCTCGTCTCAGCCCGGAGCGCCATCTCGGGGCGCGCCGCCGCCAGCACGCGCCCGGCCTCGACGACGATGCCGGCCAATCCCACCTCGATGGCGCGCGTGATGGTGCCTGGTCCGATCACCGGCAGATCGATGCGGCGGTCCTGCGCCGGCTTCGCGCGCTTCACCAGGACGCCCTGCGACGTCGACGCCGGAAGTCCGCGCCGTCGGCGCGCCTCGGCGACGCGCACCAGCAGGCGGTCGGTACCTTCGGCGCCCTCGATTGCCTCGATCTTGCCATCCGTCACGATCGCCGCCTGACCGATGTCGAAGGCACCGAGCTGGCCGACGAGATCGAAGCCCAGATGCGCATCGGCAAGCATCGCGGCGTCGGGCTTCAACCGTGAGAGGGTCTGCGCGCCGATCACCAGTTCCGGTGCCACCTGCTCAGGGCCGATGACGCGGAAGCCGTGTTTCTCGAAGAACCGGATGACACCGCGCAGCACGCTGTCGTCGCCGCCGGCGAGCACGAGGCGCGCCACCGTCGCCAGCGCGCGGAAGAAGCCGAGGTCGGGCTTGATGGCGCCGAGATCCGGACGCTTCACCGCGCCGATGATGACCAGATCGGTGCAACCGGCAGCGCGCAGTGTCTTCACCATGCGGCCGATCTCTCCGAACGAGACGCGCGAGACCGGATGCGCGCCGAAGTCGGCGTCGGTTTCGCCCGCGAGCGCGACGATGTGCAGGGGCAGGCCGCGCGCGGCGATGCTGTCCGCGATCTCACGCGGCAGGCTGCCGCCGCCCGCAAGGATTCCGATGCATCGCGAAGCCGCCATCGCAGCGGGCTCAGGCGTCGGGGGTGCCGCGCGGCGTGCAGATCGATCGCTTGCCACCGGCGCGGATGAACTCGAGGATCTCGATGACGATGGCGTGGTCCTTGAACTCGGCCGCGACGTCCTCGACGCGCTCCATCAGCGTGCCCTCGGCCGCGAACAGCGCGCGATAGGCGCGGCGCAGATCGTGGATGTCGCTGCGCGAGAAACCGCGCCGCTGCAGCCCGACGATATTGAGCCCCGAGAGATAGGCGCGATTACCCAGCGCCATGCCGTACGGGATGAGATCGTTCTCGAGACCCGACATGCCGCCGACGAAGGCGTGCGCGCCGACACGCGCGAACTGGATCACCGCCGCGCCGCCGCCGATGATGACGAAGTCACCGACGTTGCAGTGCCCCGCCAGCATGACGTTGTTGGAGAAGATGACGTTGTTGCCGACGATGCAGTCGTGACCGACGTGGCTGTTCGCCAGGAACGCGCAGCGATCCCCGACCACCGTCTTCGAGCCGCCGCCCTCGGTGCCCGGATTCATGGTGACGCCTTCGCGGATCAGGCAGTCGCTGCCGATCGAAAGCGTCGTCAGCTCGCCCTTGAACTTGAGGTCCTGCGGCTGGTGGCCGATCGAGGCGAACGGGAAGATTCGCGTGCGGTCGCCGATGGTCGTGTGGCCCGCCACGACGACGTGCGAGACCAGCTCGACGCCATCGCCCAGCACCACGTCCGGCCCGACCATGCAGAAGGGCCCGATTTTCACGCCATTTCCGAGACGCGCGCCGCTTTCGACGATCGCGCTCGGATGAATTGAATTGTCAGCCATGCTGGCTCGCGAAGGCCCGTGCTTCCGCCGTGTCGGCGAGCATCGCGCTCACCTCAGCTTCGGCCGCAACCTTGCCGTCGACCTTGGCTTCGCCAAAGAACTTCCACACCCGGCCACGGTTGCGAACCTTGCGCACATGATAGTGCAGCTGATCGCCCGGCACCACGGGGCGGCGGAACTTGGCGCGATCGATCCCCATGAAGTAGACGAGTTCGGCCTTGTAGTCTTCCTTGAGGCTCGAGACGCACAGCGCGCCGGCCGTCTGCGCCAGCCCCTCGATGATGAGCACGCCCGGCATCACCGGAAACTGCGGGAAGTGGCCCTGGAAGAAGCTCTCGTTGATGGTGACGTTCTTCAGACCGACGCAGCTCTCGTCGCCGTTCATGTCGTAGATGCGGTCGACCAGCAGCATGGGGTAGCGGTGCGGCAGCAGCTTCAGCACGCGCATGATGTCGGCGGTGCCGAGGGTGGTCTGCTTCACGGTTGCGTCGTTCATCGTCTCTTCTCTTCGCCCATCTTCAGCCATGCTCCGCGCACACGCGGGAGAAACCTTCAACTACGCCCCGTCCCCATCCTTGTCGGGGCCGGCATCCCTGGCGCCGGACCGGCCGAGCCGGGTGATGGCCGCCAACTCGCGCGCCCACTGCCGCAACGGCCGTGCCGGAGTGCCGCCGCAGCGCGCGCCGGGCGGCACGTCGTCCTTGACGTGCGAGGCGCCGGCGATCTGCGCCCCGGCGCCGATCTTGACATGGCCGACGGCGCCCGACTGGCCACCCATGACCACGAAGTCACCCAGTTCGGTGGAGCCCGAAATGCCGGTCTGCGCCACGATCACACAGTGGCGCCCCATCACCACGTTGTGCCCGATTTGCACGAGATTATCAATTTTGGTGCCTTCACCGATGATCGTATCCTTAAGGGCGCCGCGATCGATGCAGGTGTTGGCGCCGATCTCGACGTCGTCCTGGATGATGACCCGGCCGATCTGCGGCACCTTGAGATGCCCGCCCGGCCCCATGGCGAAGCCGAAGCCGTCCTGGCCGATGCGCACGCCGCCGTGGATGATGACGCGATCCCCGACCAGCGCGTGGATGACGCTGGCATTCGGCCCGATGTAGCAGCCTCGCCCGATGTGCACGCGATGACCGATGACGGCGCCGGCCGCGATGCGACTGCCCCGGCCGATCGCCGCGCCCGCACCGATGACAGCCCCCGGCTCGATCTCGGCGCCGTCCTCGATCTCGGCCGTCGGGTCGACAAGCGTCGCGGCATCGGCGCGCGCCGCCTTGGAGTGCATCGCCTCGGGATAGAACAGCGCCAGCGCCAGCGCGAAGCCGCGATAAGGGGCTTTCGTCACCAGCGCCGCCGCGCCGGCGGGAACCCGCGCCACGAACGCCGGCACGACCAGGCAGGCGCCCGCCCTGGTGGTCTCGAGCTGTGGCAGATACTTGCGGTTGTCGAGGAACGAAACGTCGTCCGGCCCTGCGTCCGACAGCGGGCGCACGTCATGCACGAGGCGCGCGGGATCGGCGCCCGGCGCCAGGTCCGCTCCGGCCGCCTTGGCGACCGCCTCGAGCGGAAACGGACCGGCGCGGTCGAAGAAGCCCGGATGCTGCATGCGAACGCTCCTCGAAATTTGCCCGCTGAGTGAGAGTGGCGGAACCTATCAATATCGCAGCAGAGCCGCCAGCGCTGGTGGCCCGGTCCCGACCGCCGTGCACAGCGTTCGAACCGATTGCCGACAGAATGGGGACGGCCCCTGCGGTCGCGCCTCGCCGCCGCCCGCACGCCACACTGCATGTCGTCCCGGAGGCTGGACCGGAGTTACCCCTTGCCATGCGAAGCCGGCCATCAAGTCACCGGCTCAGGTCCGATGCGGCCGCCGGTGGCAGCGCCAGGGGAACCGGCCGGCCACCTTCATTTGCGGCCGCCACCACAGCTTCGTGCGGCTAGAGCATCATCCGACCGCACGGAATCGCCGTTGGCGCTTCAGTGGTCGGATAAAGATGCTCTAGCAGTATAATTCTAGAGCGCTTTCATCCGATCAGCGAACCGCGTAGCGGTTCCGTCTGATCGGATAGCGCTCTAGCAGCGGCAGCCGCGATGTGGGCAATGCAGTCGCTGCGCGAGCGGGGCCAGCCCCGCACCCCCGCCGGGAGGCGGAGCCTCCCGGACCCACCACCTTTTTCGAGCAACTGCCATGGCTCGGCACGCGACGGGGCGCGACCGGCAAGGCACAAGGCAGCGCAAGCCAACGCTCCGCGAGCGCCCGTGCCATTTCCCAAGCAAAAGGCAGATCGAACAAGAAGGAGGGAGTCCGAGGGAGACATCCCTCGGGCGGGCGCGGGCGGCAGCCCGCTCGCGCAGCGACCGGATCGGATACGGCCA
>CAZLHQ010000076.1:0-14721 GCA_964559355.1 uncultured Hyphomicrobiaceae bacterium
GTTTGAATTCCTCGTCCTCGACGGCGATGAACTTGGCGCCCAACGACTGCACCTGCTCCTTGGTGGCAGGGCGAACGTCGGTGCCGGTGACGATGCCGCCGAGCCGCCGCGCGGTGGCGATCGCCTGCAGGCCGGCAACGCCCACGCCCATGATGAACACCTTGGCCGCCGGTACGGTGCCAGCCGCCGTCATCATCATCGGCATCGCCTGTCCGAACAGTGAGGCGGCGTCGATCACCGCCTTGTAGCCGGCGAGGTTGGCCTGCGAGGACAGCACGTCCATCGACTGGGCGCGCGTGATGCGCGGCATGAACTCCATCGAGAACAGCGACGCATTCTTGGCCGCCAGCGCCTCCAGACCCGCCCGCTCGTCATGCGGATTGAGGTTGGCTGCAACCAGGGCGCCAGGCTTCAACTGCGCCAAATCCTCCGGCGCAGGCCGGCGTACCTTGAGCAGAATATCCGCGCCTGAAAGCGCCGTCCCTGCGGAATCGGCGATCTCGGCGCCCTGCGCCTTGTACATGTCGTCGGTGAAGCGGGAACGCAGCCCCGCACCGCTTTGCACTCTCACCGTCGCGCCGAGCGCCGTGAGCTTCTTGACCGTTTCAGGCGACACCGCGACCCGCGGTTCGTCGGCGCTTTCAGCCGTGACTGCTATGGTGAGCATCGATGCGTCCGATTGAGGCTACCGCGGCACGACGGCGGGCGGCAGCAGGATCGAAAGGAAGGGAGGTTTAAGGAAAGTTCCGCGTGGCCCAACAGTGACGTTCGCCGAACTGCCGGCCGGGCACGCAGAAAGGGCGTGTCAAACGAGGAAGATCGCCATGCCGGCAAGCAGCATCACCACCAGAATAACCAGCACCTTTGTCATGAGAACAAAACCGGCATAAGTCCGAGCGTGCTCGCGGTAGTCCATGTCCGGATGGCCGTGCGATGTGTCGACTGACATTTTTTGATTTCCTCCCGCTTGACGAATTTTCGCCCGAAACTGGTAACGCAACAATGCTGCCCCTTCAACTGGTACAGTTGTACAAGGATGTCGCGGCGGCGGCGCACCCTGCCGCAATTTCGGACGATTCTGGCGCATTCTGGCCCCATGGAGTTCGGCGAGCCGTGGTTCGTGCTCGGTCCACGGCGATGCAACGCATGCAGATATTCGCCGTGGGCCGTCGACCAGGGTCGCCGTTATCGTGCTCGCGTAGCTCGAGGGTGGATCACTATGATCGAAATGCGTCTTCCCAGCCGTGAGGCGGGCTCCCGCAACCATGCGCGCATGGTCGCCGTAACGGCCGCAATGCCGCTCGTTGCGGGGTTGATGGCCCTGGCCGCCCCGGCGTTGGCGCTCGACGTCCTGCCCAACGAGAAGGCGACGCGGGACGCTTGCGAACGCCGCCTGTGCGAAATCGTACTCGAACGAAAGATCGCCGGCCCGCCGCTCGCCTGCAACATGGTCAAGACGTGGGACCGCGACAAGATCAAGAAGAACGGGAAGAAAAAGGCACTGACCTGGGGCTTCGGTGATGCCCGCTGCCAGGTGGCAATTTCCATGACGCGGGCCGAAATCGTGCCGGCGCTGGTCGAGCCGTCCTACACGCTGCAGTTCGCCAAGCAGACCGTCGCCTGCAAGATCGAGGATTCCGAGAAGAAGCTGACCGATCTCACGGTCGAGGCCGCGCCCAAGATCAAATTCAAAGACGGCAACGCGCACAAGGTCTGGATCAACGTCACCGACGTCAAAGGTGAAGGCATGGTGACGGGATTGGTGTGGACCGTTTCCAAGCTCGCCGACGGCCTTGGCATGTTCCACAAGGACACGCTGAAAGAGATCAACAAGTTCGTGCACGAGAAGTGCATCGAGGAATACGGTCCGGGCGCCGACGGCAAGCCAAAGGTCAAAGAGAAAGACAAGGACAAGACCAAAGCCAAGGACAAGAGGAAAACTGAGATCAAGGCCGAAGCGAACTGAGGCGCGACGTGCAGCGGTTCGGCAAGCGCAATTTCGGCACATGGCAGCGCCTTCTGGCGCACTTTGCTGCCTTCGCGATTGCTGGCAACGTGGCGGCTATCGCCGAGACGCCGCAAACTCCACCCGCTGAGCCGCCCGCGGCGGAGGATTGCTTCGAAGACCTGGAGAAAGGCACCCGCGCCGAAATTGTCTGTTACTTCCCGCTCAAGCTGTCACCAATCGAGCAGGCAGAGCTGGAAAAGGGCTCGCGCGGCTATATCAAGAACGTCGATTGCACGATGACAATCAAAGTTGCGCGCTCACTGGTCGAGGCCGCAATCACCGCATCCGACCATGTTTTTCAAAGCCCCGAGCAGCCGGTCTTGTGCACTGTGACGACGCACAAGTCGAGCTTCGACATCACCGCCACGTTTGCTCCGCGTGTGGTGTTCAAGGGCGATGTCGCGGTGGAAGCGAGTCCGGGCCTCGCCAACGTCAAGGGGGTGTCGCGTGTCATCTCGTGGCCGGTGGTGCAGTTCGTCAACCGCTGGCCGTCGATCCGCAAAGGTCTGATGCAGGTGGTCGACGCCTATCGTGCGCACCGTCGCAAGAGCAAAGCAGCCCCCTAATCCGGCAGCGGCACGCCCGCCGCTGCAAACGCGGCCCGCTGCCGCTCGGCCACCACGCCAGCCTCGAAATCTTCGATCGTCTCGTTGAAGAGCCGATACCAGTTGAGCCGCGCCTCCAGGTGCAAGAACACGCCACCGAGCCCGATCGCGGCGCGGTCCATGAACACGAACTCACGCGGCACGGTCACCGGCCCTTTCTCCTTCAGGATCTGGTGCACGCTGAAGGCCTCCTTGCGCCCATATTCCCCAGGCGTGGTGCCTTCCGCGATGATGCGTTCGCGATCATCCAGCAACGGGCCGTAGATGAATTTTGCCCAGATGGTCAGCCCGTCGATCAGCTCGTTGGTCAGTCCATTGAAGCCCCAGCGCTCATAGGCCGCCACCACGCGGTCGCGATCGTTCGCCAACAGGCCACGGTAGAGATCGACGACGCCTTGCACGAAGCCCACCGGGAACGTGCGAATGCACCCGTAGTCGAGCAGGTTGATGCCGGCCGGCCGGCCTTCCGTCTCGAACACGGTGTAGTTGCCCAGGTGCGGATCGCCGTGAATGACGCCATAGTGACTGAAGGGGTACCACCAGGCTCGGAACATCGCGCGAGCAATGGCGTTGCGATCGTCCAGCGGATGGCCCTTGTAGTCGAGCAACCTGACACCATCGAGCCACGTCATCGTCAACAGACGTTTCGTCGACAGCTCGTCCACCACCTGCGGCACGCGGATCATCGGGTCGTTCGCAAAGATCGCCGCATAGAGCTTGGTGTGGCGCGACTCCAGCTCGTAATCGAGCTCTTCACGCAGACGCGCTGAAATCTCCTTGATGATCTCGCGTGTATCGACACCAGGGTCCATGCGTGCGTGGATCTGGAAGATCAGTCTGAGCTGGTTGAGGTCGGCCTCCACCGCCGACTGCATGTCTGGATACTGCAGCTTTGCGGCGAGCGCCCGGCCATCCAGACCGGTCGCGCGATGCACCTGGCCCAGCGATGCCGACGCGCTCGATTGATCGGCAAAGCTCGAAAAGCGGCTGCGCCACTCACGACCGAGCTCGGCCATCATGCGCCGGCGCACGAACGATGGTCCCATCGGCGGCGCCGCGCTTTGCAGTTGCGACAGCTCGCGCGCATATTCCTTCGGCAGCGCCTCGGGAATCGTCGAGAGCAGCTGCGCCACCTTCATCAACGGCCCCTTGAGCCCGCCCAGCGCCGCGGCAAGATCGGCCGCCGCCTTGGAACGATCGTGCTCGCGGCCAAGCAGACGCTCGCCGGCAACGCGCAAACCCACCGCGCCGACGTTGGTGCCGACCCGCACATAGCGTGCGGCGCGGGCGGTAAAGCGGTTGTCCTCGTTGCTCATCGGATGGGGCGCCTTTCCATGCCACGCATATGGCGACGCGCGCCGCCGCCTGCCAGATCCGGGTGCGCCAGCCAGCGGCGGCGAGGCCGGATTAACCCATTGTTAACCAACACCCGTCAGTTAACACATGATGGTCCAAGGAAGGTCCAAACTTTGCACCGCCCGTATGATGGTCGAGAAGTCCACAGCTTGCATTGCGGCCAATTCGCGACGCGGGCTTCACGATCTGATCCACATGAGCCAACCTGATGATTCTCGGGTGGTTCGGATTGCGAAAATTGTTCGGTACTCGCCTCAGGTCACGCCGAAATTCGAGATCACGAAGCGAGTGTCCCCGATTGGGGTGGCAGTCATGTTCGCCATAATGATCCGTTCTCAATGGTGCCGCACATGAAGAAATCGCGCTTGATCTTGACCCTCGCGATACTTGGAACAGGAGCGGTGATGGCCGGCTCCTACCTGACGCCCACCCGCGCGCCGACGCCATCGGCTGCCACCAAAATTCCGGCAAAGCCCGCAATGACCCAGGTTGCGCCGGTCAACGCAGCGCCCGGATCGAACGCGACCGTTCCTGCCGCCACGACTGTCGTTGCGCCACAAGCCCCATTGTTCCGGAGTGCCACGACAGCGGCCCCCATCGGCACATCCGAACCCGAATTGGAACCCGCTCGCGTGCGCCACACCTCGCCGCTGCTCGAAGCGTCTGTCGAGACTCCGGCACGCACCGGGCATGAGCCAGGTGCGCCTGATACGGCAACGGCGGCAATGCCGTCGATGACGCCCCCGCCCGCCGCTGCAACCGGACTCGCGGCAGCCGAGCCAGGCATGGAGCCCCCCACCCAACCGGCGGAAACCACCAAGGGTTCACGCAAGTCCAAACTGTCGTCAAAAGCTGGAAGCGCGAAGCCCACCAGTAAGCGTGTGGAAGCGTTGTTCCTGCATCCGTTGGGCATGCGCTGACGGCGGCGCTCGGCCGGCCAACTCAGTAGCGGCGCCCCGCGAATGGTTCGATCGAACGTTTCCAGTCGGTCGTGTCGATATCGACCCGGCGCGGCACCGCCTCGTGCTCGCTCTTGTGCTCTACGAACATCACGCCGCAACCGTTATGGCCCTGGTGGCGCAACTCGCAATCGACCTCGAATCTTGTTGCCTCGATGACCAGCTTGAAGCCAAACGGCATCCAGTCGGGGACCGCGAACTCGAGCAGCGCGCCGTTCACCGACAGGTTGCGCACCATGCAAGCGATCGGTGGACGGCCCGCGATTCTGATCCAGGCATGCAGCGCCGTCTGTCGGCGGCCAAATTGCCTGCGTTCGTGGTGCATGGGATCATCCCTGCCAAAGCAGCCTGCATCGGCCGCATAACGTCATGAATGATCCCGATCCTACTGCAAAGTGGCAAACACCTCGTTTGCGAACCCGGTACAATTCGCACATTCGCGTTAACCGTGCCGACAGACATATGGCGGCATTCAGCGGCCGGCGCGCGCCGCACCCGTGAGGCGCGAAAACACGTCCCTGAACTCGATGGAGCCAGCGTTCTTGAGGTTGGCCTCCATGCGCTCGTCGAGCGCAGCCAACAGTTCTTGCGACGTCTTCCCACGCACGATGGTGTTGCGATAGTAGGCCGCGCGAGCGAAAAAGTTGGTGGTTGGCGAGCTGCGTCCAGCTGGCTCCATCATCTCGAGCCCGGTGCCGGGGCCGGCGAGGTTCATCAACTCGATTTCGGCGCCAGATAGCCGGCCGCGCCCCGCCTTCTCCGCAGTCTCCTTCAAACCCTTGAGCTTGATCACCTGCAGCCACGGGCCGATGTCGGCATCCAGATTGACGGCATGAATGCCGCGACCGACATCGGTCTTGGCGAACGCGACGTGCCGCGACCACACGTAGGGCACCGACTTCGCCTTGCGCACCATGCGTTCCAGCGCCTTGGCCTTCTGCTGCAACTGGCGTTGGCGCTGCGATCCTGGCTCGGCGCGTTGCGCCATCTGATTGAGGCGCGCGACAAAGCCCGTGCCGTGCCGTGACAGCTCGTTGATGGAGTTTGCGGCAAGAAGCTGCGCATAACCCATTGCCGTCGAGATCGGCGCACCCTTGCGCGAAATCGGATGTATGCCGGCCTGCATGTCGGCGGTGCCGAGGCCACCGGTCTCCAGCGCATAAACACGCACCACCTGATCGCCATTGAGACCGAGCGCCAGCGCCTCGCGCGCATAGCGCTCCTTGAAGGCACGCTCGGCAACCTGTTCGGGCACGAACGCATAGTGCTTGCGCGCGCTGGCAACAAAATCCGCCAGGTTGGGAATTTCCTCGCGCGGCTCCGAAGGCGAATTCTGCTCCTGCGCCGCCACGAACTCCGCCCAGCGCTTGGCCAGTGCCTTGGACAGCGACGGACCTGAATAGACTGGCGGCTGCTCTTGGACATAGTCGGCGGTATCGAGCGGCTCGTTGCGCTTCTTCTTCGCCTTGCGCCGCTCACGCAACTTGTCGACATGGCTCCAATAGGCGTCCTGGGCCGCATCGTGGAAAACTTGCGCGGTGACGTAAGCGTCGAACACGCGACGATCCTCGCCCGAGAGCGTGGCGCTGAACTGCTCGCGCAGGGGGGCCGCGGTTGCCGCGCCATGCCAGACGACCTGCGCCATCAGCAGCGCGACCAGCAGCAAGGCGTGGCAGGAGATCAATCTTGGGGCGCGCATGGTCCTCAGCTCTCGTATCGCGGCGTTTGTTCCGTATTCGCGCAGCGTTGTCACCACCCAATCGCACCTGCATCAACCGACCGGCGTCCGCAGCGTCCTGTATTCACCAGCGGCTCATCGCGCTAAATTGGGGCATGCGCGTGGTGTTCGCGTTGCAACTCGCGCAGCCAATCCGTTATTGCCGCCTGCCGCACGCCGCAAGCCCGTGATAGCGTGATAGAATGTCATCCATGCCTTCCACCTCGATCTCCCCACAACTCATGCGCTCGGCAGACCTGTTTCGCGCGCACGTCTCGAGCAGGCTCGCCACAGAGCCCTCCGCAGTCGTGCGCCGCGCGCCGGGACTGGTTGCCGCAGGCCCCAGCGATTTCGATCTCAATCCCGGGCTGGAGCGCGAACTCGCCCCGCGCTCGCCCCCCAAGGATGCGGCGGTATTGATACCGGTCGTCGCCCGCACGCCGCTGACCGTGCTGTTCACGCTGCGGACCGAACATTTGACGGCACACGCGGGGCAAGTGTCTTTTCCAGGCGGCAAGATCGATGCAATCGACCCCGACGCCATCGCCACCGCACTTCGGGAGGCCGAGGAGGAGATCGCGCTCAGCCCCGCGCTGGTCGAGCCGCTCGGCTTCCTCGATACCTATCACACCTCCACAGGCTACATGGTGGCGCCGCTGGTAGCGCTGGTCTCCCCGCAACACCGCGCCCACCCCAATCCCGAAGAGGTGGCAGATATTTTCGAGGTGCCGCTCGAATTCCTGATGGATAAGCGCAACATCAATCTCAGCTCTCGGATGTGGCTGGGGCGCGAGCGGCAATTCTATGCCTACACGTATGAGAATCGTTACATCTGGGGTGCCACGGCCGGCATGCTCAACAACATGTTCGAAAGGCTCTTCTCGCAATGATCCGCATCGTCATCGAGAACCTGCTGCTGTTCCTGCTGCCGACGCTGATCTACGTGGGCTATCGCGTGCTGGTGAGGATGCAGGGCGGCGGCGTGAGCGGCGTGCTCGAAGGGGTGCCTTTCGTTTGGCTGTTTGCGGCAGGAGCAATCACGGTCGCGGCGTTTGTCATCTATTTCGCCTCCTTCGACGGTGGCCGGCCGGGTGAGGCCTACTACCCGCCCGTGCAACGCGACGGCAAGATCATCCAGGATAGCGGGCCGCACCCGCCGTTGCCGCCGTCAGGCCCGTCCGCACCGTCAGGCAACAGCGCTCCGGCAGCGGCGCCAAGTGCGCCGACCGCACCGGCCAAGTCTCCGGCTCCTGCAGGAAATTGAAACCATGGCTGCCGTGCCCGCAGCGCGCCCCAATCCCAGGCTTGCGGCCGCGAGCTGGCTTGCCGCACCGGCAACGCGACAGGTGCTGGAGGCGATCGAGGCCGCAGGGTTTGGCGCGCGCGTCGTCGGCGGCAGCGTGCGTAACACGCTGTTGGGCGAGCCCGTCAGTGATATCGACATTGCCACCAACGCGCCGCCGCAGGACGTCATCGAGCTCTTTGCGAGGGCCGGCCTCAAAACCATCCCGACCGGCCTTGCGCACGGCACGGTCACGGTCATATCGCTCGGGGTGCCCTACGAGGTGACGACGCTGCGCCGCGACGTTGCCACCGACGGCCGCCGCGCCACCGTCGCCTTTACCGACGATTGGGCCGCCGATGCCGCCAGGCGCGACTTCACCATCAACGCGCTTTACTGCGACAAGGCCGGCGTGCTGTTCGATCCAGAAGGTGGTCTCGACGACATCGAGCACCGCCGCATCCGCTTCATCGGCAACGCACATGCGCGCATTCGCGAGGATTATCTGCGCATCCTGCGCTTCTTCCGTTTCTCGGCCCAGTACGCGGGCGGGCACCTGGATGCCGCCGGGCTCGGCGCCTGCCTCGACGAGCGCGCCGGTTTGAAGCAATTGTCCGCCGAGCGCATCCATAACGAGATCATGAAGCTGCTGGTGGCAGCGGATGCCGCTGCAGTCGTCGCCGTCATGGCGGAACATGGGCTCCTTGGCGACTTGCTCGGTGGCGCCGTCGACGTGCGTGCCCTCGACCGGCTTTCACAGCTTTCGGCACGGCACGCGGGCGAGCGTGTTTACACGGCGGCAGGTGAAGCGGTATTGCGCCTTGCGGCACTCATCGCGCGCGAGCAAAGCGAGATCAAGACCCTGAAAGCGAGACTGCGGCTTTCAAATGCTGATGCAGACCGCGTGGCGGCAGCGCGCAAAGCCGCCAGCGCCATCGACGCGGCATCCGCCAGCGCCGCCGAGACTCCTGCCATGCGGGAGACGCGGGCCCTCATCTATGCATTCGGCAATGCCCGCTTCATCGACGGTCTCATGTTGTCATGGGCGCACGGGACGGCTTCTCCCACTGACGCAAACCTCGCCGATGGTCTGCAATTGGCCCACGCCTGGCAACGGCCGACCCTGCCGGTTTCGGGCCGTGACATCCTGGCAAGCGGAGTGCCGGCCGGCCCACGCGTCAGCCAGATCCTGGACCGGCTCGAACTGTGGTGGATTGCAACCGATTTCACCAGCGATCATGCCCGCATCCAATCTGAGCTGGCGCGACTGGTCTTGGTTACTAATACGTAAATCATTGCTTCAGCCAAACGCGTGGCTGCGGTATCTTGAAACATTGGCGCTGTTGCGACGCCGTGCAGCGCGCGTGAAGTAATGGTTGTGTCAAGAGGCATCGCGTGCAGTCTCGCATCGAAATAGCCCAGGAGGCGCGCCGGGCCCGCCAATTTACCGAGTTTGCTTTCGGCATTGCCGCCCTTGCCGCGCTTGCGCTGGCCAGCGTTATTCATTCCGCCTCATTGCCAATCGACCTGCCGGACGAGACCCGCCGTGTGATGGCCTGGAGCTTCGTCGGACTGGCGGCGCTCGATGCGGTGCTGCTGATGATCTGGAACCGCGTGTGCCGCTGGATTGCGCTCCGCCAATGACCATCTGAAACGCAGCCAATAATTCGATCGTGGCGGCCGAGCCCTGCATCCACACGGCACGGGCGGCCAGCGAATTGGCCGCTGCTCCCCCAATGCCGAGCACGACTTTTTTGAAAGCCGCTTCGAACCGGTTTGCAAGGGCGCGCGACAGATAGGTTGCAAGGCCCACACGCCGTGCACCAGTCGGAGCCAATCAGCAGGAAGGAGACCAGAGCAGACGTTCGAGGCGCTAGAGCAGGTTCGATCTTGATGGAAACAAATTGGCCGTCGTGGCCTGCTCGAAGCCGTTGTTTGAGAGTCTGATTCACGCCCTCGATGGAACCGGAAGCGGTTCCATCTCAGTCGATCAGGCTCATGGCCCTCCTCCGCCCCCTTGCGCTTTGCCCCCTCGAGCGCAGCCCCGCGGATGGAGCCATGGGAGCGGCCATCCTCCCCGCTCCCGCCGTGCATCCCCGGCCCGCCGCGCTTTCCCCCGGGCGCCATTGCGGACCTCGAGACGGGATGCCGGCAACGCCCGCGCCGCCCCTGGGCGCGGGCGTTCCTCGTTCAATGGCGCAAAACTCCACGCAAGACATGCGGCACGGCCAATCGCGTGTCCCAAACGCCGACAGCGCCGCGGCGGTGCGCGGCGCTGTCGAAATCTCTCAATTCGAATTGTCTCTTCGGGCGGCTGAGAAGGCCGAAATCAAACTCTCTCAGAGCGCGAAATCTTGCAGCTTGGCGCCCTTGTTGAGCTTGGCAACCAGCCAGTTCGGCTTGCGGCCGCGCCCGGTCCATGTTTCAGAGCGATTGTCCGGATTGGCGTACTTGGCGGCTTTGGCAGCGCCAGCGCCGCGTCCCCGGGGTGCCCGCGCCACGGGATAAAGATCACCAATCGTGAAACCACTGGCAGCAAGCAAAGCGTCGATTTTCTGCTTTACATCAGTGCGCGCCTTGTTGCGCGCGGCGGCCTTGGCTTTGGCAACCTTGGCCTCGAGATCGTTCAAATCCTTCAGCGACAGTTTGTCGACATTGACGCTTGCCATCTTCTTCTTCCTCATTTGGAACTCATCTACGCGGGAAAACCATTTGCCTATTGTGGAGAATTGCCAGACCGGGCTGGCCCGTTGGGGATCGCATATAACATAGGCCCAGTTAATGGAAGAAAACAATTCGACAGCCCAACCATGGTTTCAAAACGTGCGGAAATCAGTACAGCACTATTGTCCGCTCGATGACAAAAAATCGGGAGTTTCAGTTGAAACGAACCAGCAAAAGGACAATACACCCAAATTGCCGCTGGCATGGCGCTCCAACTCCGCTCCCGCCCAACCGAGCCCAACCCAACCTAACCATCCTGACATACCAAGCCCCGTCCGCCGCCGGCCCGCACAGCCGCACATGAACCGTGGGTGAACGATTCATTCATGCCGAGTTCAATGGCGGATGCCTAACTTCAAAACACCCTGATGAACCAATCTTCCCCGGCGTGATCCAAGGGCGCAGTCTACAGGGTGGCTGCGCCCGATCCGTTTGTGATGATCACAGCCAGTGGCGTGAGGCCCCCGGCTTTCCGCCACGCCGCCGCAGATCGCCTCAGATTGCGAGCGCCCTGCGCTTTGCCCACCGCCCACCGCGCCAACACCCTCGCAACGCCGCTCCCCAAATGGCTGCAAATTGTCGCGGGTAGGCTTGCACAATACCCGTCAACATGGGTTTGCACCGTGGCTGCGCACATCAACGTGCAGCAATATTTGCTTTAGTCCGAGCGAGCAGCTAGGAATCAACACTTGAGCCTTTCGTCGAAGTCTCGCGAAGCAAATCCGGAGCCCAATGATGACGTTCAAGCTTCCCGCGTTGCCCTATGCCTACGATTCTCTCGGCCCGTTCATGTCCGCCGAAACCCTCGAATTTCATCACGACAAGCATCATCAGGCCTATGTCGACATGGCCAACAAACTGGCCGGCGCAGGCTCCAAGTACGAAGGCAAGAGCATCGAGCAGATCTGCAAGGAAGCCTTTGCCGCCAAGGATCAGCCGGTGATCAACAATGTCGGCCAACACTTCAACCACATTCATTTCTGGCAATGGATGAAGAAGGGCGGCGGCGGCAACAAGTTGCCCGGCTCGGTGGAAAAGCTGGTGACCGCTTTTGGCGGCTTCGACAAACTGCGCAACGATTTCATCGAAGCCGGCAAGACACAGTTCGGCTCGGGATGGGCCTGGCTGGCACTGAAGGACGGCCAACTGACGGTTATGAAAACGCCCAATGGCGAGAACCCGTTGATGCACGGCGCCGACCCGATTCTGGGCTGCGACGTATGGGAGCACAGCTATTACATCGACTATCGCAATGCTCGGCCGAAATACCTCGAAGCCTGGTTCGATAATCTGATCAACTGGGATCACGTTGCAGCACTCGTCGAAGCCAAGAAATAGGCTCCGCGACGTCGCGAATTCCGACGTTTACATATTACCAGCGATTGCGCTCGCAGTTTCGAATGGCCGCTTGTTGAAGCGGCCATTCGCATTATTGCGCATACATCACATTTTGACTTGGCGTCGATTAAGCAGGTGTGGATCGGCAATGCGAGCCGGCGCCGGCTCCACGGGCCAGCACTCCTGAACGTGAACGCTACGCATTCCAATCCGCAATGAGAAAACCGGCAACCTCCGACGCATAGCTCATTTCGACCTGTGCCCCGCCAGCGACGCCGTCCTTCAATTATTCCTGACACGGCCAGATTGCCGGCCCCGTGCGCTTGTAGCGGGCCCTACCCCGGCTTACACAGGCAAGAATGGTCAATTTCGAACGCGCGCACACAGGGCGGCGCGCGTGGGGCAAAGCAGTGAAAGTTCGCATGTTCTGGCTTAGGGCCACCAAACTCGGGATCGTAGCGGCGCTGGCGACCATGTTGGCAGGCTGCGCCAGTGGCATTCTGCGCGACGGCATCGCGACGGCAAAACTCGCAAACGAGGCCGTCATTGCCGAGCTTCCGGGCGTCCGCTACTGGGGCGACGAGGTGCCGGCCGATTTCGCGAGCGCCTTGCGCCAGCGGCTCCCCAACATGCCCCGCCTGGCGCAAGGCGCGTCGACGCAGGACGGTCGCCCCATCGTTGAAATCCTGGCTCTTTCGGGCGGTGGCGGCGACGGCGCTTTTGGCGCAGGACTGCTGGCGGGCTGGACCGAGCAGGGCACGCGGCCCGAATTCGAGGTCGTCACCGGCATCAGCGCCGGCGCCATCATTGCCCCGTTCGCCTTCCTGGGGCCTCGGCACGACGATTCACTGAAGGAAATCTGGACGCAGTACCAGACCTCGGAGCTCATCCATGCACAGGTCCTGCCGGGACTTCTGGGTGGGGCCTCGTTGGCCGATACCGGGCCTTTGGAAGAGTTGATCGCCAAGTACGTCGACCGCAAGCTGCTGCGCGAAATTGCCCGCGAATACAAGAAGGGCCGCATCCTGCTGATCGGCACCACCAACCTCGATGCCCAGCGCCCGGTGGTGTGGAACATGGGCGAGATCGCCGCCATCAACCACGCCGATTCTCTCGAGCTGTTCCGCAAAGTGATCATGGCCTCGGCGGCCATTCCCGGCGCCTTCCCGCCGGTCGAAATTCCCGTCGTGGCCGAAGGCAAGCAGTTCGACGAGCTGCATGTCGACGGCGGCACCACGCGCGAGGTGTTCGTATCGCCCGTCAACGTGCCATTCCGCACCTATGATGCGCTCTATCCTGCGCCGCCGATCCGCCGCATCTACATCATCAAGAACGGCAAGATCACGCCCGAGCAGCAGATCGTGCAGCCCAAGACGCTGTCGATTGTGGCGCGCTCGATCTACACCCTGATCAAGAACCAGAACCTGGGTGAGATCTATCGCATCTACCGCATGGCGCAGGATAGCGGCGCCAGCTTCAACTTCATTGCCGTGCCGCCGTCGTTCAACGGCAAAGCCAAGGAATTCTTCGACCCCGTCTATCAGAAAGCTCTGTTCGAGGAAGGCTACAGATTGGGCCGTAGCCGCATCCCCTGGCTGCATCGTCCACCCGATCTGGTACCGCGTAGCAGGTAGCCAAGCGCGGTGTGGCAAATGCCGCCGAATCTGAACCTGCTCTACGGCTTGCCCTCGCCAGTGCCCGCTGCGCTGGATGCGGCCGGAGGCGCAGTCGAACCTTGCGGCGCGGCGGGCGCCGATTTGCCTGCATCGGCAGGCGGCGACAGGCTATCGAGGTAAGCGATGAAGCCCTCGATCTGCTCAGGCTGGAACACGAATACCGGCATGTCGGGATGGCCCGAGACGATACCCTCCGCCAGCGCCTCGGCGAGATTCTCACTGGGATAGCGCAAGACGACCTCGCGGAACGGCGGTGCCTGCTCGTGAGCGCTCTTGTCGTCCATCGTGATCGCATGGCAGCGCGCGCACTTGTCCTTGACGATGGCCAGCCCCTGCTCCGCCAGCTTTGCCTGCTCGGCAGCCTCACCGCTGCGCCCATCGGCCAGCGCCGACGGCAACGCGCCAGCCGCAATCAAGGCTGACACAAGCAGAGTTCGTCTCATCTGGAACGTCCGAGCGCTTTCGTATCGGACCATTATCGTTTCAGTCCAATCGACTTCATGATGATGTTCTTGACGATCGTGGCGACCGAGCGCGACACCGAGCGCTGCAGTTCCTTGGCCACCATCGTACCCATGCCTTGCGTCTTGCGGCCGCCCGTCGAAGTGCCGCCGCCGAAGATGACATCGGTCCACCCACCACCGGAAGCTTCCGCTTCCGCCGCCGCCGCTTCCGTGCGCTTGGTCAGCATCTCGTGCGCCGTCTCGCGATCGACCGCCTCCTCGTATTTGCCATAGACCGGGCTATACTCGATGACACCGCGGCGCTCTTCTTCCGACAGCGGGCCGATGCGTCCCTCGGGCGGACGCATCAAAGTGCGCTGCACGATCGAGGGCTCACCCTTGTTTTCGAGCGTCGAGACCAGAGCTTCGCCGACTTTCAGCTCCTTGATCACTTCTTCGGTGTTGAGCTTGGGGTTGGCGCGGAAGGTTTCAGCCGCCGCCTTGATAGCCTTCTGCTCCTTGGGTGTGAAGGCGCGCAGGGCATGCTGGATGCGATTGCCGAGCTGCGAGGACACGGTGTCGGGCACGTCGAGCGGATTCTGGGTGATAAAAT
>CAZLHQ010000077.1:0-14654 GCA_964559355.1 uncultured Hyphomicrobiaceae bacterium
GCCATCAAAGGCACGAACCTGCCGATGCGCGGCGATAGTCTGGCCGAAGGCATCGCCGTCAAGTCGCCTGGCAAGATCACCTGCGAGCATGTGCGCGACCTCGTCGACGACATCGTGCTGGTGCAGGAAGCCGACATCGAACGGGCGTTGAGCCTGCTGCTGCAGATCGAGAAGACCGTGGTGGAGGGCGCAGGTGCGGTCGGTCTTGCCGCGGTGATGGCGGATGGAGCGCGCTTTGCCGGAAAGCAGGTCGGCCTCGTCTTGTGCGGCGGCAACATCGATACTCGGCTTCTGGCCAGTGTGCTGACGCGCGGGCTGGCGCGCGACGGGCGCTTGTCGCAACTCTCCATCGATATTCCCGATCGGCCCGGCCAATTGGCGCGGGTGTCGGCGGTGATCGGCGGGGCGGGCGCCAACATCGTCGAGGTCTACCATCAGCGCGTCTTTACGGTGTTACCCGCCAAGGGTGCGGAGCTGCACGTTGTTATCGAAACGCGCGACCGCGATCATCTCAACCGCGTCGTCGAAGGGCTGGAGACGGCAGGCTATGCGGTCGCCATCAAGGGCGGCTCGATCGCGCGTTGAGGCCGCGGCGCATTCGGTTGCCGGATATGGAGGTGCTTGTGCCTCGTTGATTGATCGCCCGTGCGGTTACAGTAAAGTTGCCCGCTCGCGACGGCCACATGCGTGGCAGGAGGCGCATCTTCCCGTCTGACGCTGGACCAAGACATGCAGTTGTTCCTCGACATCCTGATGCGCGTGACACTGCCGATCGTGGCGCTCGTCGGCCTGGGTTATGGCGCTCAGCGCCGCCTCAAGCTGGACGTGCCAAGTCTCAACCGGCTGCTGGTGTTCGTCATCATGCCGGCCTTTCTCATCCACTTCCTTTCGTCGGCCAACCAGCCGATAGGCGAGTTGTGGCCGACCATCTATTTCACCGCCGTGCAGTTTGCCGCATTGATGGCGCTGGGCTGGCTGGCGGCAAAGCTGTTCCGGCTGCCGGCCGAATTCGCGCCGATCATGGCCATGGCGACGGTCTATGCCAATGTCGGCAATTACGGCATTCCGCTGGTCAAGCTCGCTTTCCCGGACGCCTTCATCCTCCACCAGTCTGTCATAACGTCGATGATGACCATGTTGATCGTCAGCGTCGGCGCCTGGCTTCTGGCTCCGGCGCGAGCAGAAACAGGGATTGTCGCGCGCTTGAAAGTGGCGTTCGAGACCCCCGTGGTTCCCGCTGTCATCATTGGCCTCACACTACGCGGCTTCGAGATTCGCCTGCCGCCGATCCTGGCGACGCCGATCGAGCTGATCGGTCAAATCTTTCCGCCGCTGGCGCTGTTTGCGCTCGGCGCGCAATTGGCCGAGACCGGACGCGGGGAATTGCGCGCGGGACCGATGAGCCTCGTCATCATCTTGAAGTTGATTGCGGCGCCGGCGCTGACCTGGGCACTGGCGGTGGCGATGGCCATTCCCGACGATCTCAAGGACCTTTATGTCGTCGCCGCTGCAACCCCAGTCGGTGTGCTGCTGGCGCTCTTCTGTTCCGAGTATGATCGCCAGCCGCGTTTCGTCTCGGGCGCGGTGCTGATCTCGACTCTGCTGTCACCGATCTTCGTCACGGGGTGGATCATGCTGATGCGTTTGATTTGAGGGGCGCAGGCTTGCGACCTAGAGTGCTTCCGGAAAAGTGGGAACCGGTTTTCCGATAAGAAGCACGAAAAAACAAAAGCCTAGAGCCGTTACGCGATTCCATCAAAACCGGAACGGCTCTAGGCAGATATGAACGCAGGTTGCGGGCAGCCTCGGTCGTGATGATCGATTGCCGTCTTTGTGCGCGGGGTCCAGACGGTCGAAGAGCCTCTTCCCGGGGGAGGAAGAGGCTCTTAGCAGGTCATTGCAGCAGCAGTAATGAGGTCAGCGGGCGGGCAGAGCGTGTCGAGTGGAAGCGGCATCAACACCGTTAACAATTTGAGCATTCGATTTTGAAGTCGACTGTAGTGCAAACAACAAAAGGATCGCCGTTAAAATGAAGCAAGTCATTGCGCCAATCTTGCTCCAGCTCGTTGGACTTGCCTCCATGTTGTGCACGTTCGCGCTCTCATTATTGTCGGGTGATTAGCTCGAATTCCGCGATAGACATTTGTTATCGCATTTTGCCGCAAGCGTCCATCCAGCAATACATTTTTGACTAACGACCAAGGCGTTAAATTTACTTTCTGTTTACTTGTGTTGACGCCGCGTCGATTGCGATCAGTCCATCGAACCATTTCGTAGCTTGGAGAGTGTGGTTCCCGGCGCAACGGCCTCGCGATCCAGCATCAACTCGATGACGAAGGGGCGGTCGGCGGCGCGAGCCTGCGCGATGGCGGTCTCGAACTCGGGCTGGCTCTCGACCTTCATGCCGTCGCCGCCAAGCGCGCGGGAAAGCGCGACAAAATCGGGATTTACCAGGCTCGTGGCGACGACGCGACCTGGGTAGCGGCGCTCCTGTGCGGCGCGGATCGTGCCGAGCATGCCGTTGTTGGCGATGATGACGACGATGGGCAGCGCGTACTGGACGGCGGTTGCAAGATCCTGCTCGCTCATCTGGAAGCAGCCGTCGCCGGCAACGCACACGACCTCGCGGTCGGGATAAGCGAACTTGGCGGCGATGGCAGCGGGCAGGCCATAGCCCATCGATCCCGATACAGGCGCCAGTTGTGTTCCAGGCCCCTTGTAGGTGAAAGCGCGCTGCAGGAAGGCGGCATAGTTGCCGGCGCCGTTGGTGACGATCGCATCGTCGGGCAGCGTTGCACTCAAGTAGCGGGCCACCTCTTCGAGGCGCAACGCGCCCGGTGAGGCCGGTATCTTCTGCCAGGACTCGAAGGCGGATCGCAGGTCGCGCCGTAGCTGGCTCCATCGATGCGTCATGCCCGGCCGCATCGATGGACAAAGGTCGTCGAGCTTGGCGACAAAGCGGGCAGGGCTCGACAGCACGCCGAAATGGGCAGCGTGGTTGCGGCCGATGCTGGCGGCGTCGGCGTGGACGTGCACGATGCGCTGGCGCGGCGTAGGTACTGCGATGGTGCGGTAGCCGTCGCTCGTCACCTCGTCGAGATGGCTGCCGATGACGAGCAGCAGATCGGCTGCCCGGATGGCCGCGGCGAGTTTGGGCGATGGCGAGAATCCCGCATGCCCGCAGTAGCAGGACCTGCGGTTGTCGATCGTATCCTGGCTTCTGAAACTCGCCACAACCGGCAGGTCGAGGCGCTCGGCGAAGGCGGCGAGCTTGTGGCTCGTCTCCTGCGTCCAGCCGGGGCCGCCGACGATCACCAGCGGCCATTCTGCCCGGTCTATCTCGTCGGCCAAGCGCATCATGTCGTCGTAGGTCGGGCCAGGCTCGGGAATCATCACCGGTGCACTGTCGGCTACATCGCATTCACGCAGCAGCACGTCCTCGGGAAAGCCCAACACGACCGGCCCGGGCGTGCCTGCGTGCGCCAACACGATCGCCCGGCCGATCGCCTCGGGGATGCGTTCTGCATCGCGCACCACCTCGGCATGCTTGGCGAAGGTGCCCGACAGCGCCGCCACCGGTGTTTCCTGGAACCCGCCGCGTCCCTCCGTCGCCAGCGGCGGTAGCCCGACCAGCACCAGCAGCGCCGTGCCACCCTGCATGGCGACGTGCACGCCGCTCATGGCGTTGGCGAGTCCCGGCCCGCGCGAAACGAACACGACGCCAGCAGCTGGCCGCGCGCGTGCGCCAAGCCGTGCCGTCGCCTCCGCCATCATGGCGGCGCCGCCTTCGTGGCGGCATACGACGACCTCGACGCCGGCGGCGTCGCGCAGGGCATCGAGGGCAGCAAGGAAGCTCTCGCCCGGAACCGTGAAGACGCGCTCGGCTCCGTTGCGGCGCAAGGCTTCGACGAGGATTTGACCGCCGCTTCGCATGATCTCCCAAACTTCCACCACGGCGGGCCAATTGGCGCCGGCGGCCGCACTTTGGCATCCCCCCGCAAATCGAGACAGCGGATTTGTCCACATTGGTTGCCCGTGGAATTCGTCGGCCGGGCCACAGTCGCAGTGCTCGGCAAGAGTATCCTGCTGATGATTCGGGTGCGCGAGGGCGATCATGCGTAGACGGCGCACGCGCCAGTGGCGGGCCTCGTCGCGTGTGCAAGCGGCCGCCCGGCGATTTGGATGTGGCAAAGCGAGTGGCCAATGTCGGACGGTGAAGGCGGGCAGGGTCGTGGGGGACGACCGGCAGGCGGGCGGGTTGCGACGCCGCTGGCGCCGGCGCTCATGTTTGCGCGTGGCGGCGCCGTTTCGATGCTCGTCGCGCTGGCGATCTTGCTGTGGGCGGGGGCGGCATCGGCCGAATCGCGCATTGCCCTCGTGATCGGCAATTCAGCCTACCAGAAGGCGCCGCTTGCCAACCCGCGCAATGATGCACGCGCCATCGGACAAAGCCTCGGCGCGGTCGGTTTTCGCGTCAAACTCCTCGTCGATGCCGATCAGCAGTCGATGCGCCAGGCGATCCTCGCGTTCGGGCGGGAGCTGCGCGTCAGCGATAGCGTCGGCGTCTTTTACTTCGCGGGACATGGCGTGCAGGTCGATGGTCAGAACTTCCTGATCCCGATCGGCGCGGACATCACCGATGCGAGCGAGGTGCCGCTGCTCGGCGTCAGTCTCAGCGAACTGTTGGCGACGATGGAAGGCGCGCAGAGCCGGCTCAACATCGCCATTCTGGATGCCTGTCGCGACAATCCGTTTCCCTCGCGCACGCGCTCGCTGGTGCGCGGCCTTGCCCCGGTGCAGTCGCCAGCGGGAACATTCATCGCCTTTGCCACTGGCCCCGGCGAGGTCGCGCTCGATGGCGATGGTGGGCACAGCCCCTACAGCAGCGCTCTCGCCGCGCACATTCCGGTGGTCGGCATTCCGCTCGAGGAGACATTCAGGCGCACGCGCCGGCAGGTGCTGCAAGCTACCGCCAACAAGCAGGTTCCTTGGGAGCATTCCTCGCTGACCGGCGAGTTCTTCTTTCACCCGAAGATGGCGGAGCCCGAGGCGCGCGAAAAGCCCCTCGCCCGCGTCGACGAGCGGCATCTGGCGGAGCTTGCCGCGTGGGAGAAGATCAAGTCCAGCAGTGACAAGGGTCTGCTGGAGCAGCACATCGCGGCCTTTCCCGACGGCATCTTCTCCGAACTGGCGTTGCTGCGGCTGGAACGGTTGCGGCAGTCGCCCTCGCCGTGGGCTTCCGTCACCACCGGCTCGACGGTGACGGCGACGACGCGGTCCGATCAGGTTGACGCTTACGAGCAGGGGCTCAAGGCCGAGAGCCGTGCCGGCGACGCGGCCGGCTATATCGAGGCGGCCAAGCTCTACCGCAAGGCGGCCGATACCGGGCTTGCGGCTGCCAAGTACCGGCTGGGCCGACTTTACGATCACGGGCTCGGCGTCAGGCGCGATGCCGAGGAAGCGGCGCGATGGTACCGGCAGGCAGCCGATCTGGGGCATGCGCCGGCGATGTCGGCGCTCGGCACCATGTATGAGTTCGGCCACGGAGTATCACTCGATCTGGCCGAAGCGCTCCGTCTCTACCGGCTGGCGGCCGACCAAGGCGATGGCGCCGGCATGACCAGCCTTGCCTTTCTGTTCGGCCAGGGGAAGGGGGTGGCCCGCGATCAGAAGGCAGCGCGCCACTGGTATGGGTTGGCGATCGAGCGCGGTGAGCCCCGGGCAATGTTCAATTTGGCGCTGATGCATCTACGCGGCCAGGGAGGTGCGGCCAATCTCGCCGAGGCGGTGAGGTTGTTGCAAAGTGCGGCGGAGAAGGGCCACGCAGGCGCCCGGCGCGAGCTGGCGTTTCTCTACGACGAGGGTCGCGGGGTGGCGCGCGATCCCGATCTCGCCGCCGAGCATCTGTTGGCGGCGCTGGCAGGCGGCCACAAGGATGCCGAGAGCGAGCTTCTTCGCCAACCGGGGGCCTGGAGCTACGCCACTCGCCGGGCGATCCAGCGTCAGCTCGCCAAGCGCGGCCTTTACCGCGGCGCGGCCCACGGTATCTTCAACCAGAGCACGAAATCGGCATTGCGCAAGGTGGCGTCCGCCAATTGATGCGCGCCAAGCGGTCGGCCGCACGATGCTTTGGGTAAAGCATGTGACGCGACCAAGCTGAGGGGAAGCTGCAACGGGCTTGGCAATTTCCATTCGGTGAGGAACCGCTAGGCTAGGCGCATGCCGCTCGGGCGCGTATGGTCCCGACTTGGGTCAGAGTTGGGTTTGAGGGGATTGTTGTGCCTGCGAGCGCGTCGATCAGCGACAGTCAGCTGAAGGAGGGTTGCAACCTCCAATATGCTGACCGGGCGGTACGCGTATGCCGGGCTCTGGTGCTGGCGATCGCTTGGGTTGGATTGGCAGCCACTATGCTCGCCATGTGGGGCGACAGCGCGGCAGCGCAGAGCGCCGCAACGTCGGTATCTGAGCCTAACGCATCTGATTCTGAAGCAACGTCTGGTGCCACGGCCTCCAGAACAGCCCGCCGTTCGGCGCGACGGTTGAAGTCGAAGGCTGCGCAAGCGCGCTATTCGCACGCGGAGCCCTCACCCCCTCCCTTGCCGCAACGTGCGCCGCGACCGCGTGGCGTGGTGGCGGCACCGGCGGCGGCTACGCCTGCCGCTGCGGCTGCTGCGGCCCCAGCGACGACCGCACCTTCTGGAGCCGCGCCTGCGGCGGAGCGGGCCGGCTTGCAGCCCGCAGCCGGAACACTGATGCCATCGGCAGCGACAGCAGCGGCTATTGCTGCGCCCGCACCGGCAAATCTATCGGCTGATCCTTTGCAACAGCGCGTCATCGAGGTGTTGGATCGCCACTGTGCGCGTTGCCACCAGTGGGATCGACTTGCTGGTCGCGCGGCGGCGGAAGGTGGCCTGGCCAACATTCTATCGCTCGAGGAAGTCGCCAACACGCCAGCGCTCGTCAGTCGTGGCGCACCAGACGCTTCCCCGCTCTACCAGCAGATGATCGCTCGCCAGATGCCATCAGATATCTTGCGCCACGGCAGCCCGGGCGAGGGACCATCGGTCGAGGAGTTGCGCGCCGTTCGCTACTGGATCGAGCGTCTGGAGCCGCGCCGCTGTGAAGATCGTGTGCCGCTGACACCCGCTGCGCTGGGTGAGGCCATGCGCCTGTGGCTCGAGCAGGCCGGGCCTCAACGCGCCACCGATACGCGCTTCGTCTCGCTTGCCCACCTGTGGAACGCTTGCGAGACGGATGCCGCGCTCGCGGGCTACCGCCAGGGTGTCGTCAAGCTGCTCAATGGCTTGACGTGGACCGCCCGGCCGATCGCGATTGAAACGGTTGGAGAAACCCTCACACTGCTGGCGGTACGGTTGTCGGATCTTGGCTGGACCAGCGACCATTGGCAGGCGATAACGGCTCGGCTGCCGGCGCATCAGCGCATACCGGTGACGGGCGAGCTGGTGATGATGGCGGGTGCCGATGTGCCTGCGGTCGCGGCCGATTGGCTCGCTGACACGGCCATGCAGCCCGATCTGTACGGGCGCCTGCTCGGCCTGCCTGGCAGCCTTGACGATCTCGCCAGAATTCTCGGCATCAATCTCGACGATGGGCGCGAGGATCGCGTCGTGCGCAGGGGCGTTGCCCGTGCGAGCGCCATCACCGCGGGGGCGCGCGTCATCGAGCGATATCCGAGCACGCGGCGCGGGCTGTGGGTGGCGCACGATTATGCTCATGACGATGACGCGGGTGCGATTTTGAACAACCCGCTGCTACCGTGGGCGGCCGTGGACCCGCAGGGGAGGCCGTCCAAGGACTTGCCGGAAGCGATCGGCATGCGGGCGCTTTTTCCACTTCCCAACGGTTTGCCGGCCTTCATGCTGTTTGATCGGGATGGCAACGCCACGCCGAGCCTGACGCAGGCGTCAGCGCCGCATTCACAGGAGGATGGCAAGCCGCAGCAGACGGTTGCGCGCATCGGCAATGGCGCCAGCTGCCTTGCCTGCCATGCCGGTGGCCCGCTCGGCTTCGAAGATCGTTTGGCCAGGCATATCGAGGGCAACGACTACGCGGGCAACGAAAATGCGCGGGCAATCGCGCGCCAGATCATCATGCGCGACGACGAGGTGACGCGCACCGTGGCTGCGGATCGCAAAGATGTCGGGACGGCAATTGCTGCGGCCAGGATTGGCGCTGGGCATCGGGTTGGCGGCCTCGATCCCGTCGCTGGACTTGCCGCGCGCTACAACCGCGATCTGGATCTCGCCACGGCCGCTGCCGATATGCTGATAAGTGGCGACGCGCTTGCCGCCAAACTGGCGACGTCGACGGGTGCCGAGCCTATGCTGGGCGTTCGGCTTGTGCTCGGCCGGTTGAGCCGTGCCGAGTTCGTGCGGTTGCGGGCGCAGCTGGCGGCAGGCGGCCGGGAGACGGCCTCGCTCGATACCTCCGGCGTTCCCGCAACGATGCCGACACACCTGTCCACTTCCACCTCTCAAAGCCTGCTCATGTCGCCAGACAAGGCGCGCTATAAGCCCGGCGACAGCGTCGTGCTGACGCTCACCAGCAACGCGAGCTGCAATCTGACGGTTATCAATATCGACACTGGCGGCAAGGGAACGGTGCTGTTTCCCAACGAGTTCGAGCGGGACAACCTCGTGAAGCCATCAAAACCGGTTCGGATTCCTGGCAAGGATGCACCCTATCAACTGCTATTGAAGCAAGCCGGGGCGGAGCATTTTCTGGCGATATGCGAAGTGGGCGAGCCGGTTCCGGCGGGCATCCGTCACGATCTGATGCACCAGAACTTCACGGCGCTGGGCACCTGGGAGGCCTTCGTCGACCAGGCACACCGGGCCGCAGTTGAGCCGCGCGTGCCGCTCAACAATGGCGACGATGTCGATCGCCGCCAGCGCTCCGAGGTCAAGTTGCGGCCGGCACCGGCGCTTGCGCCGCAGCAATGGCGCGCAGCGGTCAGTGTACCGGTCATTCCCTGAGCAATTCCCTGAGCGCCGCTGATCCGGCTTGAGCGGCCGGTGCTGGTGCTGGCGCCGGTTGAGCCGGGCGTGGCGAACGCTTTCGGCGGGTTAAGCTTTTTGCAGCGACAACATGATCGCTGGTCTTTACAGGCAGGGCCATTTGCCCCATATGTCGCCTCGCATTCTTTCGTGTCGGCGGTCTCTGCTGGTCAGCAGCGCCAACTGGTCCAACTCGACTGGTGGGGGTCCCATGGAATGGAAAAACTCTCCTCTGCTGTAGCGCTCGTCGCATCGCGCAAGCCCGATCGTCCCGTGCTGGGCGTGCGCCCTCACGCCACAGGCCGTGCCGCGCGCTGGTTTCTCGACAATTTCCCCGGCGACGTCGCTTACGCCTACAAGGCGAACAGCTCTGTCTTCCTGATCGGCGCCCTCTACGGGGCCGGCATCCGCCATTTTGACGTGGCCTCGCTGCCAGAGCTGGAGGATGCCGCGACGATTCCAGGCGTCGAGCTGCACTTCATGCATCCGGTCAAGTCGCGCAGCGCCATCAAGCGCGCCTACGATCTGGGTGTGCGCTCGTTCTCGCTCGACAGCGAGGACGAACTGGCCAAGATCGTGCAGGAGACGACCGGCTCCAAGGGACTGGCTCGGGATTTGAAGCTGTTTGTGCGGATTGCCGTGCCGGCCAAGAACTCGCGGGTGCCGCTGGAGAAGAAGTTCGGCATCCAGGGCGCTGCGGCGGCACGCCTGCTGGTGAAAACCAGGCAGGTGGCAGCCGAACTCGGCGTGACGTTCCACGTCGGCTCGCAGACACTCACTCCCGACGCCTACACCAACGCGCTCGAAGAGGTTCACCGGCTGATCGTGATGGCCGGCGTGGTGGTCGATCGTATCGACGTGGGCGGTGGGTTTCCCTCCTGCTACGCCGACTCACGCCCTGCGCCGTTGTCGTCGTTCATGGACGCCATCAATGCCGGCATCGAAAAGATGGCGGTGCGCGAGGACGTGCGCTTGATGTGCGAGCCTGGCCGGGCGCTGGTGGCGGAGGCCGAGAGCCTGGTCGTGCGTGTGGATGCACGCCGCGGCAACGACCTCTACATCAATGATGGCGCCTACGGCACGTTGTTCGACGCGGCGCATCTGGGCTTCGTGTTCCCGGCTCGCCTCGTCAGCCGACCGGAGGCTGCAGGTGAGGCGATGGTGCCGTTCGAAATGTGGGGACCAACCTGCGATTCGATCGACCAGATGAAAGGGCCGTTCCTGCTGCCGGCATCGATCCGTGAAGGCGATTACATCGAGATCGGCAACGTCGGCGCCTATGGCCGCGCGATTGCCGGATCGTTCAACGGCTATGGCCGTTACGACGAGGTGATCTTCGAGGACGAGCCGATGATGACGATGTATGCCGACGGCGGCCAGAACTCGCGCGAAGCGCGCGGCTGATCCGACTGCACCAATTTGAGGTTGCGAAGGGCGATGAGGCCATGTTGGCTTCGTCGCCTTTTTTGTTGCGCTGCACTTTGCTGACAACTTGTCAGTAGTCATTCATGAGCCGCTGACAAGGTGGCAGGAGTGAGGGCGGGATAAAACAATACCCATGCAGACGGAATAAAAAAAGATAGCCAATAACAAAAGGTTATACAATTAATTGGCATTGGCACGCGGATTGCTACGGAATAGGTGTATTAACGAAGTGTGAAGTGGATGCTCCCCATGAAGACTATCGTTACCGCTGTTGCCTTTGCCTTCGTGTCGCCGGCGTTTGCTGCCGTTGCGGCCTATGCGGCGGACCCCGCATTCGTGGCTGGCACGACGCCTGATCGGCGTCCCGAAGGTGCCCCGGTGGTGTCATCGAATGGCTTGTCGGACAAGGAGCGGCAGGTGGCGCTAAAAGGCGTGAGCCAGCCTTATCCGCCTAGCCTCAAGTGGCTCGACAATCAAGGCAATTGGTACACGCCGTTTTCGCATCCGGGCATGCCCGGACCTTACGACATCCGACACCTGCATAACCGCCCGCACTAAGGCGATCAAGCGCTAGCGCGGTTGCCATCGATCCGGCTCGTTCGGGCTGGCATCGCAGAGCTGAAGTGGCAGGTATTCCAATGATTTCGCGTTTCAGAAGCCCTCGAAACAATGCAGCCCCCTTGCGCAGGGGCGCACACGAAGTCTCGTGGTTTTCACGAGATCTGACGCATTGAAAGCAGCGTCAGTCGATACATTGCCCAATGCGTGTCTTACGTAATCGGCAGTGTGGTTCAATACGGTGAGCTTGGAGGAACCATTATGAAGAAAACGATCGCGACGCTCGTTGCACTGTCCGTGTCGGCCGTTGTTGGCGCCGCCTCGGTCAGCGCCGAGCAGAAGGGGATGTCCGGCATGTCGGGCATGTCCGGTATGGGCGGCATGAGCGGTATGTCGGGAATGTCCGGTATGGGCGGTATGTCTGGCATGAGCGGCGGTGGCATGACGTGCGTGCGCTGGGTGCGTGCTGGCGGCATGTCCGGCATGGGCGGCATGTCGGGAATGTCCGGCATGGGCGGCATGAGCGGTATGTCGGGTATGGACGGCATGTCTGGAATGTCGGGCATGGGCGGCATGAGCGGCATGTCGGGCATGGGCGGCATGAGCGGCATGTCGGGCATGGGCGGCATGAGCGGCATGTCGGGAATGGACGGCATGAGCGGCATGAGCGGTATGTCCGGCATGGGCGGCATGAGCGGTATGTCCGGCATGGACGGCATGAGTGGTATGTCGGGCATGGGCGGCATGTCTGGAATGTCGGGCATGGGCGGCATGTCGGGTATGTCTGGCATGGCTGGCATGAACCCGGGTCCGGGTTGGGTCTGCGCCGAGTGGGCAGCTCCGGGTGCTTTGGGCATGGGCGGCATGGGTGGCATGTCGGGAATGTCCGGCATGGGCGGCATGTCTGGAATGTCGGGCCACAAGAAGTAGCGCGATGCGCGTCTCGGCGGGGGGTGGCCAGCATCAAGCTGACCGGCTCCCCGCCGGGTTCTCACTGCGTGTAGAGGGAAGGAGCCCAGGCACCATGGCCAGCAGCCCGCAAGACACGAGCAGCAATTCAGTCACCAAGGTTTTGCTGGGGAGCGCATTGTTTGCGGTGCTCGCCTCCCTGGCATTGACACGCCTGGTCGGCTCAGGATCACCTGAAACGGATGCAGAGGTTGCGGCGCGTTTGGCGCGCGACGGATTGGTATCTGCCGCGCCGACGCGAGTGGCGAGCGTGGCGAGTGCTGCGCATGCCGGTGGTCAATCGAGCGGTCAATCGAGCGGTATGAGTTTCGTGACGCCAGCTGCAGCGGCCTCGCCGCCGCGCTATCTCGATGGTGTGTGGAACGAGCTGCACTTCAAACCCGCCATCGACAAGGCAACCAACGAGCAGTGCTTGTCGTGTCACAAGGACATTCTCGATCACAAAGTGAGAGCGGCATCACCAGCCGGTGTGAAAACCGCTGACTCGCTCGCGTGGTATCAAACGCTGGATACCTATTCCGGCGAACAATCGACGTTCCACGCACGCCACCTGACGTCCGATTTTGCCAAGCAGGTGATGAGCCTCAAGTGCAACTTCTGCCACGTTGGCCATGATGCGCGCGAAGAAGCGCCAGGCTCGAGTGCGACGACGGCTTCAGTCGGCGGTTCGGCTCTGAGGAAACAGGTCAATCCCTCTGAAAGCTGCCTCATGTGCCACGGCAAGTTCCCCGCCGAAGTGATGGGATTGGAGGGGTCGTGGAATGATCTGCGTGAAGGCTTGGAGAGTGCAGAGACGCCAAACGGATGTCTGACGTGCCATGCCGAGCAGTTCCGCACCGAGCGTCACAAAGTCAACTATCTCAAGGCTGACGCGATCGAGAGGCTGGCCAAGGAGGGCAGCTCAGACGTGTGCCTTGGATGCCATGGTGGCCGCGCATGGTATCGCAACAGCTATCCCTATCCGCGCCACCCCTGGAAGGGAATGCCGGAAGATAAGCCTGAATGGGCTGCCAACCGGCCAATCCAATCGGCTCCGGAACATAGAGTCGACACCAAATAGTGCTGCGCTGGTAGCCCGCCGTGGGCTCAGCCCTGAAATCAGGAACAATGAGGAGAACCTGAAATGAGTTTGACGAAGCGTTCATTGGTTGCCGCGATCTCGGTGGTTTCGATCGCAGCGCTTGCTGCGGGTTGCTCGGAGGAGAAGAAAGCCGACAAGCCGGCAGCACCGCCTCCGGCCAAGCAGCAGGGCATGGGTGGCATGTCGGGGATGTCCGGCATGGGTGGCATGTCTGGCATGGGCGGCATGTCTGGTCAGCAGGGCATGGGTGGCATGTCTGGCATGGGCGGTATGTCCGGTCAGCAGCCGACCAAGCCTGCTCAGTAATGATACCGGGAACCGCTGCGCGAGATGCAGTGGTTCCCGGCTCTCGTCAATTGGGTCTCATTGCCATTTCATCTCATGGACCGAGCTCAGCGAAGGAGCGTTCGGTGATGGAGCGGCACAACGATCGACAGGAAGGCGACCATGGTCGAGCGAACGCAAGTCCAGAATGATCGCGAGGCCCTTCTCATCGAAGGCCTCAACCCAAATCGGCGCGAGATCCTGAAGGGTGGCGCTGGCGCATTCGCGCTTGGCGCCACCGGCCTTGCGCCGATCGTGGGAAGCAATGAGGCACAGGCCTTTGCCTATGAGCCATATCCTCGCGACAACGAGTTGACGACAGTCGTGACGAGCTGCGCGCACAACTGCGGTTCGCGCCACATGCTGGTCGCCCACAAGAAGGGTGACGTCATCGTGCGCCTGTCGACCGATGATGGCCGTTATCAAGAGAACGGCGCTTTTGGCAAGGATACGGAGGAGGAGCCGCAGGTGCGCGCCTGCTTGCGCGGCCGCTCCTATCGCGCGCGGCTCTATTCGCCAGAGCGGCTGCTCTACCCGATGAAGCGGGTTGGCAAGCGCGGTGAATCGAAATTCAAGCGCGTTTCCTGGGACGAGGCGCTGAGCGAAATCGCCGAGCGCATGGTCTATCTCAAGGGCAAATATGGCCCGACCGCTCTCGTCGATCAGTCTTATGCCGGCGCGTCGTACGGCGTGCTGCACAAGTCCGACCAGATCGAAGGTCTGCTCGGGCGCTTCATGGGCATGTTCGGCTGCCGCACCAACTCATGGTCGGTGCCATCCTACCAGGGCACGACATTCTCCTCGCGCATGACGTTCGGCACCATCGAGGACGGCAACGAGGACGACACGTTCGCGCACACCAAGCTGATGATCATGTGGGGCTGGAACCCGGCCTACACGTTCCACGGCGGCAACACGTTCTATTATATGCGGCTCGCCAAGCAGCGCGGCTGCAAGTTCGTGTGCATCGATCCGCAATATACGGACTCGGCCGCCGCCTATGACGCCTGGTGGATCCCGATCAAGCCGAACACCGATGCGGCGATGATGGCGGGCATGGCGCATCACATCTTCGCCAACAACTGGCACGACCAGAACTTCATCAACAAGTTCGTGCTCGGCATGGATGCGGGAACGATGCCCGATTGGGCCAAGGACCGCGAGAATTTCAAGGATTACATTTTCGGCAAGTACGACGGCCAGCCCAAGACGCCCGAATGGGCCGAGCCGATCTGCGGCGTCAAGGCTGCCGACATCAAGAAGCTCGCCGAGATGTACGC
>CAZLHQ010000078.1:0-14615 GCA_964559355.1 uncultured Hyphomicrobiaceae bacterium
CGCTCCGATCCTCATTCTCGACGAAGCGACGAGCGCGCTCGACAGCGAGGTGGAGGCGGCGATTCAGGAGCAGTTGAAGAATCTGATGTCGGGCAAGACGGTGATTGCGATCGCGCACCGGCTGTCGACCATCGCCGCCATGGATCGCCTGATCATCATGGACCAGGGCCGCATCGTCGAGGAGGGCACGCATGCCGAGTTGCTGAAACGTGGCGGCCTCTACGCTGAATTGTGGGCGCGCCAGTCGGGCGGCTTCCTCGCGCAATCGGTGGAGGGGCCGAGCGGCAAACTGGCCGGTCAAGGAGTGAGGCAAACCGTTGGCGGTTAGCGTACCGGCAACGCCTATGGGGCAGGGTAGTCCGGCGCACATGCACTCGCAGGGGCAATCCCACGGGATGTTTCAAAAAAGGCATGGAAGTTTTCGCCGTCGCCACGCATGCGGCTCAGATCACCGTCCAGCGAGGGTTGGTGAAAAATGACCACATGATGCGGCGTATATCAGGAACAAAATTTCCGCATATCGATGTGAATCCCCGAAAAACCGTTGGCGCGTAGAATAATTTTCCTATATGATTTGATTATGTCGCCGTCGATCCCGCCAGTTTCGACGGCGCGCAGGCTGAGGACATGCTGCAGGACATTCCGACTCTCCAAGCACCGGTTGCCCTGCCGCATGTTCCACGTCGCAAAGGAAGAAGCAGACCATGTCAGCAGCTACCGCTTTGAAGCTTAACCCTTTGGCCGAACTTCTCGATGAAGACGGGCTGGTGCGCGACTTTTCATTCTGGACCGAGGAATTGGCGCACGATCTGGCGAGCGAAGAGCGAATTGGCGCGCTTGGCGAGCGCCATTGGCGCGTGATCCGCGCTCTGCGGGCGGAGTTCGAGCGCGTGCAGGGGACGCCGACGATGCGAAGTGTCTGCCACCAGGCTGGCATCGACCGGCGCGAGGTCAACGAACTATTCGGCTATTGCCTCGTTGCGTGGCGGGTGGCAGGGCTGCCCAATCCCGGCACCGAGGCGCGCACCTATCTCAACTCGATGTAATGGCGCACGACTGCGCAGCTCGTCGTGGGCCGTCACTTCGCCTCGCGGTGCAAATCCGCGCAGCCGGCGGTTGCCTCCTCGCCAGGCTCGACATAGCAGGCAGAGATGCGGTCGGCGCCAAGGATGCGGCCGTGGTTATAGCCCTTGCTGTCTGAGGCGACCCACGTAAACGTCACGTTGTCGGGATAGATGACGCCGAAGAAATCCTTGCGGCCCGCCGAGTATGTGAAGTGACCGCGAAAGCGCCGGTCGGTCTGCTCGGTGATGTGAATTGTCTTCTTCCAGGTCTGCAATCCCTTCTTGTCGGAGATGGTGTTGTTGTCACCCGACCAGGTGCCGACGAGGCTTGGGATCTTGTCGTCGCTTGCCTCGACTGTGCCGGCGACGACAATCGCGGCGGCGAGTGTGAGCAGGAAGGTGGTGCTTGCTGTCGGCATCGGAGGCTCCGGATGCGTGGTGGCCATTGCATATGGGCGGCGTCGCAATAGAACCGGACAATAGACCCGGGCGGGCCGATATCGAATTCGCTTCTTCGTGAGATTGACCCCTTGTGACACCGATTGGTGCGGCCGTTGCGTGGACCGCGCTCGTGTCTCAGCCGGGCGCTTGCTTTGCAAAGCCGCCGGTCTGTCGCAACGCCTCGCCCAGCACCATGGCAGCGGCGACCGCGATGTTGAGAGAACGCAGTCCTGGCTGCAGGGGAACCGCAATGCGGGCGTCGACTAGGCTGTGGACAATTTCGGGGACGCCTGCGCTTTCTCTGCCAAGCATCAGGATGTCGTCTGACAAAAAGGCAAAGTCCAAATGCGATTGCAGGGCATGAGTCGTCAGCAGAACGAGCCTGCAGCCATGGCCTCGGCGCCATCCATCGAAGTGCTCGAAGCTCTCGTGACGTTGCACCGCCACATGATCGAGATAGTCGAGGCCGGCGCGCCGCAATGCTTTGTCGGTCATATCAAATCCGGTCGGTCCGATAACTTCGACGCCGACGCCCAGACAGGCGGCGAGGCGCAGAATGGTGCCGGTGTTTTGGGGGATGTCGGGTTGGTAGAGCGCCAGTTTCATCGCGGTCTCTCTGTCGCTGGCATACACGGCGATCGATGCGCCAAATTGCCCTAAGTGATCATCCTACGTAGTCTTGAGGCGCGACAAAAAGGATGTCACAAGTTCGTGTGGCAAAAGTCCCCAGGGGGAGTGCGCCAAACAAGACGTCATTGGGTTTGTGTCGACGATGGCAAACGTGCCCTTCGCCGGGGAGCGCTTGTTTCAGCAGCGGCGCACACACCACAACATTCAGGCCCTTTCAGGAGGCGCACGTGTCCTCTCACGCCGATGAGCCCAATCGCCGGGACTTCCTCGTCATTGCTGCCAACGCCTTCGCCGCCGTCGGCGCCGCTGCTGCGTTATGGCCCTTTGTCAGCCAGATGAATCCAGACAAGACCGCACAGGCCTTGGCCTCGACCGAGATCGACTTGTCACCGGTGAAGACCGGGCAGGCGATCACGGTGATGTGGCGCGGCAAGCCCGTCTTCATCCGCAATCGCACGGCTGAAGAGGTCAAGGCGGCGCAGGACGTCAAGATCGCCGATCTTGCCGACAACGTCGCCCGCAATGACAACTTGCCCGCCGACGCACCCGCGACCGACCAGAACCGCACCATCAAGGGCAAGGAGAGCTGGCTCGTGATGATCGGCATCTGCACGCACTTGGGCTGCATCCCCAAGGGGCAGTCGCTGGGCGATGCCAAGGGCGATTTCGGCGGCTGGTTCTGCCCCTGCCACGGTTCGCACTACGACACCGCGGGACGCATCCGCAAGGGTCCGGCGCCGCGCAATCTCGAAGTGCCGCCGTTCGCCTTCGTCTCCGACACCAAGATCAAGATCGGCTAAGGGGTTTCGTTCGCCATGTCCCAACACGAATCGAATTATCAGCCGACCTCGCGCTTCGGCAAATGGCTGGACGACCGACTGCCGGTCGGCCGCCTCATGCACGGCCAGTTCGTTGACTTTCCGACGCCACGCAATCTCAACTACCTGTGGACGTTCGGCGGCATCTTGTCGTTGTGCCTCGTGATCCAGCTGCTCTCGGGCATCGTGCTCGCCATGCACTATCAGCCGAGCGACGCGGAAGCCTTCAACTCGGTCGATCACATCCGCCGCAACGTCAACTATGGCTGGCTGATCCAGGCGGTCCACGCCACCGGCTCGTCGATGTTCTTCCTGGCGGTCTACATGCACATCTTCCGCGGCATGTACTACGGCTCGTATAAGGCGCCGCGCGAGATTTTGTGGATCCTCGGCGTGTTCATCTTCATCGCCATGATGGCGACGGCGTTCATGGGCTACTCGCTGCCGTGGGGCCAGATGAGCTTCTGGGCCGTCACCGTCATCACCAACCTGTTCTCCTCCCTCGACAGCATCATCCCGGGTGTCGGCACCGCCATCGTCGAGTGGCTGTGGGGTGGATACTCGGTGTCGGGCACCACGCTCAACCGCTTCTTCTCCCTGCACTACCTTCTACCGTTCGTGATTGCGGCCCTGGTGGCCCTGCACATCTGGGCGCTGCATGTCGTCGGACAGAACAATCCCGATGGCCTCGACATCAAGTCGCGTTCGGATTGGGTGCCGATGTTCCCCTACGCGGTGGCCAAGGACGCGGCGTGGATGTTCGCCTTCATGATGTTGTTCATGTGGTTCGTGTTCTTCCTGCCGGACTACCTCGGCCATGCCGACAACTTCATCGAGGCCAACCCACTGGTCACGCCGCCGCACATCGTGCCGGAGTGGTACTTCCTGCCCTACTACGCAATCCTGCGCGCCATTCCCTCAAAGCTTGGCGGCGTGATCTTCATGTTCGCATCGCTGATCGTGCTGTTGTTCCTGCCCTGGCTCGACACCGCACGCGTACGCTCGGCCAAGTATCGCCCGATCTACAAGTGGTTCTTCTGGCTGTTCGTGTTCACTTGCTTTGCGCTCGGTTATCTGGGCTCGCTGCCGGCCGAAGGCACCTACGTGATGTGGGCACGTATTTTCACCGCCTATTACTTCATCCACTTCCTGGTCGTGCTGCCGGTGCTCGGCATCATCGAGACGCCCAAGAAGCTGCCCAACTCGATCACCGAATCGGTGCTCGGTCCAGGTGGCGGCAAGGGTGCCTCCGCGGGTGCAGCTTCCGCGCCCGAGAAGCGTTGAGCCAAGCGATCAGTCGAGGAACAGCATCATGAAAACGACTTTGACGAAATCGCTCCGCCTCGCCGCCGTGGTGGCGCTGGCCGGCGGCATCGCATCGAGTGCGGCGTTTGCCAGTGGGGATGCACCGCACATCGAGCACCAGCAGTGGCCGTTTGCCGGCTTCTTCGGAAAGCACGACAAACAGCAACTGCAGCGCGGCTTTCAGGTCTACAAGGAAGTCTGCTCGGCATGTCACGGGCTGAAGCGGGTCTACTTCCGCAACCTTGCCGAACCGGGCGGGCCGGAATTTCCTGAGGACTCCGTGAAGGCGCTGGCGGCGGAGTGGCCCAATCAGATTACCGATGGGCCCGACGACGCCGGCAAGATGTTCCAGCGGCCAGCGCGCCTGTCGGATACGATCCTCGGACCGTACAAGAACGACAACGAGGCGCGTGCGGCGCAGAATGGCGCGCTGCCGCCCGACCTGTCGCTCATCACACGCGCGCGAAATACCCATAACGATGCGTCGTGGCCCAAGCACATTATGCTGATGGCGCGCGATATCGCGACGGGTTATCAGGAGGGCGGCGCGAATTATGTTTATGCGCTTATGACCGGCTACCACGCCCCGCCCAAGGACTTCCAGCTGGCAGACGGCATGAACTACAACGCCGCCTTCCCGGGCAACCAGATCGCCATGCCCAACGTGCTGGATGGCGGACCTGTGGCCTATCAGGACAACGCCGGCGCCAAGAGCTCGCAGGAGCAGAACGCGCGTGACGTGACTGCGTTTCTGGCCTGGGCTGCGGACCCGTCGCTGGAGCAGAGAAAGCGCATCGGTTGGCAGGTGATGCTGTATCTGCTGATCACCACCATTCTGATGTTCATCGCCAAGAAGCGCGTTTGGAAGAACATGCATTGATCGGGCAATGCGCGGCGCCACCGCGCTGTGGCCGGCTCGATGCAACATAGTCATGATCTGGAAAGGCCTCGCTTGCGGGGCCTTTTCGCGTTAATGGGCTGCTGGCATGTGGCTGCCGGCCGATGTGGTCGCATGGACAATCGCGGGCCTGTGATCGCGTGCACGATCACAGGCCCATCTGTCGTGGCGAAGTTGCGGGACCGTGGTCGACGCGGGAGAGGAAACGAGCATGGCGAAAACGGTTCTCGGCATTGTTGGCGGCAGCGGGCTCTATGACGTGCCAGGTCTCGACGATCCGCGCTGGGTCAAGGTCGAAAGCCCTTGGGGCAGCGTATCGGATGAAATCCTGTTCGCCGAGATCGACGGTCTGGCGATCCGCTTTCTGCCCCGGCACGGGCGCGGCCATCGCGTTTCGCCGAGCCATATCGACTATCGCGCCAATATCGATGCGCTGAAGCGGGCCGGCGTCACCGATCTCGTTTCGATCTCGGCCTGCGGCTCGCTGAAGGAGCACTACCCGCCCGGTCACTTCGTTGTGCCCGACCAATTCATTGACCGCACGTTCGCGCGCGAGAAATCCTTCTTCGGAGACGGGCTCGTCGCCCATGTCTCGGTGGCTGATCCGGTCAGTCCGCTGCTTGCCGAAGCCTGCTTCGAAGCCGCCAGGGCCGAGGCGATCGACGTCTCCAAAGGCGGGACGTATCTGGTCATGGAAGGTCCGCAGTTTTCGACGCGCGCCGAATCCAACCTCTATCGCTCGTGGGGCTGCGATGTCATCGGCATGACCAACATGCCCGAGGCCAAGCTCGCTCGGGAAGCCGAGATCTGCTACGCGACCATCGCCATGGTCACGGACTACGATTGCTGGCACGAGGACCACTCCGAGGTCGACATCGCCGCCATCATCGAGGTGATGAAGGGCAACACAGTCAAGGCGCAGCGGCTCATACGGCGATTGGCGCGCGACTTCCCCAAGGAGCACCCCGCCTGCCCGATCGGCTCGGACAAGGCGCTCGAAGTCGCCATCATCACCCGGCGCGATTTGTGGGATGCCGCGCTGCTGAGGAAGCTCGATGCCGTGGCTGGCCGGGTTCTCGGTAACGGCAAGAGCTGACGCGGCACCCGCGCCGACGATCCCGAAATCGGCGGATCTGATATAGACGTAAGGGTGAGGGCCAGCCGCGTGTGCGAAAAGGCGCGGCTTGAGCAAGGTCAAGTCGGGGCTTGGCCGTGGGGTAGAGGATATTTACGTTCGGCAGTCTTTCCTTTGGCTCCAGCAGGGTTCCCCCCGTGCTGGTCTTTCAAGGCGCCGACCACCCGGCCTAGGCGGTCCGTGGCGCCCTGCGCACCTGCGGACCGCTTTTTTGTTGCGCTGACCGCGCCGCCGGCATCCTCCAAGCAGGTCGTCAACAGCTAAGACACATACCCGTGGCCGCTCTGCCATAGTGTCGCACCGGCGCATTCGCGTGAGCGCTGAACCGCGTAAATTCGTTGCCGACCAGACTTCGATCAGCTCCGCCTGAGACGAACGGGCGCAGCGCATTCCTGCATTGCGTCAAGAGCATATCAATATGCGAATGTTTGAATATAAATATGGAATCAGTAGGTGATGTGTGGGGTTAGCATCCGATGACAGGCCTATAACTGATGATCGAATGCTGCGCTGCACCAGTGTGCAGGTGTCACAGACGCTATGCCCTCCGTCCCTCAGGATGTTCATCGTGCCTTGACTGATACGGCAACCTTTGAACGGCTACCGATCGTGCAAGGCGCGACGTGTTCCAGCGTTCTGATGCAACAGAACTACGGGGTTGTGCCGTGACCTTACAAACGATGATCGAAGCCTATGGCGATGGAATGATACTGGCGCTGGGCGGCCTTGCGGTCGGGCTCGGCTTCGGCGCGCTGGCGCAGCGAAGCCGCTTCTGCCTGCGCGCGGCGACCATCGAGGTTTCACGCGGCATTTTCGGCCCCAAGCTCGCCATCTGGCTGATCGCGTTCGCTGCCGCCATCGCCGCGACGCAGGCACTGGTCGCCAGCGGCGTGCTCGACATCACACAAGCGCGCCAATTGTCCGCGCAAGGCTCGCTGTCGGGCACCATAATTGGCGGCCTCATGTTCGGCGTCGGCATGGTTCTGGCGCGCGGTTGTGCCAGCCGACTGCTGGTGCTGTCGGCGACCGGCAACCTGCGGGCGCTGGTTTCCGGCCTGATCCTCACGCTCGTTGCCCAGGCATCGCTGCGCGGCGTCCTATCGCCGGCCCGCGAGTGGCTCGCCGGGTTGTGGACCATTGAAGGCGGGAACGCCCGTAATCTGCTGACCTGGTTCGGTGCCGATGCGCGCACCGGCGTCATGATCGGCCTGGTCGGTCTGGCCGGCGCTTTCTGGCTGGCCTATCGCAATCGCGTCGGCGGCTGGACCGAGATCGGCGCGGTCGGCGTCGGCCTGATGATTGCTGCCGGGTGGGCCGTCACATCGGTGGTATCGGGCGTGTCCTTCGAGCCGGTTGCAGTCAAGAGCATCAGCTTCACCGGCCCTTCCGCCGACACGCTGATGGGCCTCATCAATGCGCCGTCGATCCCGCTCGGCTTCGATGTCGGCCTGATCCCAGGCGTGTTCGCCGGATCGTTCCTGGCGGCGCTGTTGTTCCGCGATTTCAAGCTCGAGGGCTATCACGGCGGTCAGAGCATGGCGCGTTACATCACGGGCGCGACGCTGATGGGCTTCGGCAGCATGCTGGCGGGTGGTTGCGCGGTTGGCGCGGTGGTCACGGGTGGTTCGGTGTTCGCGTTGACGGCGGTTCTGGCGCTGGTCGCCATGGCAGTTGGCGCCGGCGTCACCGACTGGATGTTTGATCGTGAGCCCGCCGAGGCCAAGCCCGCGGCAGTACCCGCTCCTGCTGCCGTCGTGCTGGGCGAGCCGCTGATGGGTCACATGGCGGCTGCGCGCTAAGCAGAATCGCATCGCCCATCGAGCGTTCAAGAAACAGCGCCCCGCAAGAGTCTGATGACTGCTTGCGGGGTGCGGTCGTTTTGGGTGCGGTGGCGGCGCGGGCCAGGACTTCTGGCACGGACCTCAATTGGGGAAGTGGATCAGGATCTGCGCCTTTATGAGCCACGGGAAGAACGCTTTCAGCAATTGGCCGCCACCCCACAGCAAGGCAGTGAGCAGAATAAGGGCGGGAATCGCGGCGATCGCGGCTTTGAGAAAGAATGCCACGAGGTGCAGGAACGGCACGTCGAAGCGCTGAACGCTGGCCGGCATGGTCGGTTCGCCGGTTGCGACGTAGTTGGGGTCGGGCACCGCGTACATCGCGTCCTTTGCTGGTGGCGTCGCCGCTGGGTCAGTAGAGGCAGGGTGCGGCTGCGGTGCCGGCCCCATCGGCAGGGTCTCGCGTTCCGCCTGGGCGCGATCAGCAGCCTCGCGTTCGCGCGCTTCGCGCTCGCGGGCCTCTCGTTCTCGACGGAAGGTGCGCGGCAGGTCGTCGGGGCCGCCGTCAGCCGTCAGTGGATAGCTCATCGTCGATACCCCTCGCTTCGCCTTCCGACATCGGCCGTGTCGTGCTCACGGCGCGCTGCCAATCCGCTCAGGCCAATCCGTCAACCATTCCGGGCCGATTGCCTGCGACACCGTAAAGCAACCAAACCGCCACGCCGGGCCAGCTTGAGCGTTCCCTCTCGCCGTTGCCTGCATTAGGGTCCGCCGAGCGCTGCTATGCCGCCCGAATCAAAAACCATCATTCGCGCGCATCGTAGCTTCGTTGTTCAGATAGTGCCAATTTGCGCCGCGAATTTGACGTGGAGGTGTTGGTGAGAGACCTCAAGGGGCTGATCCGCTCAATTCCGGATTATCCCAAGCCCGGCATCATGTTCAGAGACGTGACGACGTTGCTTGGCGATGCGCAGGGCTTCAAGGCGGCTATTGCACAGATGGCAGAACCGTGGCGCACGCGGCCCGTGGATGCGGTGGCCGGCATCGAAGCGCGTGGCTTCATCATCGGCGGGGCGATTGCCGACCGGCTCGGGTGCGGCTTCATCCCGATCCGCAAGAAGGGCAAGCTGCCGTGGAAGACCATCGGACAAGAATATACGCTCGAGTATGGCGTCGATGTCATCGAGATGCACGAGGACGCCTGCCGGCCCGGTGAGCGCATCTTGATCGTCGACGACCTGATTGCCACGGGAGGTACGGCGGAGGCTGCCGTCAAACTCGTGCGCCGCTCGCATGGCGAGGTGGTCGGAGCCACGTTCATCATCGATCTGCCGGAACTTGGCGGCACCGCCAAGCTCTCCGCCCATGGCATTCAGTCACACGCACTCATGGCTTTCGAGGGACACTGATGCCCAATGTCAAAAAGGTGAAGATCGGCTCGCAAGAACTCGTGCGGGAAGCGATGCGCGAGTTGCGGGCTTGGCAGCAAGACAAGACCAAGCCGCGGTCGTGCCCCCACTGCGGTGCCGAAGGGTTGGAGATTATCGATCGTTCGGCGCGCCCGTTCGCAGAGTGGTATGCCTTCAAGTGCGAGGCGTGTGGGCTCGACGACGCGCTGCAAATCCCGTTGGCCTCGCACCGGCCGCCGAGCTAACCGGAGAAAAGCATGCGGACCTTTCGTGAGGTCTACGAGGGCTGGCTGTCGGGGCTCCTGCAATGGGAGGATGTCGATCGCCTGCTGGCGCACATTTCAGCCGCGCCTACGGATTGGTACGTCTACGATACGCGTGAGGCGCTGCCGTCATCGCCGGTGCCTGCCGCTCATCTTCCAGAGCGCCTTGCCGAGATATTGGCGTTCCTGCGGCGGCATCACCGAGCCGACTATTGTGGCTTCGTCTACGCTGACGACAAAGCGGCGCCGACGCTCGTCAAGATCTATGATCCGCGCAACGCCAGCTCGTGCAGTCTGGGCGCCCCGCTGCCCGTCTATACGATTTCGCGAATGCCGCCCGAGCCGTTGCCGTTGACCACCGCTGCCGTAGAGGCCGGCGAAAAAGGCAGCACGGGCTGGCGCTGGTTCAAGGGTTGAGCCATGAAGATCGACGGCAAGCCGATGCGCACGATCTGGCTCGCCGACGATGGCCGCAGCGTCGAGATTATCGATCAGACGAAGCTGCCGCATCGGCTGGAGATTGCCCGCCTCCTCACTCTGGATGATTTTGCGCAAGCCATTCACTCCATGCAGGTGCGTGGCGCGCCATTGATTGGCATTACGGCGGCCTATGGTCTTGCCGTGGCGCTTCACGATGATCCAACTGAGGCTGCCATGGATCGTGCCATCGCCCATCTGGCGCGGCAGCGGCCAACCGCGGTCAACCTGCGCTGGGCGCTGGAGGAGGTTCGCCGCACCGTTGCGCCATTGGCGGCGGCACAGCGCGCCGACGCTGCCTACGCAAAAGCCGCAGCACTCGCCGATGAGGACGCCCAGACATGCCGCCGTATCGGAGAGCACGGCGTCGCATTGATTGAAGCGATTGCCGCGCGCAAGCGGCCCGGCGAGGCGGTCAACGTGCTGACCCACTGCAATGCCGGATGGCTTGCGTGCGTCGATTGGGGCACGGCAACCGCGCCGATCTACATGGCGCACGACAAGGGGATCGCCGTGCACGTATGGGTCGACGAGACGCGGCCACGCAACCAAGGCGCGGCTTTGACCGCGTTCGAGCTTGGCGGCCACGGCGTTCCCCACACCATCATCGCCGACAACGCCGGTGGTCATCTGATGCAAAAGGGCGCGGTCGATCTCGTCATCGTCGGCACCGATCGCACCACCGCCAACGGCGATGTCGCCAACAAAATCGGCACGTATCTGAAGGCGCTTGCCGCCAAGGACAATGGGGTTCCTTTCTATGTCGCGCTGCCGCACTCGACCATCGACTGGTCGCTGACAGACGGCATGACGGTGGCGATTGAGGAGCGCGCGCAAAGCGAAGTCCTGGCGATGACGGGGCGGCTGGCGGATGGCAGCGTCGTCACGGTGGACATCGCCGCACCCGGGTCGCCTGCCGCAAACCCCGCTTTCGATGTGACGCCGGCACGCCTCGTCACCGGCTTGATTACCGAACGTGGCATCGCGCCCGCATCGGCTAACGGTTTGGCGCGGCTTTATCCCGAGTTTGCGGGTTTGGCATGATGGGATCGGGCATTAGCGCAGAGCATACTGATGAGCTGGCGGCGCGTGAGGCAGTGATCGCTACAGCGCTTGCCATGAGCCGTTCAGATCTCTCGCCTGGGCGCTCCGGCAACGTCTCCTGCCGCTTCGGCGATGGCATGCTGATCACGCCCACGGGTGTCGCCTACGAAACCCTCGACGTCGGCCGCATCGTCTTTGTCGGCGGTGATGGCAGCACCCGCATTGGCGAGTTGCAGCCATCGAGCGAGTGGCGCTTCCATCTCGCCGCCTATCGTGCGCGCGGCGATCGCCATGCCGTCGTCCACACTCATTCGCTGCACGCAACCGTTCTCGCGTGTGTGGGCCGTCCGATACCGGCGTTTCACTATATGGTGGCGCTGGCTGGCGGCAACGACATCCCGCTGGTGCCTTATGCGACGTTCGGAACCGAGGAGCTGTCGCGCCATGTCGAGCGAGGGCTCGCTGCGCGTGATGCCTGTTTGATGGCCAATCACGGGCAGATCGCGATCGGCCCCACGCTTGCTGCAGCGCTGGAGCTCGCCAGCGAGGTCGAGGTGTTGGCCGAGCAGTACTGCAAGGTGCTGATGCTCGGCCAGCCGGTGCTGCTTTCTGACGAAGAGATGGCGCTGATGCTCGACAAGTTCAGATCCTACGGTCAGCACGCCAACAAGGCAGATGACGGCGCGTGAGCGGCGTGCCGACTCGGGCGAAGTCATGCCTGGCGATCGGTCGCGTGGTGTGAAGGTATGCCACGAGACGACTGACGGTCGCTGCTTCCTGACGCGCGCGGCCAAGCAAGGTGAGCACCCGCCGGCATGCTCAAGACGTGCGCTGACCTGACTTAATTATTCTTCCCCGATTGACACCGCGCCGATGCGATGCCCTGATGATCGGCAAAGCAAAAACTGATCCTGATCGTCGGCGCGTCTTCATGTGCTGCTGCTACATCGGCCGCTGATGAAATCGGGATGCGAGGAAACAGCCCTTAGGGAGATTACGCATTATGGCCAACATTGTCGTACTGGGAGGCGGGGTCGGCGGCATGTCTGCGGCTTACGAGGCTCAGGCCATGCTCGGACGCGGTCATACCGTCACGCTCGTATCCAACCTGCCGTATTTCCAGTTCACGCCGTCCAATCCCTGGGTCGGCGTCGGCTGGCGGAAGAAGCCGGACATCACGATCGAACTGGCACCGCTGTTGGACCGGCACGGCATCAAGTTCACCGCTGTCGGCGCCAAGCAGGTGAAGCCCGATAGCAACGAGATCGAGCTCAACGACGGCTCGAGCATGAAATACGACTATCTCATCATCGCGACCGGGCCGGAGCTTGCGTTCGATGAGGTGCAGGGACTGGGGCCCGAGCACTACACGCAGTCGGTATGCACCGTCGATCATGCGCTCGAAGCCAACCGCAACTGGGAAGCGTTCTGCAAGGATCCTGGCCCCGTCATCGTCGGCGCCGTGCAAGGCGCGTCCTGCTATGGACCGGCCTATGAATACGCGATGATCATGGAAACCGATCTGCGCAAGCGCAAGCTTCGCGATCGGGTGCCGATGACGTTCGTCACCTCCGAGCCCTACGTCGGTCATCTGGGGCTCGGCGGCGTCGGCGACACCAAGGGCATGCTCGAAAGCGAGATGCGCTCGCGGCACATCAAATGGATCTGCAACGCAAAGGTCGATCGCGTCGAGGCGGGCAAGATGCTCGTCACGGAGTTCAACGACGACGGTAGCGAGAAGAAGAAACACGAGCTGCCGTTCAAGTATTCGATGATGCTGCCGGCATTCCGCGGCGTACCCGCGACACGCGGCGTCGAGGGGCTCGGCAATCCGCGCGGTTTCATTCTGGTCGACAAATTCCAGCGCAATCCGAAGTTCAAGAACGTGTTCGCTGTTGGCGTGTGTATCGCCATCCCGCCGCTGGAGCAGACGGCAGTTCCCGTCGGCGTGCCCAAGACCGGTTACATGATCGAGAGCATGGTGACGGCGGCGGTCGAGAACATTAGCGATCTGCTCGCCGGCAAGGAGCCGCACAAGGTGCCGACGTGGAGCGCTTTGTGCCTTGCCGACTTTGGCGACAAAGGTGCTGCCTTCGTCGCTCAGCCGCAAATTCCGCCGCGCAACGTCAACTGGTCGGCGGAGGGCGTGTGGGTTCACTATGCCAAGATCGCTTTCGAAAAGTATTTCCTGCGCAAGATGCGCAAGGGTACGACCGAGCCGTTCTATGAGCGCTATGTGCTCGGCATGATGAACATCACCAAGCTGAAGTCACCGGCGGAATAGAGCCTGATCGCCCTCGATGGAAACGCATGCGTTTCCATCGAGGGCGTGAATCAGACTCTCAATCAAAGACCCAGAGCAGGCCACCGTGGCGCAAGGCGTTTCCATGCAGGTTGAACCTGTTCTAGGGGCTGGCGCCCGCACTGTCCCGCAGTGCCACGACACGGCGAAGTGACAACGAGCAAACCCGCCGGTGCATTGCTGCCGGCGGGTTTTCTACTTTGTGTGTTGGGGTTCATGGCTGTTGTTGCTGCATGCGGACGCACGCGCGATGTCGCTCGATGCGGGCTATGCGCTCAGTAGCCGCGCGGGCCGGGGCGCACCGTTGAGGGCGGCACCAGCCGGTCCGTTATGCTGCCGCTGTCGGCTGGCGGGCGATAAAGATAATCGCGCACCGGCGAACTCGCCTCAGAGTTGCCAGGAGAAGGCGGCCGCCCCAACAATGGTGGGCGCGGATGCGGCACCTCGATTGCGGGATCGCGCGGACGCGTGCGCTCATCGGCCATCGCCGTGGGGACAAAGGCAAGCGCCGTCACGGCAACCAAGCCGCTCAAAAGCACGTTCAGTAGCTGTAGCGTTAACTTTTGCACGGTTCTGTTCATGCTTATCAGATGGCACCGCCCCTGCCGTATCACAAGGGGGAGCGCCTCATGCGGGCGCGGCATCGCGGAAATAGGGCTCGACCTTGCCTTTGAGCTTGATCGTCAGCGGCCTGCCGTGGCGGTCCTTCGACTTGCCGGCGGCAACCTTGATCCAGCCCTCGCTGACGCAATATTCCTCGACGTTGGTCTTTTCGGTGCCGTTGAAACGAATGCCGACGTCGCGCGCCAGAACGGCCTCATCGTAGTGGGGGCTGTCAGGATCGGTCGACAAACGGTCTGGAAGTGTCTCGGCCATCGCAGCCCATCTCCTCAATTCGCAAACCGGAAGTGCATGACGTCGCCATCCTGCACCACGTATTCCTTGCCTTCCAGCCGCATCTTGCCGGCTTCCTTGGCGCCCACCTCGCCATTGAGCGAGACGTAGTCGTTGTAGGCGATGGTCTCGGCGCGAATGAAGCCCTTCTCGAAGT
>CAZLHQ010000079.1:0-14484 GCA_964559355.1 uncultured Hyphomicrobiaceae bacterium
CGCGCCCTTCGACAGCATGTGGACCTCGTCGATGATGAACACCTTGTAGCGCGCCACCATCGGCTTGTAGCGCGCGCTTTCGATGATTTCGCGAATGTTGTCGACGCCGGTGTTGGACGCCGCGTCCATCGCGATAACGTCGGGATGCCGGCTCTCCATGATTTCCGCGCAGTGCGGCCCGAGGCTCGGCATTTCGGTCGTCGGCCCGCCTGGCTCGTAGTTGAGCCCGCGGGCGAGGATGCGCGCCGTCGTCGTCTTGCCGACACCGCGTACACCCGTCAGCATATAGCCTTGCGCGATGCGGCCCGACGCAAACGCGTTCGTCAGCGTCGTCACCATCGCCGACTGGCCGATGAGGTCCTCGAACGAGGCGGGGCGATACTTGCGCGCCAGCACGACATAGGGCTTGGCGGCACCCGGCTCATCGCCGCCGCCATCCCCGCTACCAGTCTTTTTCGCAACGTCCTTTTTCGCCATACCGCCAGTTACTACGCCTAGCGCGACGGGTCGATACGAAATGCGCTGAGGCGGCGCCCGATCCACCACGCCGCGATTCCGGAAATGGGCATCACGATCAAAAGCTTGGTGATGATTTAAGCGCGAAATCCGACAACAGGTCCGGCAAATGCAAGAACAAGATTGATTCCCGCGAGCAGCAGCAGGAGCCAACCGAAACTGTTTGCGGCCTGATCGAGCGCCGGTTTGGCGTATTGCCGTCCCCAAACAAGCTCCAGCGGATTGCGCCCAACCCATGAACTGATCAGCAGGACCCCGCCAAGGCTTGCCAGCCCGATCGTGACGAAAAGAAAGTCGTCTGAAAAATATGGGTTCATCTAATCTGCCCGCAGGGCAACGAGCAACGCGAAGCGGCCGGCTGGCCGCCCCCCGCGGAGGGCGCCGGATCGCATCCTACAATCCGGACAGCGCCCGTGAGCGAAATAGAGGCTGGCGGACGACCCGCGTCCTGATCGTTAGGGCTGCTTCGTTCCCGACCTGACCCGGTTGGCGAGGGATGCGTCCGCCGCCAGCCCACCCCGTATATGCCGCCTGAGGCCCGCCGATGCAAGTCGCGTCCGCTATCGCAACGGCCGGCGATAGGTCTCGGTCCGCTTCAACCAGCCCTTTTCCCAGCGCCGGTTGGGAGGATTGTTGTGGATGCGACGCTTGAGCACGAAGGCGGCGGCATCCGCAAATTCGCCCAATACCGCCCTTTGCTCCTTGCTGGCCCCCGTCATCGACAACAAGACGTGCTTCAAGCCCCATCCCTCGGGCTCGCCGGTGGTGACACTCGGGTAGGTCTCCGAGGCTGCGATCCCTTCACCTTTGAAATTGATGTAGTCGATCAGCGGATAGAGATCGGGTGAAGCGTCCACCACGCGGTGAAATTGCGCCTTCACATGCGCGCGCTGCTCATCTGAAGGCAGGCTCTCCAGGATTTTCGGCAACGCCGCTTTCATGCGCTCGACGAGGTATTGGGTCTGCGTACCGACCGTCTCATGCAGGAAGGCGCGCAGCTCGCGCATCTGCCGGCCGTCGAAATTCCTCTTGAACTCGGCGCGTGTACGCCAAGGGCATTGCGGCGCCGGCTCGCGGTCGAGCCAGGCCGGCGGCTTGATGCCTTGCGCACGAAGGAACGCCAGCACCTTGGGAAAGCTTTCGGCAAAGCGCGTTTGCAGGCCTTCAGGAAACCAGATGAAATGGCCAATGCCGACGGAGGCGAAATCCTCGGCCGGATTCCACGCCGTGATCATGTCGCGATCACCACCGGTTTCGTTGAGCCAAACCTGACGCCCGACCTTGGTTGCGACATCACTTGCGATTTCTATGCGTGACACGGCAGGCTCCACACGTCGCGGCGGCTCGACGAGGCGCGGTGGCGCCGTCGCGCGATCGGCTGCCGCCGCCGGTGATGTTGACGATGCCAGCAGCAGCGCAATAGCCGCGCTGATGAGGTGACGCACGTTTGCTCCAACCCCCCGATATTTGCGCCCATATGGCCCGAGACTACGAAACCGGCGTAGTCGGCACGCACCCTCTGTGGCGCAGTTTTTTGACCCGGCGTGGGCGCAATCGTGGTCAAATCAGATGATGAAGACAAGTCCGGCGCCATTTTGGAGCAGCGATTGCGCACGGTCGCGCCCGCCCCTCATCGAGACCAATGTTTGCGGAGCACATCGTGAGCGACCAGAACTTCGCAGCCAGTCATCCCACGCTGACGGCCATGTCCACGCTCGACCGGATGAGTGTCCGGCGCGAGGATGCGCGGTTTCTGGCCGAGCGTCTGACCGCGCAAGAAACCCGAATAATCGTGCTCGTCGGTGAGAAGCCTGTGATCCGTTCGAACCCCGAGCGCACCGCGGCCAGCCTTGCGCTATTTGCGCCCGATGCCCTGCTCACATCCGATGCGGACAGCCAGGCCCTGATGTTCCTCGGCGTCCGGCCTCGAACCGAAGACGCCATTTTCGCGCTCGCCCTGGCACCGGAGGACGCGCTTTTCCGTGATCCCGAAGGACGGTTACTCGCCCCCGCCGTCGACTTGCGCTCGCTGGCCATGCAGGGCGTGCTTTCCGCTGAAGATCTGGCTCTGGCTGCGACCGCGGTCGCACTGGCTCACTGGCACGCGGAAACGCGATACTGCGGCCATTGCGGGCAGTCGACGCGTATGTTGGACGGCGGTTGGAAACGTGATTGCGCGGCATGTGGGCATGCGCAGTTTCCACGCACCGACCCCGTCGTCATCATGCTGCCGACGGCGGGAGACCATTGCGTTCTGGCGCGCCAGCCGCAATTCCCGGACGGCATGATGTCAGCCATCGCCGGCTTCCTGGAGCCCGGCGAGAGCATCGAATCGGCCGTCGCGCGCGAGACGGCGGAAGAAATCGGGCTCACGGTGACGCGAGTGCGCTATGTGCAATCCCAGCCCTGGCCATTTCCCCATTCGCTGATGATCGGCGCCATGGTGCAGGTGCCGTATGCCCCGCTCACCATCGACACGGCCGAACTGGCCGAGGCCCGCTGGTTCGAACGCACCGAGGCGCGGCAGATCCTGGATGGCGCCCACCCGCACGGGTTGTGGGCTCCGCGCGGTCACGCCATTGCCCATTGGCTGTTGCGTCGCTTCGTCGAGGGCGGCGCGTAGCTGGAACAACACGCCGCAGGTCAATGCGCGGCTTGCTTGATCTGGGGGCTTGCGGGTCGAAAACTACGCTGTAGTTTGGCCGTATGCGACTGTTTCGACGAGCCAATGGCCGGAAATTGACGGCGGGCGTAGCCCTTGCCGCCACGCTTTTGCATGTGGCGTTCCTGTCGCTGCATTTCGCCATGATGGCGGCACTCGGCTTCTCGGGCGAGGCTTCCGCAACAAACCGTCTGGGCTTCGTTATTTGCGGACCAGCGCTGGTGACGAGCCAAATGCTCGCCAGCCAACGGGCAGACGCCACGCGCACCGCTGATGCAGTCCCGGGCTTCGATACAGAAACGGCGACGTTCTGCCCCGTTTGTACTGGTGCGATAGCGCCCGTGCTGGCGTTGCCCGAGCTACCGGCCCTCACGCCGCCAGTGGTGCGCGTTTCGGTAGCGCCTGTGGTGGTCGAGGCCACGGCCCCAGCCCTGCGCCACGAGCGCTCTAAACAGCGATCTCGCGCGCCTCCTCAATCGGCCTGAAAACTCGCGTGTGCCCGTCCTGTGGGTTTTATGCGTAGCAGCGCACTCGTTGCCGCGCCTTCCCAAGGCGGAATGATCCCAGCTTTTCAAGGTCAAAATCAATGAAATGCAAACGCGCGCGCATGTGCCGGCGCCAGCTGGCCGCCGCCCTTGCGCTATCGGCAGCCGCAGTCCTCACTTCCACCTATGCCAATGCCCAGCACGCCGGCCACATGGGGCCCAGTGCGACGTCCGCAGCGATGGGCGCTGGTCCCGCGCCGATGGAAGGAAACGTCAGCCCGATTGCCGCCCAACACGCCATGCAGCCGCCCCCGGTCGGCGTCATGGGCGCTCATCTTCCCGGCAAGGGCAAGGCGATGCTGATGTACACACCAATGTTCATGAAAATGGACGGCAGTCGCATCGGCACGCGCGGCGTCTCGCCTGAGACCATCGTCACCACCGTGCCCAACCGCTTCGACATGAACCCCGCCATGCCGGGCGTGCAGCCAGCCACGTTGCGCATCGCGCCCGACGAGATGAGCATGGAAATGCACATGCTCTCCGGCATGTACGGCATCACCGACCAGATCAGCCTGATGGTGATGACAGCTTACGTCGAAAAACGCATGACCATGATCACCTTCCAGGGACCGGCCGGAGCGACGCGGCTTGGCGTTACCGAGGGCAGCACGGAGGGCCTCGGCGACACCACCCTCGCACTCGCCTTCAACCTGTGGAAAGGCCATGGCCACCGCGTCAACGGCACGCTCGGCGTCTCGATCCCGACCGGATCGATCGACGAAAGGGGCACCATGCTGATGCCGCACAACGCTTACATGACGATGCGCTCGTCCTACGGCATGCAGCTTGGCACCGGCACTTACGACCTGGTTCCGAGCCTCACCTACATGGGCAATGCCAGCCGGCTCGGATGGGGCGCGCAATACAAGGCGCGCATCGCGCTCGAGGATGAGAACGACGAGGGCTATCGCTGGGGCAACCAGCATGAGGTGACGGCTTGGCTCAGCTACAGCCTCACCGAAGGGCTTTCCGGCACAGCACGCCTTGCCGCCAGCACCCAGGATCAGATCCATGGCGCGGATCCTAATATCCGCGGCATCTTTCAGGGCACCTACCCGGAGTTTTATGGCGGCGATCGTATCGAGGCGTTCCTCGGCCTCAACGGCCACATGACATTCGCCGACGGCACGATGGCGCGCCTTGGCGTCGAAGCCGGCTTACCCCTCTATCAGGACCTCAATGGACCACAGCTTCAGCGCGATTGGTCGCTGGCCTTCACGGCCGGCGTGCATTTCTGACCGCGCTGTTCAAGGAGTGCTCTCGGTTTTGAAGGGCTTGTCTCCAGCTGTCCCTTGGACCCGATCGCACACCATGCGCGGCGCTCCAGCGACCCCCACGAAGACGGAGCGCCGCGCCCCACATTCTCCATCGCCGCCCTCACCAGCACCATGTTCACCAGCGCCAACTTCACCAACGAACGACAAGGATATTCTCGCATGAAACGTACTCTCGCCGCTCTCGCAACCGGCCTTGCCCTGCTGGCGACGCCTGCTGCCGCAGATGATGCCAAGATTGGCGATATCGTCATCACCAAGCCGTGGACGCGCGTCACCCCACCCGGCGCCAAAGTAGCCGGCGGATTCATGAAGATCACCAACACGGGTAAGACTGCGGACCGGCTCGTTGGCGGCAGCATCGCCATCGCCAACAAGCTCGAGGTTCACGAGATGACGATGGACGGCGGCATGATGAAGATGCGTGAAGTGGCCGGTGGTCTCGAGATCAAGCCCGGCGACAGCGTCGAGTTGAAGCCCGGCAGCTATCACGTCATGTTTATCGACCTCATGTCTCCCCCAGCCGAAGGCAAGCCGGTGAAAGGCACGCTGCAATTCGAAAAAGCCGGTAAGGTTGACATCAGCTACGATGTGGCGCCGATGGGCGCCAAGGCCGAAGGACACCAAGGACATCATGGCAAACATTGATGTGATGCGGAAGATTCGCGTCGTGGCGTGGGCGGCGGTTGCTGCCCTCGCCGTCGGCGCCGGCATGCTGTTGCTCGGCGAGATGCACAAAACGCAGCAAGGCTCTTTGCCAGGAGCCGCTCGCATCGGTGCGCCGTTCGAGCTGACGCGGACGGATGGCACACGGTTTTCCAGCACCGCACTTGCCGGCAAGCCCTATGCGATCTTTTTCGGATTCACCCATTGCCCGGATATCTGCCCGACGACGCTGCTCGAGATGACGGGACACCTGAAGGCGCTCGGCGACCGACGCGAAGCTATCAACGTCGTCTTTGTCACCATCGATCCCGAGCGCGATACGCCCGAGCATCTGAAGCTCTATCTGTCGGCCTTCGATTCATCGATCATCGGACTGACGGGAACCCCCGCCGAGATCGCCGCGGTCGCCAGGTCATATCGCGCAATCTACGAAAAGGTGCCCTCCAAGGATGGCAAGGACTACACGATGAACCACACCGCGTCCGTCTACCTGATGGACCGCAGCGGGCGGCTGGCTTCGACGATGCTGTTCGAGGAACCGGAAGAAACGCGCAACAAGAAGATCGAGAACCTGCTGACGCGGTGATTGCCGCGCGATAACCTGCCGCGCCCGTCACTGCCGAGGGGTGTTGCTCAGGTTTCTCCCATGTATGCCCACATCATGCCAATCGTCCTGCTCGGCCTGTCGAACGTGTTCATGACGTTCGCCTGGTATGGTCACTTGAAGTTCACCACCAAGCCGCTGGCAATCGTCGTTCTGGTGAGCTGGGGAATAGCGTTCATCGAGTATTGCTTTGCCGTGCCAGCCAACCGGATCGGCTATCAGGTTTATTCGGCGGCCGAGCTGAAGACCATGCAGGAAGTGATTACGCTGAGCGTGTTCGCGGTGTTCTCCGTCTTGTTCCTGAAGGAGCCGATCACCGCAAATCATCTGGTCGGCTTCAGTTTGATTGCGGCTGGCGCGTTCTTCGTGTTCAAGGCGCCGCTGTAAACGCGGGCCCGAGGTGGGCGGCTCAAATGCAGCGGCCGCCGTCCACCTCGATGGCAATGCCGGTGATGAAGCTCGACGCCGGATCGGCCAGGAACAGCGCCGCATTGGCGATGTCTTCCGGTTTTGACATCCGCCCCAGCGGAATGGTTGCCAGAAACCGGGCGCGGTTGGCGTGAGTATCCGGCATGCCCATGAACTGTTCGAGCATGCCTGTCTCGCCAATCACGGGATTGATGGCGTTGACGCGGATATTCTTGGGCGCCAGCTCGGCGGCCATCGATTTGGTCAGTGTGATCACCGCGCCCTTCGAGCCGTTGTACCAGGTGAGACCCGGGCGCGGACGCAGGCCTGCGGTCGAGGCGGTGTTGATGATGACGCCGCCACCGCGCTTTTCCATCAGCGGCACGGCGGCCAGCGTCGTCAGATAGATCGACTTCACGTTGACAGCATAAATGCGGTCAAACTCGTCCTCGCCAACGGTCATCAGCGATTGGTTGCGATGGGTCGCGCCGGCGTTGTTGACGAGTATGTCGAGCCCGCCGAACACTTCTGCGGCGGTCGCCACCATTGCGGCGACGTCGGCCTTGCGCGTCACGTCGGCCCTGACCGCGACCGCGTGCTCCTCGATCTCCTGCGCCACTGCAGCCGCCTTGTCGCCATCGATATCGGCAATGACAACTTTGGCGCCCTCACGCACGAAGGCTTCTGCGATTCCCCGGCCAAAGCCGGAAGCTGCCCCGGTGACGATGGCTACCTTTCCGCCAAGACGCATGCGCTTGTTCCTCTACCTTGCGGCCCGAATTGGAGCCCGAACCGGAGAATGCATCACGTTGCGCTGCGCGCCGGCATCATGCCATTGGCCCGCTCGGCAGCCTCGCGCCGATAAGGGCTCGCCACATAGCTGCCCAGCAACTGCACTTGCCGCGAGAAGAAGTGCAGCTCTCGCAATGCTTCGGCAACGCTGGGCTCGGCCGGATGGCCCTCGATGTCGGCAAAGAACATGGTGGCGTTGAAGGTGCCTTCGGTCTGGTAGCTTTCCAATTTCGTCATGTTGACGCTGTTGGTGGCAAAGCCGCCAAGCGCTTTGTAGAGCGCGGCGGGAATATTGCGCACGCGGAACAGGAACGTGGTGATGATGGGTCCATCGCCCGGTTCGGCATCGTCGGGCTCGTTGGCCAGGATGACGAAGCGCGTCGTATTATGGGACTCGTCCTCGACATCGCTTTTGAGAATCTCAAGCCCATAGATCTCGGCGGCAAGGCCCGAAGCGATGGCGGCAAGCTCGGTGTCGCCGCTTTCCGAAACGAGGCGCGCCGAGCCTGCCGTATCGGCCTCCGGCACCGGCTTCAGGCCAAGCTTGCGCAGCGTGCCGCGGCACTGACCAAGAGCCTGGGTATGGCTCATCACGCGCTTGACGGTTTGCAGACTGGCGCCAGGCAACGCCATCAACTGATGGCGCACACGCAGAAAGTGCTCGCTGACGATGTAGAGATCGGCGCTCGGCAGAAGGTGGTGGATGTCGGCAACGCGGCCGGCAACCGAATTCTCGATCGGTATCATCGCATAGCGCACGTCGCCACTTTTGACGGCTGCAAGCGCATCCTCGAACGTCGGGCAGGCCACCGGCTCGAATGTCGGATAGGCCTCCGTGCAGGCCAAATGAGAATTGGCGCCCGGCTCGCCCTGATAGGCGATCCGCAGCGGCGTGGTGGCAGATTGGGGCGTTTGGTTCATCGGGTTAGGCCATCGGCATCAGCAGTGGGCAGGAACACCGGCGCCAGCGCAGACGCGCCCAGGTCGCCCCGGGGCAAGCAGCATGATGGCAACACGGGCGCGGATAGACAGGCGCGGGTTGAACGTGGCAAGCGGCCGGCTGGCATGGTGCTCATCCCGAAACCGATGCGCGGATGAGCTTGCGCGCTCGCTCCAGATCGGCCGGAGTATCGACACCGAGCGGAACCGTGTCAACGATCGTGACGTCGATGCGCATGCCGTCTTCGAGTGCGCGAAGCTGTTCCAACTTCTCACGTTTTTCGAGATAGGATGGGGGCATCGAGACGAACCGTTCCAGTGCCGGTCGACGATAGGCGTATATGCCGATGTGATGATAGAGCGGCCCCTCGCCGTGCGGTGCGGTGGCGCGAGTGAAATAGAGTGCACGCAACCGGCCGGTCGCCTTGAGCGGCGATCCGACAACCTTGACGACGTTCGGGTTGGTCTTCTCCTCCGCCTCCTGGATCACGGCCGCAAGCGTTGCAATGTGGACGGCAGGGTCCTTCAGCGGGCCAAGACATGCGCCGATCAAGACTGGGTCGAGTGTCGGCAGATCCCCCTGAAGATTGATCACCACCTCGACGGCATTATCCGGATCGACTTTGTTGACGGCCTCGAACACGCGATCTGAGCCGCTCGAATGATCTGCGCGCGTCATGACGGCTTCGCCACCGGCGGCGCGAATTGCCTCGTAGATCTCGCGCGCGTCCGTCGCCACCACCACGCGACCGATCTCGGCGGCCAGCGCCCGCCGCCAGACGTGCACGATCATCGGCGTGCCTTCGATGTCGGCCATCGGCTTGCCGGGCAGGCGGGTTGCCTGCATGCGGGCGGGAATAACGGTCAGAACATGCAGCATTAAGAGCGGCTTTGCTTTCGCAGTGGCGGAACAATGGTCGGGCAGCGTATCGTCTCGGTGACAATTCGTCTCGGCAAGGTTCTGTAGAACGAACGCAAGTCTGGTTGCAAGCGAGGCTGGAATTTCTATAGTCGGCCCCGAATTTGCGCCGTGCCGCGACCGAGTGACCGAAGCCTCTAGCCGCCGAGACCACACAACATGATGGATTCATTCGAGTTCACCAAGATTGCAGCCGCCATTCTGACCGCTTTACTGGTCATTGTTGGCGTCCGCACGTTTGTCGAGATTCGCACCGGCGGCCACGGCCACGGTGAAACCCATGCCGGCTACACCCTGCCGGTAGCCAAGAAGGCCGCCGCTGGCGATGCCAAAGCCGCTGCCCCGACTGCAGCTGCATTCGACGCTGCCAAGGTCGCCGCTGCCGCAGCAACCGCCAACGCCGCAGCCGGCCAGGACGTGTTCAAGAAGTGCGCGGCCTGCCATACGGTGGAGAGTGGCGGCGCCACCAAGACGGGCCCGAACCTGCACGGCATCGTCGGCAAGGCGAAGACGTCGACGGCGGGCTTCGGCTACTCGGATGTTCTTAAGGCCAAGGGCGGCAACTGGGCGCTTCCCGATCTGGCGACGTTCCTTCACGACCCCAAGGCCTACGCGGCAGGCACCAAGATGTCGTTTGGCGGCGTCAAGGATCCCGGTGATCTGGCCAACCTGCTGGCCTACCTTTCGACGCTGAAATAGCGCCACCCGGAAAGACACAGAAATTTCAAAGCCAGGTCAACGCATTGACCTGGCTTTTTCGCGTTCCATCGATGGCCGGCACAATGCGAACTGACGCCATGGCCGTGTGCTCATCCAATCTTGCAAAAACTTAACTTCAGCTCGCCCAAAAGCTCGGCTAGCCCCTATAAGTCGAAGGCTCGGGTGCGATCATCCGAGCACGACATCGCAGGTGCAACGACCGAGGGGAACAGCACAACATGGCGCAGTGGTATGGTCGGGCGGCTCGCGGGACCTCTTTTCCTGCTCTCGCATGCGTGGTTGCATTGGCCAGCGTGTTTGCCTTGCGTGCGCCGGCTGTTGCCCAAGATGCGGCGGCAGCGGCCAAGAAGCACCATGCTCTCTCGCTCGTCGGCGCGCCGAAGTTCGCAGCCGACTTCAAGCATTTCGACTGGGTCAACCCCGATGCGCCCAAGGGCGGGCGGCTGTCGCGCGCGGCGATCGGTAGTTTCGATTCGCTCAACAGCTTCACGATCAAGGGCGAGGAGGCAACCGGGCTGTCGCTGATCCACGATGCCTTGATGACGAGCTCGCCCGACGAGCCCTCGACCGAATATGGCCTCATCGCCGAATGGGTGAGCCACCCCGACGATTATTCGTCCGCGACCTTTGGATTGCGCCCCAACGCGCGCTGGCATGACGGCAAGCCGATCACCGCCGACGACGTGATGTTCTCGCTCGACGCACTGAAGAAGGCGCACCCGCAATACGCGTTCTACTACAAGAATGTCGTGCGCTCCGAGAAGAAGGGCGATCATGAGGTCACGTTCCACTTCGACATCAAAGGCAATCGCGAGCTGCCGGTTATCGTCGGCCAATTGGCGGTGCTGCCCAAGCACTATTGGGAAGGCACTGGCAGCAATGGCGAAAAGCGCGACATCACCAAATCGACCCTCGAGGTGCCGCTCGGCTCTGGCCCCTACAAGATCAAGGCTGTCGATCCCGGACGGCGCATCGTCTACGAGCGCGTCGCCGACTATTGGGGCAAGGACCTGCCGGTGCAGCGCGGCTTGTGGAACTTCGACGAGGTCGTCTTCCAGTATTATCGCGACCCGACGCCCGCATTCGAGGCGTTCAAGTCCGGCGACATAGACGCTTGGCCGGAAACGAGTGCTAATCGATGGGCCACGCAGTATGATTTTGACGCCCAGAAGAAGGGACTCGTCAAAAAGGACCTGCTGAAAAACGAACGCGTCGCGGGCATGCAAGCGTTCGTATTGAATGGGCGTCGGCCGCAGTTTGCCGACGCCCGCGTGCGCCACGCCTTCAACCTCGCGTTCGATTTCGCAACGCTGAACAAGAACCTCTTCTACGGTCAGTACATCCGCAACCACAGCTTCTTTGCCAATTCCGAGCTGGCCGCGACCGGCCTGCCGGTAGGGCGGGAGCTCGAAATTCTCCAAGGCATGAAGAGTGAAGTGCCACCCGAGGTATTCACCACCGCCTGGAAGAATCCCGATGCCGCAACCGTGATGGAACATCGCAACAACATGCGGCAGGCCTTGACGCTGTTGCAGGCCGCGGGCTGGAGTGTGAAGAACGGATTGCTGCACAACGCGCAAGGACAGACCCTGAAGGCTGAATTCCTGCTCGTTCAACCGGACTTCGAGCGCATTGTGCTGCCCTACATCGAGGACCTGAAGAAGCTCGGCGTCGAAGCCAGCGTCCGCGTCGTCGACAGCTCGCAATACAAGCGCCGCACCGACAGCTTCGACTATGACATCATCGTCGACAGCTTCGGCCAGTCTCATTCGCCCGGCAACGAACAGCGCGACATGTGGGGCAGCGAAGCCGCCAAGCGCGATGGTAGCCGCAATTCGGCCGGCATCGCCAACCCGGCCGTCGACAAGCTGATCGACGCCATCATCATGGCCAAGGATCGGGCCGATCTTGTTGCCGCGACGCGCGCGCTCGATCGCGTGCTGTTGTGGAACCACTATGTCGTCCCGCAATGGTACTACCCGTTCGACCGGCTCGCTGCATGGGATAGGTTCGGACGCCCCGAGAAGCTGCCGAGCCAGAACCCGGGCTTCCTGTTCGCATGGTGGCACGACAAGGCCAAGAGCGACGCCATTCGCGCCGCCACGGGGCGCTAGTCCATGGCCCAACCTGGCGACACCGATTGGCAGTGCGCCCACCATGATGCGCCTGGTCGGCGCGTCCTTCGCATTCGACGGCGCGGCCGGCTCGTGGCGCTACTGGCCGCTGCGGCCGTGCTATCGTCCCCCGGTCTGGCCGCAGAACAGCGCCATGGTCTGTCGACGTTCGGCACATTGAAATACGCAGCCGATTTCCAGCATTTCGACTACGTCAATTCCGATGCGCCCAAGGGCGGCCGCATCTCGTTGATCGGCCCGGCCGGGCGCATTACCTTCGACAGCTTCAACGACCACATCTTGAAGGGCGATGCCGCGCAGGGCACCGAGCTGCTGTTCGATTCCTTGATGGTGCGTGCGTTCGACGAGCCCGATGCCGTCTATGGCCTCGTCGCGCGAACTGCCGAGGTCGCCGACGACCGCATGTCCGTCACGTTCGCGTTGCGTGGCGAAGCAAAATTCGCCGACGGTACGCCGCTGACCGCCGAGGATGTTGTCTTCTCGTTCCAGGTGCTCAAAGACAAAGGCCATCCCCGCTATCGCATCGCGCTGCGCGATGTCGACAAGGCCGAGGCGATCGACGCAACAACCGTGCGCTACACCTTCAAGGGTGAGCTCGTGCGCGACTTGCCGCTCAACGTTGCAACGCTGCCAATTCTGTCGAAGGCTTTTTATGCGAGCCGCAGCTTCGATCAATCCTCGCTCGAGCCGCCGCTGGGGTCTGGCCCCTACAAGGTCACCGAGTTCAAGGCCGGCACGTTCGTACTCTACCAGCGGCGCGATGATTATTGGGCCAAGAACCTCCCCGTCAACCGCGGTCGCTTCAACTTCGCCGAGATCAAGTACGAGTACTATCGCGATCGTACGGCCGAGCTGACCAGCCTCAAGGCAGGCGACTTCGATTTCCGCGAGGAATTCACGTCCGTCGATTGGGCCACAGCCTATGACATTGCCGCCGTGCGCGAAGGGCGCATGATAAAGGAAAGCCTGCCGGATGCCACGCCATCGGGCGCGCAAGGTTTCTTCATCAATACCCGGCGCGACAAGTTCAAGGATGTGCGCGTCAGGAAGGCGCTCGGCCTCGCCTTCGATTTCGAATGGACCAACCGCAACTTGTTCTATGGTCTCTACCAGCGCACCGCGAGCTTCTTCGAGAACTCACCGATGAAAGCAGCCAGCAAGCCGCCTGCAGACGAACTCGCACTGCTGGACGCATTCCGTGACAAGCTTTCGCCCGATGCACTTGGCGATGCCGTCTCCGCCCCCGTTTCCGACGGCTCGGGCAGCGACCGCAAGCTGCTGCGTGAGGCGGCCCAATTGCTGACGGATGCCGGCTGGACCCAGCAGGGCGCCGTTCGCATCAATGCCAAGGGCGAGCCGCTCAGCGTCGAAATCTTGATCTTCTCGCCCTCCTTCGAGCGCATCATCCTGCCCTACATAAAGAACCTCAAGGCGATCGGCATCGACGCAACGCTGCGCCGTGTGGATCCCGCGCAATACGAGCGACGCGTCAAATCGTTCGATTTCGACATGACGACCGAGCGCTACTCGATGCGACTGACGCCTGGCATCGAGCTGAAGACGTCCTGGAGCTGCGAATCGGCCAAGACCGACGGAAGCTACAATCTGGCCGGCATCTGCGATCACGTCGTCGACGCGTTGATCGATCGCATCACCGCCGCCAAGTCACGGGCAGAACTCGAAGTAGCCGCCCGCGCCGCCGACCGTGTGCTGCGCGCCGGCTACTACTGGGTGCCGCATTGGTTCAAGGCCTCTCATCACCTTGCCTATTGGGCCAAGTTCTCGCGGCCTGCGGTGAAACCGAAATACGATCGCGGCGTCATTGACACATGGTGGTATGACGCCGACAAAGCAGATCGACTGAAGTCGAGGTGATGGGGTGCGCCCCGCGACCACAACGGACTTATCCGACACATGGCTGCCTACCTGCTCAAACGTCTGCTGCTGATCATCCCGACCATGCTCGGGATCATGGCCATCAGCTTCATCATCATTCAGTTCGCGCCCGGTGGTCCGGTCGAGCGGGTCATCTCGCAGTTGACCGGCACCGGCGTCAACGCCACCGATCGCTTCTCGGGCGGCACGGGCGAAGGGCTTTCGGGTCAGACGAGCCAGAACGCCCCCGGCCAGGGTCCGTCCGATCCCGTCAATTCCAAGTATCGTGGCGCGCAGGGCCTCGATCCGGAGTTCATCAAGAGCCTGGAGAAGCAATTCGGCTTCGACAAGCCCGCGCACGAGCGCTTTTTGCTGATGCTCAAGAACTACCTGCTGTTCGACTTCGGCAAGAGCTACTTCCGCGAC
>CAZLHQ010000080.1:0-14270 GCA_964559355.1 uncultured Hyphomicrobiaceae bacterium
CACCGGCTCCACCGCCCGCAGCACGCGCGACATGCCGTGCCAGCGGAACTTGGTGTGGCCCACGTAGATCATGCCGAAATCCTTGGCCGAAAAATCGAGCGGCGTCTCCCAGGTCGGATCGTAGATGTGGAACAAGAAGGGCCTTACGTTGGGGCGCAACGGCCGCAATGTGGGCTGGTAGATCTTGTCAGTGATAGCATCGCAGAAATCGCACCAGGCTTCGCTCTCGGCCTTCGTGCGATGGTTGTAGTCACCGCGAAACTCGATTGGATCGTTGTAGCCACCGTCGCAATCGATGACGACGCGACGCTCGCGTGGCACGGCCGAAAGCAGGCGCGTCCAATCCACGCGATCGCCGAATTGCAGTTGCGTCGTCCATTCGACAACGAAGACGACGGCATCGGCGCCAACCAGGTCCTGCGAATAGTCGAGTGCGAATTTGGGATTGGGTGGGCCGTAGATCGTGACGTCGTGCCCTGCGGCGCGACCGGCCCGGATGTAGCCGCGCAGATCCAGCATGCTGCCGGCATTTTCAAAACCCCAGTAGACGAACACCAGCTTCATCAACGGCCTCGCATCCGCATCCGTTCCATCCCTTTATCAGCCGAGCGCTGCCACCAGCTCGTGCATGCGGCTCTCGTAGCCGTGATGATGCGCCAGATGGCGCCGCACATCGTGCACCAGCCCGCGGTAGTGATCGGGCCGCGCCAAAGCATCGGCGAGCTTCTCCCGAGCGCGCCCCTTCAGCGTGAGTTCGCGCCCGGCCGGACCATAGACGGCGGCAGCATGCTCGGCATCAAGCAGAAGCAGGGGAATGGTGTCGGCGTAGAAGATCTCGAAATACTTCAGTGTCAGATGCCGCAGGTGATGCAGCACCGGGCGCTGCGTGAAGATGTTGATGCGCGCCCGGCTCATCGTATCGACGACCTCGTTATACATCACGGAGGGCAACGTCTCGATGCGCAACCGCTGCAGAAGCGCGGCATCCCCGGCGAAGGCAAGCGGATTGCCCGAACCTGGATCGGATGGCGGCGCATCCCACCACAGCCCGATCAGCGCGATGCGGCCAAGGTTGTCGCGGATCGGCTCAAGCGCGGGGAACACCTCCTGTTCCAGCTCGCGCCACCGCCACCAGTTGTGACCGACATAAACGATGTCGAACTCCTTTTCCGGCGCCTTGGCCGGATCGAGCTCGAGAGCCGCATCATAGCCGTAGAACGGCAACGCACCGACATTTCCATCGCCCGGCGGCAACCCCATGACCGGCTTCATGACACGATCGGCAAGCGTGTCGAAATATGTGATCCACTCGGCGCGTTGCGCCCCCCCGTCATGGTTGCGGTCGTAACCGTCCAGCACGATCACTGGATTATACATGCCGTCCATATCGAGGATCATCCGGTCGGCGCGTTCGAATCTGCCGAACAATGCGGCCTCGTGCAGCCGTGCGACGCGATAGATCTCGGATTCGAAAAGAAAGACGACCTTGTCGAAGGCCGTGACATCGAGCGAAAACTCAAGTTCGGGAAGCCACGGCACGGGATATCCAAACAGCGCGACGCGATGACCGAACTTGCGGGCCACGCGGATGTAGTCGGCAATGGCATGGGTGTTGCCGGCATTACCCCGATGCTTCATGACGAACAGGATGTTCATCCTGCCACTCCGGCGGCGTCAGCCTGAGAAGCGGCCAGCGCTGCGATCTGCTCAATCCGCTTCTCGAAGGAGTGATGCCGCGCAAGATACGCACGCGTATCCATTACGGCCTGCCAATAGCGCTCGGGTTCGGCCAACGCCGCAGTCAAATGCGCGGCAACACCCGATTGGGGCACCAGCAGCGCGGCCGCCGGCCCATAGATCGCTGTCACAAAGTCCGCGGGCAGCATCAATACCGGCATCGAATCGGCGTGAAATGTCTCGAACGAACGCCCAGTCACAAAGCCAAGGTGGCGGAACAAGGGGCGATGAAAGACCGGCACAAAGCGCGCCTTGCCGAGCAAGCCGACGATCTCGTCAAAACGCACGCCGTCGCGCACCTCGACGCCGATTTCGCCGAGAAATTCCGGATCGGTGTCGATCGCTGCGAGCCCCTTGTCGATCGCCCATTGCGGGCGCGCGCCCCAGTCCCAGCCGATCAGGCAGGCGCGGCCAACCGATGTGCGCACGCTGGCGTAATCCTCCAAGAACCGCCGCACATCGCCCCAACGCTGCCAGTTGCTGCCCACGTACATGACACCGTATGGCTTCGTCTCGGCGCCAGCATCGCGCCAGCGTGCGGCTCGATCCTTTGCCGTCATTTCAGCGGAGATGACCGCGCTCGGCTCAAACCCGTGGAACAGGAACGAGCCGACATTGGGCCGCAGCGGTTGCAGCGTCGGTTGCAGGATCGTGTCGGACACCGCCGCAATGGCCTGCTCCCACTCCCAGCCGAGATGCCCGTCGAGCTTCTCCAGGTGGTTGAAATCGTGGTCGACGCGAATGGTATCGTTGTAGCGTCCCCACAGGTCGACAACGACGCGGCGCTGGCGCGGCACCTGGTCGAGCAGGCGCGCCAGATACGGCATATCGGGAAAATCCGACGGCACCTGAATCGCAAACAGGGCAAGATCGATACCGTCGAGGTCGGTCGTGAACACCAAGTCCGGCAGATCGGGCTGCGCAGGGCCATAGACCATGACCTCATGCCCCATGCGCCGCCCTGCTGCGACCAGATGATGCACACTCGAAACGCTGCGCGTCCAGGCATCGACGGAAATGACGAGTAGCAGCCTCATGATTTAGCCCCAGCCTTGCGGGCGGCAGCCTGTTCGGCCTCAAAGACGATGCGCGCTTGCCGCATGGTCTCGGCCAAGCCCACCGCAAACGGCGTCCGCGGCTCCCATCCAAGCCCGGCGCGAGCCCGCGCGATGTCGGCCTGCACGAGCCGCTGCTCACCCGGACGCGCCGGGGCATGCTGGACGGGATGGTTGGCGGCTTGTGGCCCGAACGCGCCGATCGCGTGAGCTGCCAGCTCATTGATCGAGAGGGAGCGGCCGCTGCCGAGGTTGAAGACGTCGCTGTTGGCGCCCTCATATTGCAATGCTCGCACCCAGCCCTCGACGATGTCGTCGATATAGACGAAGTCGCGCGTCTGCTCGCCGTCGCCAAAGATTGTGATCGGCTCGCCGCGCAGCAGCTTGCCCATGAAGATGCCGAGCACCCCCTGATAGGGATTGTCGAGCGCTTGGCCCGGCCCATAGACGCTGAACATGCGCAGTGACGTGGCGCGGAACGGATAGCCCAGATCCGGCCGCTCGGCGGTCGAATGCACGTAGCGCTCGGCCGCGTGCTTGGTGATGCCGTAATAGGAGTCGGGTTTGCAGGGCTCGCTTTCCGGCGTCGGCACCACACGGGTATCTCCGTATGCGGTCATCGAGCTTGCATAGATCAATCGAGGTATCTTGTAGCGCAGGCATAATTGAAGGATATTCAAAGTGCCTTCAACGTTGGTGCGAAGATCGGCCACGGGATCGGTGAAGGAGCGAATGATGGAAACTTGGCCGGCAAGATGACAGATAGCGTCGAACCCTGCTGCAATCGTCGGCTCGATCTCGTTGGGCTTTGTCACATCGGCAAAGACGAATGTGGCCTCAGCCGGAACGTTCTTGCGGCTGCCATTGAACTCGTTGTCGATGACCGTTATCTGGTGTCCATCGCGCAGCAGCCGGCGGCTGAGGTGGGTTCCGATAAAGCCCGCTCCTCCGGTGATCAAAATCTTCATTCAAGCAACTCCATTCGACATCGGCTGCGTCAGCCTTCGGCATCAAGGCAACTCGAGACCCGCATGGCGCGCGCCAACCACACGCCACTCACTGCCATAGAAGCACCCCGCCGACAATACGCGCGTACCAATCCCACCCCAGCTCTCGGCCACGCCAGTTTCCAAATGCAATCTGAAGCCTTCATGAACGCTCCGGCGCAAGCGATTGGCTGGCCGCCGATAGCTCCGCGACGGAATTAGACTTCACCTTCGTTTGCGTAGTGGCAGCATGCGTTGCCAGGTCAATTGCGCAAGTGGGCTCGACAAGGATCGATCCTGACGATGGATAGCTGACCAGCGGCTCACTACAGCCGCCCACCATGACGGAAACAGGGAATGCGCACGAAGAAAGTCCTCATCACAGGCGGTGCCGGCTTCGTCGGCTGCAACGCCGCACGCTATTTCGGCTCCCGCAACTGGCACGTTACCGTGCTCGACAACCTGTCCCGGCAGGGAACTGACGAGAACCTGCATTGGCTGCGCGACGGCACGACGTTCGATTTCGAGCTGGCGGACGTGCGTGACAAGGAAGCCATGGACCGGTCCATTTCCGCTCAGCGCTATGACGCGGTGATCCATCTGGCCGCCCAGGTCGCCGTCACCACTTCGGTCACTGACCCGCGTACGGATTTCATGGTCAACGCGCTCGGCACCTTCAATGTGCTCGACGCGGTGCGTCGCTTCTCACCGCATGCCGTCGTCGTGTTTGCCTCCACCAACAAGGTCTATGGCAAGATCGCCGGCGCACCGACCGAGCTCAAGGGCACGCGCCACGCCTATGTCGACCGGCCGTTCGGCATCTCCGAAAGCGAGCCGCTTGATTTCCTCTCGCCTTACGGCTGCTCGAAGGGCGCCGCTGACCAGTATGCGCTCGACTTCGCCCGCATTTATGGAATTCCCGCCACCTCGTTCAGGCAATCTTGCATCTACGGAACGCGCCAGTTCGGCGTCGAGGACCAGGGCTGGGTGGCGTGGTTTGCCATCGCCTCCCTGCTCGGCCGTGACATCACGATCTTCGGTGACGGCAAGCAGGTGCGCGACGTGCTGCACGTTGACGACCTGCTGCGTGCCTACGAGGCCGCCATCCTGGCGCCCGACCGTATCGCCGGCCAAGCCTTTAACGTCGGCGGCGGCCCTGCCCAGGTGATCTCTCTGCTCGACCTGATCGGCATGCTGGAGCAGAAGCTCGGCCGCAAGATTCCGCTGAAGTGGCAGGACTGGCGACCCGGTGATCAGCGTGCTTACGTCAGCGATATCCGCAAACTGGAAACAGCACTCGGGTGGAAGCCCGAAATAGCCGTCGACCAGGGCATTGCCCAGTTGCTCGACTGGGTCGACGAGAACCGCTCCTTGTTCGCGCCTGCCGACGAGCCGGCAGCACGGGTTGCCGCCAATTGAACCGAAACCATGCCTGCACGCGACCAACTGACGACTGTCTGCAACTCTATTCGAAATCACAACGATGATTGATAGAAAAAGAATTCTTGTGACAGGTGGCTCCGGGTTTCTCGGCTCGCATCTGTGTGATCATTTGCTGGCGGCCGGCCACGACGTCATATGCGTCGACAATCTTCAGACCGGGCGAAAACAGAACATCGCTCACCAGCTTGGCAACGCACGTTTCGAATTCATGCGTCATGATGTGGCGCTGCCGCTGCATGTCGAGGTCGACGAAATCTTCAACCTCGCCTGCCCGGCCTCGCCCGACCACTATCAGGCAGACCCCATTCATACGACCAAGACCAGCGTACTCGGAGCACTCAACATGCTGGGCCTGGCCAAGCGGCTTAATTGCCGCGTTTTCCAGGCCTCGACATCCGAGGTTTATGGCGACCCCTTCATGCATCCACAGCGCGAGGACTACTGGGGCAACGTCAACCCGATTGGCCCGCGCGCCTGCTACGATGAAGGCAAGCGCTGCGCGGAGACGCTGTTCTTCGATTATCACCGGCGCCATGGCGTCGATATCAAGGTGGCGCGCATCTTCAACACCTATGGCCCGCGCATGAACCCGGACGACGGCCGCGTCGTCTCCAATTTCATCGTGCAGGCGCTGCGCGGCGAACCCTTGACCATCTATGGCGACGGCAGCCAGACCCGTTCATTCTGCTATGTCGATGATCTGATCGACGGCTTCTCCCGGCTAATGGCGAGCGGCGCGACCGTCACCGGTCCCGTCAACCTCGGCAATCCAACGGAGTTCACAATTGCTGAACTGGCCGAGCAGGTGGTCGAGATCACAGGCACATCGTCGCGGCCGGTCTATAAGGCACTGCCGCAAGACGACCCGCGGCAGCGCAGGCCCGACATCACGCTGGCGCGCGACAAGCTGGGCTGGCGGCCGACGACGGCGTTGCGTGAGGGTCTGAACCGGACGATCGCGTACTTCGACCGGCTACTCTCGGAGTCCGCGACGACCAATGGTCAAACCGCCTACCCTATCGAGGCAACCTTTAACCCGCGCGATAATTTCGTCGGCCCGCGGGCCCTGGCCGGCGTCAGCGGCAAACGTTGATGCGATAGAGCAGGTTCAGCTTAAGTGGAATCACTTTGGCTGTGGTAGCATGTTCTAAGTCCTTGATTGAGCGTCTGATTCACGCCCTCGATGGAAACGCTTGGCGTTTCCATCTCAGACGATCAGTCTCTAAGTCGCAATTGCTGACGTTGAGTGCGGGCCTGCTCACGCAATGCACCGCCTGCAGGCTATCGCTTGACCCAATAGCCGCCAAAATCGTCGATGCGCACTATCGGCTCGTCGATCGCGTGAGCCGCGCGATACTCATCGACCGCCTTGCGATGGGCTTCGAACAAGAAGTAGTCGTCGACAATCAGCGAGCCACCCGGGGACAGCTTGTCGTAGAGATGCATGAGGCCATCCATGGTGCTCTCATACATGTCCGCGTCGAGCCGTAGAACGGCGAGCTTTTCGACAGGCGCGCGGGCAAGCGTATCGCGGAACAGCCCTTCGAGAAACACGACCTGCTGATCGAGCAGCTGGTAACGCGCGAACGCGGCCTTGACCTCGGCAAGCGGCACGGCAAAATCGGGCACCGTATGCAGGTATGAGCGTTCGTCCGCCTCAACTCCCACACTCGGCGGCGGCAGGCCGGCAAACGTGTCGGCGGCAATGACGCGGCGATCGGTGACACCATACGCCTTCAACACGGCGCGCATCATCATGCAGGCACCGCCACGCCACACGCCGGTTTCCATGAAATCGCCTGCCACTCCGTCCTTCAACACGCGCTCGCATTCACGGCGCAGATTGCCCATGCGCTTGGCGCCGATCATCGATGGCGCGGTCGCCGGCCAGTCCCAGCCACGATCGCGATAGGTCTCGTCGTAGGTCTTGTTCTTGCAGGCCGGCAGCGGCGGCTCCAGATTGAGGCGGCCGATAAGGCTGTCGCTGATCAAATCGAGATAAGCGGTGCGCAGGCGCGCAACCTCCGCGGCCATCTCGTCGCCGGCCATATGGGGCATGACATCCTCCGGACCAGTTGCCCTGACAAGGAGTTCATGTGCGTCAACACGCCTGCCGTCAACCAAACTCGCGTGACAACTGCCTTCAAACAGCCTCCTGCAGCGCGCAGGTCCGTATCAACCCTGCAATCTCGCCGCGACACGAGCCGCAGTTGGTGCCAGCCAACGTCCGCGCCCCGACCTCACCAACCGTCGCACAGCCGTGCGCGTTCACAGCCTCGATGATCTGGTTGGTTCCCACGCCCAGGCATGAGCACACGATGCGTCCGCGATCCTTCGCGCCATCACCAGGCCGGCCAGCAAGCAGGGCAAGTCGCTGCTCTGGCGCAAAGCGCGCTCCGATGCTCTCGCTTGCGAATGTCCGCGAAACGGCGACCGGACCGCGGCCGAAGAACACCAGCCCCGTGCAGACCTCACCGCGAAACGCGGCGAAGCGATGCTGTCCGCTCGCGCCATCCCGATAGCAAACGATCTCGGTGCCGCCGTCGCTGTTCACTTCGCCCAGCAGCGCGCACGCCAGTTCCTGCCAATCGGCCGGCACCGACATATCGGCAATCTCGACGCGATATCCGCCAGAAATCGGCGCCAGTACCGCGTAGTCGAAGCCAGCAATCGACGGCCTGGACGCCATCGCTGCGAAGGCGTGCCACATGGCCTTGAACGGGCGCACCGACACCGGCGTATGTTTCAGTTCCGGCTGCCCGGAAATGGGGTCGGTGATGGCGGCGACGAGGCTATCGACGCGCGCACGCGTCGCCATTTGCCCCGACCAGTGCATCGGCACGAAAACGCTGCCGCGCCGCTGGCGGTCGCTCACCACGACGCGCACGAGAATTGAGCCCGCCTCGCTCTCGACCTTGGCAATCATCGCCGCACGCAACCCGTAGGCAATCGCATCCTCAGGATGGATCTCCACGAACGGCTCGGCGATATGGCTCATCAGCCGGGCCGCCTTGCCCGTGCGGGTCATCGTATGCCACTGATCGCGGATGCGGCCGGTATTGAGCACCAGCGGTCGCGCCTTTACCGGCAGCGATGCAGCCGGCGCATAGGAAACGGCGACAAAGCGCGCGCGGCGATCAGCCGTGTAGAACCCACCGTCCGCAAAAAAGCGCGTCTCCTGCCGCTCACTCCCTTTCGGTTGCGGCCATTGGAATGCGGCAAGCTCGCCATAGGCCGTCTCGTCCAAGTCGGCGTAGGCCGAGATATCGAGATCTCGAGTGCCGTCGTTCTCATAACCGGTCAGCGCCGCATACTCGCTGAAAATCTGAGCCGCCGAGGTGTAGGCGAATGCATCGCCAAATCCCATCCGCGCTGCCACTTGCGCGACCTGCCACCAATCCGGCTTGGCTTGTCCGGGTGCGGGCAGGAACGCGCGTTGGCGCGAAATCCGCCGCTCCGAATTCGTAACCGTGCCATCCTTCTCCCCCCAGGCCGCTGCCGGCAGCAGCACATCGGCAAGGCTTGCCGTATCTGTGTTTTGTGTCACATCCGACACGACAACGAACGGGCAGGCCTGGAGTGCCGCGCGAACACCATCCGCTTCCGGCAGGCTCACTACAGGATTGGTGGCGATGATCCACAGCGCCTTGATGCGCCCGCTTGCCACCGCGCGAAACATGTCGACGGCCTTGAGACCGGCTTGTGCCGGCATCGCGTGCGCCTTCCAGAAGCGCGAAACGATATCGCGATGCTGTGGATTCTCGATCTCCATGTGCGCGCTGAGCATGTTGGCGAGCCCGCCGACCTCGCGTCCGCCCATCGCGTTGGGCTGCCCGGTGACCGACAATGGCCCCATGCCCGGCCGGCCGATGCGTCCCGTCGCCAGATGGCAATTGATGATCGCGTTGACCTTGTCGGTGCCGCAGGACGATTGATTGACGCCCTGGCTGTAGATCGTCACCACCTTCTGCGTGCGCGCAAACAGGCCGTAAAAATCATAGATGTCGCGGGTTCCCAGCTCCGTCACGCGCGCGATCTCGGCAATCTCCATGCGGCCCGCAGCAGCCAGCGCCGCGTCATAGCCGATCGTATGCTCGACGACGTAGTCGCGGTTCAGCAGACCGGCATAGGCGAGATGCGCCAACAGACCATTGAATAGGGCGACATCGCTGCCCGGCGCGATCGCCAGATGCATGTCGGCGATGTCGCTCGTCATGGTGCGCCGCGGATCGATGACGACGATCCTGGTGCCGCGCGCCTCCCGCGCCGCCGCCAGCCGCTGGTACAGCACCGGATGGCACCACGCCAGATTTGAGCCGACGATGACGACGAGGTCGGCCTCCTCGATATCGGCATAGTTGCCGGGAACCGTGTCGGTGCCGAACGCGCGGCGATGCCCGGCCACCGACGACGCCATGCAGAGCCGCGAATTGGTGTCGATGTTGGCGGTGCCGATGAAGCCTTTCATCAGCTTGTTGGCGACGTAATAATCCTCGATAAGAAGCTGCCCCGAAACATAGAGTGCGACGCTATCGGGACCATGCGCGGCGATCGTCTCGGCAAAGCGGTTTGCCACGACATTCAACGCATCGTTCCAGCTGGTGGCTACCCCATTCACGATCGGATCGAGCAGCCTGTCTGCGAGCGAAAGCGTCTCGCCCAACGCGGCACCCTTCGAGCACAGCCGGCCGAAGTTGGCGGGGTGCTCGTCGTCGCCCTTGATCTCGGCTGATTGCCCATCGGCAGACGGTTTTGCCAGAACGCCGCAACCGACTCCGCAATAGGCACACGTCGTTCGCGTCCAGCGCTCGCTCATTCTTCCACCTCAAGGGCTGCCGGTGCCGAGCCGCGAGATATCGAGCAGCAGCCGGCCACTCTCGACACGCACCGGATAGGTGCGCACGCGACCCTCATCGGCGCCTTGCGCCGTGCCGCTCGACAACTCGATCACCATGTTGTGCAGCGGACAAGTCACCGCGCCGCCATGCACGATGCCCTGGCTCAACGGCCCGCCCTTGTGCGGGCAGCGATCATCAAGCGCAAACACGTCATCGCTCATCGTGCGAAACACGGCGATGCATCCTTGCGGGGAGCGAACCACACGCGCACCCTGTCGGGGAATGTCTTCCAGGGAGCCGATGTCAACCCAGGTCTTTTCGATCATGGTCATTCGGCTGCCTCCGCGCGGGTAAAGTCTGCAATGGGACGGAACTCGTGCGCATCCATGCCCCGCGCACGCTCGGCCCAGGGATCGCTCTGCGAGTACGACTGTGAAATGACGAAGCGATCGTAGAGAGCCTGGCGTCGCGCCGCATCGTCCACCACCTGCGCCTTGATCACATCCGTGCCAACGCGCTTGGCCCACTTGTAGATGCGTTCCAGATAGCGCGCCTGCTCGCGGTAGAGCTGCACCAGCGCGGCCACGATCACGATTGCTTCTTCCTGGGTTGCGACATGGCAAAGCACCTCGGTGCCCTTGATGTCGAGACCTGCGGCTCCCGCAAAATGAATTTCATAGCCGCTGTCGACGCAAATGACGCCGATGTCCTTGCATGTCACCTCGGCGCAATTGCGAGGGCATCCCGATACAGCGAGCTTCACCTTGGCAGGCGTCCACGAGCCCCAGAGAAACTTCTCCAGATCGATGCCGAGCTGCGTCGAATCCTGGGTTCCGAATCGGCACCATTGCGAGCCGACGCACGTTTTGACGGTGCGAAGTCCCTTCGCATAGGCCGCGCCAGAAACCAGACCGGCGGCGTTGAGGTCTGCCCACACCAGCGGCAGCACCTCCTTTGGCACGCCGAGCATGTCGATGCGCTGCCCGCCGGTCACCTTGACCGCGGGAATTTCAAACTTGTCGACGACATCGGCGATTGCACGCAGCTCGGCCGCACTGGTCATGCCGCCCCACATGCGCGGCACCACAGAGAACGTGCCATCCTTCTGGATGTTGGCGTGCACACGCTCGTTGATGAAGCGCGACTGGCCATCGTCGCGATAGACGCCCGGCCAGGCCGCCACCATGTAGTAGTTGAGCGCCGGACGGCACTTCGCACATCCGCCGGACGTCTTCCACTCCAACTCCTGCATCAGCGCAGGTATCGTCTGCAATTCCTTGGCGGCGATCAAACGGCGCACGTCGTCGTGCCCCAGATCGGTGCACCCGCACATCGGCTGGACCGCGGCCGGGTTGTAGGCATCACCCAATGTGAGTTTCAGCAGCTGCTCGACGAGCCCGGTGCATGTGCCACAAGACGCCGACGCCTTGGTGTGCGCACGCACCTCATCGAGGCTCGATAGCTTCTTGGCCGTGATCGCCTCGACGATCCGTCCCTTGCAAATGCCGTTGCAGCCGCAGATCTCCGCATCATCCGGCAACGCCGCAACGGCCGCCGTAGGGTCCAGCGGTGCGCCTCCCGCGTAGCCCTGTCCGAAGATCAGCGTCTCGCGCATCTGCGTGATGTCGGTGCCGCGCTTCACCAGATCGAAGAACCAGGCTCCGTCGGAGGTGTCGCCATACATGACGACACCTACAAGCTTGTCACCCTCAAGAACCAGCCGCTTGTAGATGTTGCGCGTGGCATCACGCAGAACGATCTCCTCGCGGTCCTTGCCGTCGGCAAAGTCGCCTGCGGAAAACAGACTGATGCCTGTGACCTTGAGTTTGGTCGCCGTCGCGCTCGACTTGAATGCGGCCTCTTCCTGGCCTGTCAATTGCGCGGCAACGACATTTGCCATCTCGTAAAGCGGAGCAACAAGGCCAAACACCTGCCCTTCCGCCTCGACGCATTCGCCAAGCGCGAAGATATCGGGATCGCTTGTATGCATGGTCGACGAGACGACGATGCCGCGATTGACCTTGAGCCCGGCGTCCTTGGCAAGTCCCGCATTCGGCTTGATGCCAACCGCCATGACGACGATATCGGCGGCGATCTCCGTCCCATCCTCGAGCCGAACGGCCTTCACGCGTGGCGCGCCTAGGGCCGGATCGGTGCCCACGATCTCCTTGGTGTTGGCGCGCGTCACCACATCGATCCCGCGCCGTTCGACCGCCTTCTGCAGCAGATAGCCCGCCGCCGGGTCGAGCTGCCGCTCCATCAGCGTCGGCATCAGGTGCAGGACGGTGACCTCCATGCCTTGCTCTTTCAGGCCGGCCGCCGCCTCGAGCCCGAGCAGGCCGCCGCCGATCACTACCGCACGGCCACGCGATTTCGCTGCGAGCAGCATGGCATTGACATCATCGAGATCGCGATAGGTGAGAACGCCGGCAAGCGTGTGTCCCGGCACTGGAATGACAATCGGAAGCGAACCCGTTGCAACGATCAACTTGTCGTAGCCGACAGTAACGCCGTGCTCGCTGGTCACGGTCTTGTTCAATCGGTCGATCGCGGTGACCTTGTGGCCCTTGTAGAGCGTAACGCCATGCTCGACATACCAGCCATCGCCGTGGATGACGATTTCCGCGAACGACTTCTCACCCGACAACACAGGCGAGAGCATGATGCGGTCATAGTTGACGCGCGGCTCCGCATTGAAAATCGTAATGTCATAAGCATCAGGCGCAGTCTCCAACAAGCGCTCCAATGCCCGCCCAGGCGCCATGCCGTTGCCGACGACAACCAATCGCTGCTTCATGGATGTTGTTCCCTGTCGATTGTTGATCACGCCCGTCATGCAGCGGTCTGCGCGGGAGCCTTGTGGCGGGCGTAAAGGAACTCGAGAACTGCAGCTCGCGCTTTCACGTAGGTCGGATCATCGACCAGATCGAGGCGCTGGCGCGGCCGCTCCAGTTCGACGTTCAGCACGTCACCGATGGTGGCCGCCGGTCCATTCGTCATCATGACGATGCGATCGGAAAGCAGCACAGCCTCGTCGACATCGTGCGTGATCATGATGACGGTGTTGCCAAGCCGGCCATGAATTTCCATCACCTGATCCTGCAGGTGGGCGCGGGTCAGGGCATCCAGCGCGCCGAACGGCTCGTCGAGCAGAAGCACCTTGGGCTCCATGGCCAGCGCGCGCGCAATGCCGACACGCTGCTTCATGCCGCCCGAGATTTCAGAGGGACGCTTGTCGATTGCGTGCGACATGTGCACGAGATCGAGGTTGGCCAGCGTCCATTCGTGGCGCTCCGACTTCGAGCGCGTGCGGCCGAACACCTTGTCGACCGCCAGACGCACGTTGTCATAGACGGTCAGCCAGGGCAGCAGGGAGTGGTTCTGGAATACGACCGCGCGCTCCGGCCCCGGCTCGTTCACCTCCTGATCCTCGAGCAGAACGGCGCCCTTGGAGACCTGGGTAAGGCCAGCGACCAGATTGAGCAATGTCGACTTGCCACAACCGGAATGACCGATGATCGAAACGTACTCGCCCTTCTCGATCCTCAGGTCGATGTCGCGAAGGACGTGCGTTGTCGCCCCGCCCCGCGTGAAGCTCTTGTCGACACGATCGAGCTTCAGAAACGGGCGGCCGGCTGGCAGGACTCTCGCTGCTGGATTGCGCACGGGTTCGATGGGAGCAATCATATCCTTGTTCCTTCTCAAGCAGCCTGAGTGCCGCGCGTCGCCAGATGCCCGATTGTCGCGACAATGCGGTCGAGCACGAAGCCAACGACGCCGATGTAGATGAGCGCGACGACGATGTCGGAGAGGCGCGAGGAGTTCCACGCATCCCATATGAAGAAGCCGATGCCGACGCCGCCCGTGAGCATTTCCGCGGCAACGATGGCGAGCCATGACAGGCCAATGCCGATGCGCAGGCCCGTGAAGATGTAGGGCGCCGCCGAGGGGATCATGATGCGCCAGAAGAATTCGACCTGGTTGAGCCGCAGCACGCTGGCGACGTTGCGGTAGTCCTGCGGGATATTGCGAATGCCGACCGCCGTGTTGATGATCACTGGCCAAATCGCCGTGATGAAGATGACAAAGATCGCGGACGGGTTGGCATCACGGAACGCAGCCAGCGAAATCGGCAGCCAGGCGAGCGGGGGCACCGTGCGCAGCACCTGGAAGATCGGATCGAGGCCGCGCATCGCCCACTGGCTCTGGCC
>CAZLHQ010000081.1:0-14203 GCA_964559355.1 uncultured Hyphomicrobiaceae bacterium
CATGAAGAACGAGGATGCTCCCGACATCTCCGTCGTCAAGGGCGAGCCCGGGTGATCGACGGCGTCACCATCTATTTCATTCGTCACGGCGAGACCGATTGGAATAGAGCCCGCCGCTACCAGGGCCAAGCCAACATACCGCTGAACGACAAGGGCCGCGAGCAGGCTCGCCGTAACGGGCGGGAATTGCGCACGCTGCTGCCCGCAATCGCTGAGGCCAAGTTTGTCTCGAGCCCGCTCGACCGCACGCTCGAAACCATGCGCATCGTGCGCACCGAGCTCGGTCTTGCTCCGGGCGAATTCGAGATCGACCCGCGCCTCATCGAGCTCAATTACGGCCACTGGGAAGGGCAGCTTGCCAGCGACCTTGCCATCCACGACACGGCCAATGTCGCAGCGCGCTCCGCACATCCGTTCACTTGGCGACCCCGTGGCGGTGAAAACTACGCGGACCTGAGCCATCGGCTCGAGTCGTGGCTCGAAGGCGTCGAACGCGATTGCGTGGTGGTTTCGCATGGCGGCGTCAGCCGGGCGCTGCGTGGTTTGCTGATCCCTGGTGTCGACCGCCAGGACATTCATCAACTGGATGTGCCGCAAGACCGCGTGCTGCTGCTGCAGCAAGGCCGCATGGGCTGGATATAGGCCACTCGGACCAGACGTGGTTGAGGAAGAAGATCGTCCCGCTTCACGGCGGGCCGGCTTTTGCCGATGCCGAAATGTCGGGCGCGCTGAGCCCGGTGAGCAGCGCATTAGCCACCGCCTGTGCCTGAGACATGGCTTCCGCCTGCTGGAAGGCGCGGGCCAATGTTGCGTCCCGTCGCGCTGGCAGTGGCGCCAAATCGGGGGCCAGCACCGGTGGCACGATATCGCCGGCGGCAACGAGCGCGACTGGCCAAGGCGGCATGTGAGGTCGCACACGAGCAACGGGCGCCACGACTGGCCCGTTCCGCATCGTCTGGCGCACGGCTGGCGGTGTCGATGGTGCGGCCCCCGCAACTCCAATCCGCCGGTCGGCACACATCATGAGCGTGCCAGCCACGGCAGCAAACGCGGCCACGGCAAGGGTGGCCCGAGCCATCTGGCGCGGTTTGGCGGAGACAACAGGCACGGCGGGCACTCCAGCCCCGGCAAGACCTGCCGGGCACGGACCAACCTGCCGTCACGCTGGGGCCTGAACAATTGGCGGCTTGCAATATGCTTAGCGCCCGAGCCAGCGTCTGCGCGCAAGCTCATCGCCAATCGCCGCCTCTCCAAACGCAGAAAGAGCCGGAGTAGCGGCTCTCCGGCTCTTTCCAGTCTTGGATAATGGCGCATCTCAAGACCAGTTGCTCAGACCGGTCGAGAGACGCGCTTGGATATTTTCGACGCCACGCAACGCACAAACGCTCCCACGCCGACACCCGGCCGTCCGTTCCGCCTTACGGATTGGAACGCCCGGGCATGTCGCGATCGAGGATGGGATGGCGTGCCGATCAAAACACGGGTTATGCCCACCTTCGAATCACACGGGAACTCATGCCAGATAATCCGGTCTTGGCGTTCGTGTCATCTAGCCTCGTCGTCTCACGCGCCTTGCGGATGCCGGGATGCCACCCTAAGAGTGATCTGAACCACACACAAATGCCCGACGAGCCGACCTCCCCGTGCCCGTCCTTGGCCCCCGCAACACTCACCCCATCGACTTGCATGTCACACAACACCTTCGGCCATCTCTTCCGCGTCACAACCTGGGGCGAGAGCCATGGACCGGCCATCGGCTGTGTCGTCGATGGCTGCCCGCCCGGTATCGCGTTGACGGCGAGCGATATCCAGGCCCATCTCGACAAACGCAAACCAGGTGGCTCGCGCTTCGTCACGCAGCGCAAGGAGTCCGATACCGTCGAGATTCTGTCGGGCGTGTTTACCGGCGCCGATGGCCAGCAGGTGACGACTGGAACGCCGATCGCGCTGTTCATTCGCAATGAGGATCAGCGCTCCAAGGATTACGGTGAGATCAAGGACAAGTTTCGGCCGGGTCACGCCGACTTCACCTACACCGCCAAATACGGTATTCGCGATCATCGCGGGGGCGGACGCTCCTCGGCGCGCGAAACGGCAATGCGCGTTGCGGCCGGCGCGGTGGCCCGCAAGGTTCTCTCCGGCATCACCATTCGCGGCGCCATGGTGCAGATGGGTCCACATGCCATCGACCGCGACCGCTTCGATTGGGCGGCGGTCGACGCCAACCCGTTTTTCTGCCCCGACCCGCAGACCGCCCTCGCATGGGAAGGCTACCTCGATGACATCCGCAAATCAGGCTCCTCCATCGGCGCCATCGTCGAGGTGGTGGCCGAAGGCGTGCCGGCCGGCTGGGGCGCACCGCTCTACAGCAAGCTCGACCAGGATCTTGCCTCCGCGATGATGAGCATCAACGCGGTCAAAGCCGTCGAGATCGGCGCTGGAATGGCATCGGCCAGCTTGAGCGGAGAGCAGAACGCCGACGAGATTCGTATTGGAGCGGACGGCCGCCCGGTGTTCCTCTCCAACAATGCCGGTGGCATCCTCGGCGGCATTTCGAGCGGCCAGCCGATCGTCTGCCGCTTCGCGGTCAAACCGACGTCTTCGATCCTGACGCCACGCCGCACCATCGACGCCACCGGCCAGGAGACCGAGGTTTCGACCAAGGGCCGCCACGACCCATGCGTGGGCATTCGCGCGGTACCGGTCGGCGAGGCGATGATGGCTCTGGTGCTGGCCGATCACATGCTGCGCCATCGCGGACAGATCGGAGGCTGAGCGCGCGCCATATGCTGAGGTTCCGCGCGTCCCCGCCATGGACGTTGCCGCAACCGGCACGCGAGCGTCCGCAGCAGGATCGCCGATGACAATGACACCCCATCCCGCAACAAGCCAAGCGGATGCCACGCCGCAGCGCCGCCGTTTCCTGATCGTGCGCAACCGGCTGGCCGGACTTGCCGGTCAGCGCATCGTCGATGCGGTGGCGAGCCGCCTGCAGGCGCGCGGGGCGAGCGTGCGGATTGCCGAAACGCAATCCGCCGAGGAGGGCCGCGCCGTGCTCGCGGCGAGTGCGGATTGCGACGTTATCGTTGCCGCCGGCGGCGACGGCACCATCCGCGGCGTGGCGTGGAGTATGATCGAGGCCGGCATCACACTTCCCCTCGGCATCATCCCTGCCGGCACCGGCAATGTGCTTGCCAACGAGATTGGCCTGCCGCGCGCCGCCGCGTCGGTTGCCAGGGTGCTGCTCGAAGGCCCGGTGCGGCACGCCCGTTTCGCCTCCGCCAACGGCATTCCGTTCCTGCTGATGTGCGGCGCAGGTTTCGATGCCCAGGTGCTGCTGCGCCTGTCGGTGAGCCTGAAACAGCGTGTCGGGCGCGCGGCCTATTCCGGTCCCACGCTGCGCACGCTGGCGCTCGACCCGCCGCGCCTGTTCGATGTCGACATCGACGGCCGCCGCCATCGCGCAACCTGGGTGGTCGTTGCCAACGCGCGGAGATATGGGGGTCGCTTCATCATTGCGCCCGCAGCATCGATGCTCGACGATGGGCTGCACGCTGTCATCTTCAAGGCGACCTCGCGAACCGGCCGCATCATCGAATTGCTGTCGCTTGCGGCCGGGCGCATCGAGCGCTGCCGTAGCGTCGAGATCATCTCGTGCCGGCACGTATCGATCGCCAGTCCTCGCGGCATACCAACCCAATGCGACGGAGATTCGCTCGGCTTCGGCCCGGTCGTGGTGGCGTGCACCGATCGCACCATCGCGATCATCGTGCCGCCTGCCGTCGAGTGACGCCGAAACGCAAAAGCCGGAGCGGGGGACCACTCCGGCTATCCGATCTGGTCGGGAGACCTTACGTGCGATCGGGACACGCCAAGCTCATGATCGTAAGGCCGGCGGAGATCATATGACCACCGCCAGCCCTCAATTCATCAAGGCAGCGTGACCTTGGCAGAGAAGACGAAGCGGTCGTCACACATGTTCCAACCATCGCAGATGCCGTCGTTGTCCGTACCCCAATACCGGAAATCGAGCGTGAACTTGTCGATGGCCAGCGCGAGACCGGCGTTCCAGTAGAGATAATCGAGGCTGTCGAAGTTGGAGTCGAGGAACTGCACCGTACCGATCAAGGCTGAGACGGTCGGCGTCACCGGCCCGATAGCCTTGAAAGTGTAGCCTGCCGTGCCTTCCAAGGTCAGCGTGTTGCCCGTCTCGCCGGTGTACTCGGGCGACCAGAACAACGTGCCGCCGAGCGCGAAATTGTTCCAGGTGCCGCTGACACCGCCCTTCAGCTCGACATAGTCAAGCTCGGCTCCGGGAAGGTCATCACCACCCGGGTACACGTAGTAGATGACGCCGAGATCGAAGGTCAGCGGACCCCAGGTCGGCTTGATGCCGGCATAGAGATCAATCTCGAGGTTGGCGTCGCCATCGTCATAGGAGTGGTTGGGGCGAACAAAGTCGACCTTCGAACCCCACACGCCCGCATAGAACATGCCGCACGTTGCGTCGACACCACCCTGCGCGGCCGGGTCTTCCCAAGACTGCGAAATACCGCGGAACACGTAATCCGAGGTGCCGCCGGCGTTCATCGAGAAGCTGCACAGGCGCTTGGGCTCCTCGGCCGGAGCGTCTTTGACGGAGCCGCCGTCGCGGCGGCCGAACAGATCGCCTGCGGATGCAGGAGCGGCGACCGCTGCGAGCGAGAGCGCTGCCACGGCCGCTCCCAGGATGGATTTGGTGGAGATGGATGCCATGATCTTAATTAAACCCCCGGATTTATGACCGCCCCCCGTCTCCTGATCCCGAAAAAGGCTTGATCGGCATCGATTGAGTTCGGCGGCACTACCGCAGCGCTGAATCAGCGACTTGCTGATCCCTACGAAACCGGAGAACAGGCCCTTGCTTCAAGCGTTTTGAGGGCTCGTGGAATGCCTTGCGCGGCAGTTGTAGCAAGACTGCAACGATTGTTTGGAACTGATCACATCCGAGACAACCCGCGCCCAAGTTCGCGGCAGAACTAAAGGCCAATTTGCCAACAAACCAGGCGATTTGCCTGAGAATTGGGCGGCGCGACAACGGTCAAAGTTGGAACCGGGAATCCTCGCACCAACTCCGCAGATGTGAGAAAAGTGCCACCAGCCGTTCGTCAGCGCACCAGCCCATCACGGCACGACGGCAGATGATCCGGAATTGCATATCCAAGGTCGAAATGAATACCACCGCCGCCACGCCAGCCAACCGCACAACCCGCCAGACGCCTGGAACGGTCCTAATCACGGGCGCCGCGCGCCGCATCGGCCGCGAGATCGCACTCGATTTGGCGGCGCGTGGCTGGCGCGTCGCCGTCCACTATCGCAAGTCGCGCCACGATGCGGAACGCCTGGTGGCCGAGATCAAACAAGCAGGCGGTGCAGCCGCCGCGCTCTCTGCCGACTTAGGGGTTGCCGAAGATGTCGATCTACTGGTGCCCAAGTGCGTCGAAGCGCTCGGCGCGCCCTGCTGCCTGATCAACAATGCCTCCGAGTTCCGCCACGACACACTCGAGACACTGACCCGCGACGCCTGGCACGTCCACCTCGATATCAACCTGAAAGCGCCCGTCTTTCTGGCGCAGGCCATGGCCCGCCACCTGCCGGCTGCATGCGAGGGCAACGTCATCAACATCATCGACCAGCGGGTTTGGAACCTGAAGCCCGATTTCTTTTCCTACACGATCTCCAAAGCCGGCCTGTGGACGGCGACACGCACCTTGGCGCAGGCGCTGGCGCCGCGCATTCGCGTCAATGCCATCGGGCCGGGGCCGGTGCTGCGCTCCATCCACCAGACCGAAGCAGACTTTGCTGCCGAATGCGCCTCGACGCTGATGGGGCGCGGCCCGACTCCAGATCAGATCGCTGATGCGGTGCGCTTCATCATCGATGCTCCGGCGATGACCGGGCAGATGATCGCACTCGATGGCGGCCAGCATCTGACCTGAACGTGGCGACGCGCCGGACCGCTAGGCGCATCGACTTTTTGCCACAATTTCCCGCCCGCCAAGCCCCACTCGTGCCGCAAACTTCAGCCACCAATGGCATTGGCGCGGGGGCGCCACTTAACCGAGCGTTAACCTTAACCGATTAACGATAAGGCCGTTTATGCGGGCGTAACCTAGCGCACGCTCATCGACGGTTGATGGGTGATATCAATGAAGTATCGCGTTGTCGGTGCGGCGTTTGCCGTCATGAGTTCATTTGGCTCCGCAGCTTTCGCAAGTGACCTTCCCGCCATCAAGGTGTCTGCCGTCAACTCGGTGCCGGCCTGCGCCACACCCGGCCGCATGATGGCCTTTGCCAAATCGCGCAACGCCAAGATGGCGGCTCAATTCGACGGCACCGCCACCGAATACATGCGCCATGGCGAGGCTCTCAAGGTCCGCTGGGACTACGCCTTCTTCCAGATGCTGGTGGAAACGGCGAACCTCAGCTTCGTCGGCGACGTGAAGCCTTCACAGAACAATTTCGCAGGCCTGGGCGCCACGGGTGGTGGTGAGCCCGGAGAAAAGTTCCCGTCCCTCTCCGTCGGCGTCAAAGCTCATCTCCAGCATGTGCTGATGTACGCGGGTGAGACGGTTGCAAACCCGGTCGCTGAGCGCACGCGCAAGGTGCAGGAGTGGGGTGTGCTCACCTCCTGGCAGAAAAGCATCAGCGGGCCAATGACGTTCACGCACCTGACCCGCAAATGGAGCCCGAAGGATCGTGGCTATGCGCGCGACATCGCGTCCGTGGCCGACGCCTACTACGCGCGCTTCTGCAACAGCCCCGATCCGCAGCCCGAACTGGTGACGCAGGCGCGCGGCGGCGAGGGTGTTGCCATCGACACCGCTGCCGCCGTCAAGCGCGAAGCCGGCGATGCCAACGCCGCAAAGGCCAAGAAGACCGCCGAAACCGCAATTGCCGATGCCCGCAAGACCAGTGGCCCGCATCGGCTTGGCCTTGGCGCAGGCTCGATCGGCGCCACCATTCCGCACAGCCAGCAGGCTGCGGACCAACCTACCAAGGCCAGCACCGAGCCACCTGCCAGCTATACGATGCTCAACTCCGACAAACCGGCTGAAGCAGTGGCCGCTGCGGCAGAGCAGGCCGGCAAGGCAGAACCCGCAGGCGACACCGCTAAGACGGCCGAGACGAAGGTCGCCGCAGCGGCGACGACGGCCGCAACGGCCAAGGCGGGTTGCCATGTGTTCCAAGCCAGCTACGGCGGCCAGAAAGCCGTCATCATCAAGGCCGATGGCGACGGCGCCATTCATTACACGGTGCTCGACGTCAACGAAGGCCGCGAGCAACGCGAGGTGGCCGCCTACATCGCCGCCTACGCCAAGAACGGCACACAGCTTGGCGAGTTCCAAACGTCCGGCAAGGCGCTGACCAAAGCCTTCGAGCTATGCCCTGAAAGCTGAAACGACCTGCGGCGGATCACACCACGCACACACGACAGACGAGCAGCACGACAACTAAAACACGGCGCGACAACGCGCAGCCCACGACGACATACACACGACACGCAGCACTGGGGGAACGAGGCAACCGGCCGCAAGGCCACGAGTGGCGAGGACCGCTCTTCATGCCCCATGCGAAGATGCCGAGTGCTTATCCGCGCACTCACACCTGCTACGCCGTCAACACGGGTGCGGCAACACCGACCGCAATTCCGCGTCCGCAGCCGAGCGCGCGAGCGCGTGGATTAGCCCTGCTGCTGGGACTTTCTGCATCCGCTTCGGGCATGTTTGCGCTGACGGCTGCGAGCCAGCCAACACATGCCGCGCAACTCCCCGCCATTCGCATCGACAACGCCAACCGCGTGCCCCGGTGCGTCACGCCCGAGCGGTTGATGGCGTTCCTCACCCAGCGCAACACCAGGCTCGATCCCCGCTTCCGCGACATCGCCAAATGGTATCGGCACCACGGCGAGAATTGGCGTGTCAGGTGGGATTTCGCATTCTTCCAGATGGCGCTCGAAACCAACTATCTGAGCTTCCGCCGTCCCGACGGGCGCGCCGGTGACGTCGATCCCAGGCAGAACAACTTTGCTGGAATAGGCGCAACCGGCGGCGGCGTGCCCGGCGATCGCTTTCCCGATGTCGGGACCGGGGTGCTGGCGCAAATCCAGCATCTCGTCGCCTACTCCGGAGAACTGCTGGCACAACCGGTAGCGCAGCGCACGGCTTTGAAACAGGACGTCATCGTCAACGCTTCACGCAAGCTGAAGCGACCGGTGCGATTTTCCGATCTCGCGCAACGCTGGGCCGCCGATCCTCGCTACGCCAGCTCGATCGCTGACGTCGCCAGCAGCTTCTACGCGGCCCATTGCGCTGGACGCGAGGCGACCGGCCTCAAGCGGCTTAGCGCCGTTGCCAAGGAGCCGACGAGAACAGTGGCAGCCGAGCCGCACATGCAGCACCTCTTGGGTGCCGCCGATGCCGCTCGTGCAACACCTCCCTCACCGCGCCGCGTCGAAACCACGCCGCCGCCCGAGCCGCGCGCAGCCCGCGTCGTCGCGCGCACCATCTGGCGGCGCGGTGACGGCGAAATCGCACAACAGGTCACGACAAACACCACCGCATCGGCAGCGCAAGAGCCCACGACAAGCGCTGTTCCTTCGGCGATGTTGACGGGACTTGCGATAGTGGCGCGCAATGTCGAGTTGCCAATCGTGCCGCCGCGTCCGCAACTGGCATTGCGTCAAGGCCGTTGACCATCTCGCGACGCCGGCGCGGCTGCGTTCATCGATCAATCATTGATCCGTTCTCATTGCTGCGGCACCAGGTATTTGAGAGCCGCACTCGACAGCGCGCCGCCGACGACGCAAGGGATACCAAACTCGACCTGACCGACGGCAGCAGCAGCAACGCAGCCAAGCGCCAGCACGGTCTGCCCTGCGGTACCCCACCACACCGTATCGCGGCGCGATTGCGGCCCCTTCACCTTCAACTCTTCGATCGCCTTCAATGCGTCACGCTTGATGCGACCAGTCTCGAAGGTTTCGGCCGCTTCGATCACCTCGGCAAGCGACGTGCGCACCACCTTGGGCTGCGTGTTCATCTCGCTCTTCATGATGTCGCGCAGCGACTTATCGCGCGTGGCGTTGCTGGCGAGCGTCCATTTGGCCATCGAGCCGATGGTAAGCTTCTCGACGCTATCGCGCTCGGCCGTCCATGACAGGGCAGCGATAATGCGCCGCGCCGGCTCCTCATCGCCGGTCGCGAAATAGAGTCCCCAATAGACATCGACCGCGAAGGCGCCGGTTGCCTCCGTCATCAACCCGTCGAGCAGTGGCCCGTCGCGATAGAGATAGCGATCGAGCAGCACCTTGCGCGCCGGCATCCGTTCGACGAAGGCGCCGAGCAGCTGCTTCCAATCGCTGCGGCCGCTATAGGCAATCGCCTTGATCAGGATGACCTGATCCTCTGGCGGCATCGGGAACATGCGCGTGATGAGATCGCGGGCCCCCTCGCCGCTGTCCTTGACGACACCGGCGATGAAGCCGATGTAGATGCCGGCGTCCTCGGGCTCACGGATCAATCCCAGATCGCCCATCGCCTTCACTGCGGCTGGCACGCGCTTGGGCGTCTTTTCATCGCGATAGGCGTTGATGAACGCGAGCACATGTTCGGGTTTGGAGAAATCGCCAGCCTTGCGCTGCTGGGATCGCGCAACCGGGGCGGCGGCCTCGGTCGCTGTCGCCATCGGTCCAGCGAACAGGCCGCACACGGCGATGACCGCCGGCAAGGCTCTCAGTTTGTGGATTGTGCGCACGCCCGATCCAGCGCCATTGCGCGCTGCCCCTTGTTCGCGTTGCATGAGTTGACGATACAGGGCCAACATGCGGCGGCGATATTGTGGCAATTTCGGAACCGAACGCGCCGCGAACCAGAGCGGACCAGCAAATGGTGCCATTTGTCTGATCATGAGCTAAAGCAATTGGCGCTCAGCACGCCAGTGCCGGCACCACCGCCGCATGTGATTGCCATGCTGGTCCGCAGGGGGACATGACCAAGCCACCCACTCCGTTGCCGGCAGAAGCGGCGAACGCCAGTCAAATGGCCGAAGAGCTCCGCCGTATCGAGCGGACATGGCACGCGTTGTCGAGCCGCCAGGCGATCGACACGCTGGCAACCAGAACCAGCGGCCTCACGACCGCCGAGGTCGACGAACGGCTGCAACGGTTCGGCGCAAACGAGCTGCCCGCGACACCCCCACGCTCGCTGGCGCGGCGTTTCCTCGATCAGCTCAACAACATGCTGATCTACGTGCTGCTGGGTGCAGCCGTCATCACCATGCTGCTCGGGCATATTACCGACACCGCCGTGATCCTGGGCGTGGTCGTCATCAACGCCTTGTTCGGCGTCGTCCAGGAAGGCAAAGCCGCGCGGGCAATGGATGCCATCCGCGCCATGATCAGCCCCAATGCGTCGGTCGTGCGCAATGGCTGCCGCACCACCATTCCAGCTGCTGACCTGGTGCCCGGCGATATCCTGCTGCTCGATGCGGGCGATCGCGTTACCGCCGATGCTCGCCTCGTCAGCGCACGCAGTCTGCGCATCGACGAGGCGGTATTGACGGGTGAATCGGTCTCTGCCGACAAGCGCGCGGAAGCCGATGCGCCAAGTACGGTGCTGGCCGAGCGCGCCAGCATGGCCTACTCGGGCACGCTCGTAACGCAGGGAAGCGCGACCGCCGTCGTCGTCGCCACCGGCCGGCGCACCGAAATCGGTCGCATCACGACGATGCTCGACGAGATCGCCGCAACGCAAACCCCGCTGACGCGGCAGATGAACGACTTTGCCCGCCAGTTGAGCGTGGCGATCACGGCGATTTCGCTGGCGATGCTGGCGTTTGCGATTTTCGTGCGCGACTATCCCGCCGCCGATGCCTTTCTCGCCGTCGTCGGCATTGCGGTCGCCGCTATCCCCGAGGGCCTGCCCGCAGTCATGACGATCACGCTCGCCATCGGAGTCGAGCGCATGTCGCATCGCAACGCCATCATTCGCCATCTGCCGGCGGTCGAGACGCTGGGCTCGGTGTCGATCATCTGCACCGACAAGACCGGCACGTTGACACGCAACGAGATGATGGCGCGCCACGTCGCCACCGCAGCCGCCACATATGAAGCCGACGGTAGCGGCTATCGGCCGGACGGCACGCTGACGACCAGCGACGGCCAAACTGTGCGCATTCCATCTGCCGATGCGGCGCTCAACGCGCTCATCGCCACAGCCGCGCTGTGTAACGATGCCCGCCTCGCACACGACGACAACGCGACCTGGCGCGTGGAAGGCGACCCGATGGAAGGCGCGCTGCTCGCCTTGTCGCATCGCGCAGGCGCGCATGTGGACAACCTGATCGCTCAGTCACCGCGTCACGATCTCATCCCTTTCGACGCTGCCCATCGGTTCATGGCGACGCTCAACACCGATCCCGCAGGCGGCGCGATGCTCTACGTCAAGGGCGCGCCCGAGGAAGTCCTGGCCATGTGCAGCGGGCAGCTATCGGCAGATGGCACTGACGCCCCGCTCGACGCCGCATTCTGGCAGCGCTCAATCGCGCGCTTTGCAGCCGAGGGCGAGCGCACGCTTGCCTTTGCGGTGAAGCCGATCGGGCGCGGCGCTCATGCAATCTCGCCGGACGATCTGCGCGACGGGTTGGTTTGCGCCGGCATCGTCGGCCTGATCGACCCGCCGCGCGAGGAAGTGCGAGATGCCATTGCACAAGCCCACAGCGCCGGCATCACCGTGAAAATGATTACCGGCGATCATGCCATGACGGCGGCCGCAATCGCCCGCCAGCTTGGCATTTCGGACAAGGGCGGTGTGGCCAGCGGCAACGATATCGAGGCACACGATACCGCCGCACTCGCAGCTATCGCGGCCAGCGCCGACATATTTGCCCGCACCACGCCCGAGCACAAATTGCGCCTCGTCGAAGCACTGCGCTCGAACGGCCAGATCGTCGCCATGACGGGCGACGGCGTCAACGACGCACCCGCATTGAAGTCCGCCGACGTCGGCATCGCCATGGGCCGCAAGGGCACGGAGGCTGCCAAGGAGGCGAGCAAGATGGTGTTGGCCGACGACAACTTCGCCTCCATCGTCGCCGCCGTGAAGGAAGGCCGCACCGTCTACGATAATCTGACGAAAGTGATCGCCTGGACCTTGCCGACCAATTTCGGCGAGGGGTTCGTCGTGATGGCGGCGATCCTCGGCGGCATGACGCTGCCGGTGACGCCGGTACAAATCCTATGGATCAACATGGTGACGGCGGTAACGCTCGGCCTCGTGCTTGCCTTCGAGCCCGCCGAACACGATGTGATGCAACGACCGCCTCGCACACCCGGCCAGTCCCTGTTGACGCCGCTGTTGGCCTGGCAGGTGGTGCTGGTATCGTCGCTGTTCGCGCTCAGTGCAGCCGGCATGTTCTGGTGGGCCCGTCATCGCGGCATCGACATCGAGGAAGCGCGCACCATCGTCGTCAACACGATCGTGGCGCAGGAGATCTTCTACCTGTTCGCCATCCGCTTCCTGCGGTCCGAATCGGTGACACTCGCTGGCATCAAGGGAACACCCGCCGTGCTGATCGGCGTCGGCGCGATTGTCATCTTGCAGTTCGCATTCACCTATCTGCCGATCATGAACACACTGTTCGGCACACGGCCGGTTGCGATTTCCGACGGCGCGATCATCATCGCCACCGGCGTCATGCTGCTCGCCATTCTGGAGCTGGAAAAGCGCATGCGACGGCGCTTGTGGCCCGATGTGCCCGCAGCGCGCCCCTGATGCGTTGATAGTGGGCAATCGCTGCCCCACGAACGCTTGACGGAACGCCCTGCACAGCCAATCTTTCGGTCATGTCCATGGATACTACACGCGAGACGGCGGGCGACGATGATCCCGAGCCCGGTCAACCGGCAGCGGACCAGAGCACCGCGACATCCGGTCCCGACATCATCTCCCGCTATCTGAAGCAACTGCCGGCCTCTCCCGGCGTCTACCGCATGATCGATGCGGCGGGCGATGTCATCTATGTCGGCAAGGCGCGTAGCCTCAAGGCCCGCGTCGCCAACTACACGCGCCTTGGCGGCCACACCAACCGCATCGCCCGCATGATCGCGGAAACCACGTCGATGGAGTTCGTCACGGTCCGTACCGAGGCCGAGGCGCTGTTGCTGGAAGCCAACCTCATCAAACGCTTCCGGCCGCGCTTCAACGTGCTGATGCGCGACGACAAGTCGTTTCCCTACATCCTGCTCGCCCGCGATCATGAAGCCCCGCAGATCCTGAAGCATCGCGGCGCGCGCACGCGCAAGGGCGATTATTTCGGTCCGTTCGCCTCGGCCGGCGCCGTCAATCGCACCATCAACATGCTGCAGCGCGCGTTCCTGCTTCGCTCGTGCTCGGACAGCGTTTATGAAAACCGCACGCGCCCCTGCCTGCTGTATCAGATCAAACGCTGCTCGGCGCCGTGCACGGGGGAAATTTCCATCACCGAATACAATGCGCTGGTGGATGAAGCCGTGCGCTTCCTGCGCGGGGAAAGCCAGAACGTGCGTGAGATGTATCAACAGTTGATGCAGCAGGCCTCCGACGCGCTGGAATTCGAGCGCGCCGCCAAGTATCGCAACCGCTTGTGGGCGTTGGCCCACGTCACAGCCGATCAGGCGATCAACCCGGAAGGCGTGGATGAGGCCGACATTTTCGCAGCCCATCAGGAGGGCGGGCAGACCTCGATCCAGGTATTCTTCTTCCGCACCGGCCAGAACTGGGGCAACCGTGCCTACTACCCCAAGGCCGATCGCTCGCTCGGTGTCGAAGAGGTGCTCGATAGCTTCCTTGCGCAGTTCTACGACGACAAGCCCGCGCCGCGTCTCATACTGCTGTCGCACGACGTGCCCAACCGCGCGCTGTTGGAAGAAGCGCTGACGACCAAGACCGAGCGCAAGGTCGAAATCCGCGTGCCCCAGCGTGGCGTCAAGTCTTCGCTCGTCGATCACGCGGTCGCCAATGCCCGCGAGGCGCTCGGCCGCAAGCTCGCGGAAAGCTCCTCGCAGATGAAGCTGCTCGAGGGCGTTGCCGAGCGCTTCGGACTGGAACGCACGCCGCGGCGCATCGAGGTCTACGACAACAGCCACATCCAGGGCACCAATGCGGTCGGCGCAATGGTTGTCGCG
>CAZLHQ010000082.1:0-14170 GCA_964559355.1 uncultured Hyphomicrobiaceae bacterium
GTCCTTGGAGGTGAGAAAGATCACCGGCATGTCCGATTGCTGGCGCACGCGGCGCAACAGCTCCATGCCGTCCATGCGCGGCATCTTGATGTCGAAGATGCCCAGATCGGCCGGCTCCTCGGTCAACGCCTCCAGCGCGGCGACACCATCAGCATAGGTGCGTACCTTATAGCCCTCGGCCTCCAGCGCCATCCTGAGCGATGTCAGGATGTTGCGCTCGTCATCGACCAGCACGACCGTGCTTTTTTCTTTCATCGTCGCCTCTTGCCCCCGCCGACTATCACCGTCGTGATATGGTGCGATGGGCTTTATGGTTGCTTCTTGGATCAAATGTGGCAGCGGGACTGTTGTCTACCCGATCTGAACACCAACTGAATAGGGGACTGGCCGTGCCAGGGCAAGCGCGCGGCGCGACGGCTCGCCGGTCAGGTGGCGACTAGGATGGCGAGCAACGCCGTTGTAGCAGCGGTCCGCACGGGTGCTCGAGCCTGGTACAACGTGCGCACTTATGAGAAGGGTATCCGTGATGAATTCATCGGTGCAGCGTCCTGCCGCCGCGGCAGCCAAGGCGATCATGCGTGGCGCATTGAAGGCAGCGCTGGCAACCCTCGACGCCGGCTCGGGTTTTCCATACGCATCGCTGGTCACGGTGGCGTTTTCCCCTGATGGGACGCCGCTGTTGCTGGTGTCACGGCTTGCCGTTCACACCCGCAATCTGGAGGCTGACAGCCGCGCCAGCCTGTTGTTCGACGCGTCCGACGGAGCGGGGGATCCGCTGGCGGGTGGCCGTGTCACGGTCGTCGGTCATATGCAGCGGATAACCGAGCCTGATGAATTGGTTCGCCGGCGCTTTTTGGCGCGCCACCCCGGTGCCGGAATGTACGTCGACTTTCCCGATTTCAGCTTCTGGGCGCTCAAGATCGAGTGGGCGCACTATATTGGCGGGTTCGGCCGCATTGTCGATCTGCCGGCTGCCGAAATGCTCGACAAGATCGGCGATGCCCCCAAGTTGATAGCGGCGGAGGCTGAGATCGTCGAGTATATGAACGCCGATCATTCGGACGCGGTGCAGCTATTTGCCACGCGTCTGTTGGGAGCGCCAGCGGGGTCGTGGCGGGTCACAGGCGTCGATCCGGGCGGCCTTGATCTCGTCGATGGCGATCATGGCTTGCGGCTCGATTTCGAAACTCGTCTCACCTCCCCCGGCATGGTACGTGAGACACTTGTGGCACTAACCAAAAAAGCGCGGCAAATGGGTTAATTCTGACCTTTGCCGGCAGGATATTCGGCGCCCGGCTTCGACTTTCGAAGAGGTCGCCAACGGTGATTTTGGGGCATAGGACAAAGGCCGGTTTCTGCGCGAAACTCACCGTCGAAAATCGGTTGCGCGTTCCCATTGCGAGGACCTCTCAGTCATGCCAACGAACTCTGCTGCCGCCAGGTCGGCCGAAAACGCCGTTCTAGCTCCAACATCAAATGCTGCCGTCTTGGCGTTCGTCGAAGAGGCGCGCCGGTTGTTCAAGCCCGAGAACGTGCGATGGTGTGATGGCTCCAAGGCAGAGTATCAGGAGCTTTTGAAGCTGCTCGTCGACTGCGGCGTCGCTCAATGGTTGAACCCCGACAAGCGGCCCAACTCCATTCTCGTTCGCTCCGACCCTGCCGATGTCGCCCGCGTGGAGGACCAGACCTACATCTGCTCCAAGAGCAAGAATGACGCCGGCCCCACCAACAATTGGAAAGACCCGGCCGAGATGAAGGCCGAGCTGTCGAGTTTGTCGGACGGCGCCATGCAGGGCCGCACGATGTATGTGGTGCCCTATTCGATGGGCCCGGTCGGCTCGCCGATTGCCAAGATCGGCATCATGATCACCGACAGTGCCTATGCCGTCGCCAACATGCATTTGATGACTCGCGTCGGCGGTGACGTGCTCAACGTCCTGGGCAACAACACCGATTTCGTGCGCGGCGTGCATACGGTCGGCGCACCTCTGGCTTCGCCGAACCAAGCCGATGTTGCCTGGCCGTGCAACAAGACCAAGAACATCTCCCACTTCCCGGAAACGCGCGAGATCTGGTCGTTCGGCTCCGGCTACGGCGGCAATGCGCTGCTCGGCAAGAAGTGCCACGCGTTGCGCATCGCCTCGGTTCAGGCGCGCGACGAAGGCTGGCTCGCCGAGCACATGCTGATCCTGAAGCTGACCAACCCGGAAGGCAAAGTGAAGTTTGTCGCCGCCGCGTTCCCTTCGGCATGCGGCAAGACCAACCTGGCCATGATCAACCCGTCGATCCCCGGCTGGAAGGCCGAGACGATTGGCGATGATATCTGCTGGATGAAGCCCGGTGCCGACGGCCAGCTCTACGCCATCAATCCGGAAACAGGTTTCTTCGGCGTTGCGCCGGGCACCTCGGACGAGAGCAACTACAACGCCATGCGGACGCTCGAAAGCGACTGCATTTTCACCAACGTGGCGTTGACACCGGAAGGCGACATCTGGTGGGAGCAGATGGGCAGGCCGCCGGCGCGCGCCATCGACTGGCTGCGCCGCCCGTGGACGCCCAGCTCCGGCCGCCCAGCCGCGCATCCCAATTCGCGCTTCACGGCGCCGGCCGCCAAGTGCCCGGTCATCGCCAAGGAGTGGGACGACCCCAAGGGCGTGCCGATCAGCGCCATCCTGTTCGGTGGCCGCCGCGCCAGCGTCGTGCCACTCGTCACCGAGGCGATGTCGTGGCAGCACGGCACTTTCCTCGGCGCGATCATGGCGTCTGAGAAAACCGCCGCCGCAGCCGGCAAGATCGGTGAGCTGCGGCGCGACCCCATGGCAATGCTGCCGTTCTGCGGCTACCACATGGGCGACTACTTCGGCCACTGGCTGCGGATGGGCCAGCGTCCCGGCGCCAAGATGCCGAAAATCTTCTACGTCAACTGGTTCCGCAAGAACGATGCAGGCAAGTTCCTGTGGCCGGGCTATGCCGAGAACAGCCGCGTGTTGAAGTGGGTGTTTGAGCGTTGCGACGAAACCGCCAAGGCTGTCGATACGCCGGTTGGTCGCTTGCCGGCCGAAGGCGCACTCGACACCAAGGGTCTCGATCTGCTGGCGGCGAACCTCAAGGAGCTGCTGTCGGTCGATACGGCCGGTTGGAAAGCGGAGTTGCCGCTGATCGAAGAGCACTTCGCAATGTTCGGCGATCGTCTGCCGCAAGGCTTGAAGGACGAACTCGCAGCGCTGCGTCAGCGTTTGGGCTGAACCCTCCCGAACTGAAACGCACGAAACAATCACGAAGGCCCCGGATCGCCGATCCGGGGCCTTTCGATTTTGTGGGGCAGCGAGAAGGCACAAGAATGCGGGGATCCTGGCGATCAACCACGCACCGCGTCACCCCCCGAAATCAGCAATCGTCAGCAGCGGCTTGAAGTCGAGGCCCGCTTTGGCGAACGCTTCGGTGGCGCCCTCGCGGCGATCGACGACGGTGATGACGCGCGCGACAACGGCGCCCTCGCGCGCCACCGCATCGGCAGCCTTGATCGCCGAGCCACCGGTGGTGGTGACGTCCTCGACGATGATAACCCTCTTGCCGTTCAGCGTTTCCCCTTTGGCCAGACCTTCGACGAGGCTCTGAGTGCCATGTTCCTTGGCCTGTTTGCGCACGAAGAAGGCTGGTAGCGGGTGCTTGCCCGAAGCGCTGACAGCGGCAACCGCGGCGGCGAGCGGCACCGCGCCCATCTCAAGGCCGCCGATCATGTCGGCGTTGATGCCGTCTCGCTCGAGCTGATCGAGGATCAGGGAGGCTATGAGGTGCGCGCCGGCCGGGTGCAGCATGGTCGGCTTCAAGTTGAAATAGAATGAGGACGTGCGCCCGGAGGCGAGCTTCATTTCGGCGCCGGATTGGAACGAGCGCTCCTTGATTAGAGCAACGAGGGCGGCTTTGGCGTCGGTGGCGGTCATCGGCGGGGACTCCTCGGCTCGCGCTTGAGATGCGGCAATCTTGACCGGGCGGCTTGTTATGCGGCCCTGCGCGGCCCATGTCACGGCTGCCGGTGTCGATGTCAAGGCGTCCATGGCGCCCCCTCAACACAAAATCGGCGGCGTCAATCCCCCGGTACCGGCGCTTGTGAAAACAGGCTATAAGCGGGCCAGAACCGTATCCTCGAAAGGACTTCTCGATGCTCAACCCCGAAGCGCCGCCGGAGCTGTCCACGGCCCTGTGGTTCAATGCCGATGCCAACGCGGCGCCCACGCTGCAGAACCTCAAGGGCAAGGTGGTGCTGCTCGGCGCCTTCCAGCTGCATTGCCCTGGTTCGGTGCGACACCTGTTGCCGCAGCTCGCCCGCCTGCACGCTCAATTCGCCAGCGACGAAGTGGCGGTGATCGGCTTGCACACTGTTTTCGAGAATGCCGACAAGCAGACGTCGACGCAGCTCGAGGCGTTTTTGGACGAGAACCATCTCGAATTCCCGGTCGCCATCGACAAGCCGAACGGCGGGCCGTTGCCCGAGACCATGGATGCCTACGAGCTGCAGGGCACCCCGACGCTGCTGGTCTTCGACCGCCAGGGCCGCTTGCGCCGGCATTACCTGGGCCAGGTCGACGATATCCGCATTGCCGCCGAAGTGATGGCAATGGCCATCGAGGCGCGCGACGCGCCGCGCGACCAGTCGATTGCGTTGGAACGCCGTCTGGCCGCCGTGCTGGTCGATCCCAACGATCATCAGCATGAGCACGAGGGCGGCTGCTGCGGCGGTGGTGGGCACCACCATCACGACCACGATCATGGCGGCGGTTGCTGCGGTGGCGGTGGCCATCATGCGCACGATCATCACCATCATCACGACCACGATCACAGCCATGGCGACGACCACAACCACAACCACGAGCACAAGGGCGACGGTGGATGCGGTAGCGGCGGCGGTTGCGGCTGCAAGCACTGACGCATCTCGCATAGGATCGAGAGCCTTTTCTTGCCGGCCGGCATCACGGCCGGCAAACCTTTTCGTGGAGTAGCGATGAGCGAGTCCCCCAAGCAAGATCGTATAGCGCCCGCCAACCCGAGCTGGATGGGCGAGACGAGCGAACTGGCTTGGGGGCTTTCGCGCGAGGAGCGCAAGGAGGTTCGCGAGGGGGTCAGGCATCGCTCCGCGGTGGTCTATGAGATCATTCGCATGCAAGGCGAAAACGAGCTGCGGCGGCCGGCATCGGCGTTGTGGTGGTCGGGTGTTGCGGCCGGCATATCGATCGGTCTGTCGTTCCTGACCGAAGCCGGCTTGGCAGCCCACTTGCCGGAGGCGGAGTGGGCGGTCCTTATTTCAAAGCTCGGTTACGCAGTTGGCTTTTTGATCGTCATCATGGGCCACCAGCAGCTGTTCACCGAGAACGTGCTTACCGCCGTGCTACCGGTGATATCGCGCGGAAACGTCAAATGGCTGATGCGCATGCTGCGGCTGTGGGGCATCGTGCTGACCGCAAACATACTGGGTTGCCTCATCTTCGCGACCTTCTTTGCGCAGTTGCCGGTCGTCTCAGGCAAGGTGGCCGCCGAAATGGTGCACATCGTCGAGAAACTGATGGCCAACACGCCATTCGAGATGTTTGCCAAGGGCATAGGCGCGGGCTGGCTGATCGCGGCACTGGTGTGGATCTTGTCGTCGAGCGAACGAGGGCACACCTTCATGATCACTCTGATCACGTCGCTGATCGCCTTGTTCGGATTTACCCACATCGTGGCCGGCACCGCGGAGGCGATCTACGGTCTTCAGGTCGGGCTGATCGGGTTTAGCAAGGCGCTGTTCGGCTTTTTCCTGCCGACGCTGGCCGGCAATGTGTTTGGAGGCACAATCCTGTTTTCAGTGCTGTCCTACGCCCAGGTCCGTGAGGAAATCGTCATCGTGGGCGCCGATTACTGACATCGCGCCCACAGCCTGTGTACCGTGCCGCCTTCCGCTGGTCCGCCGAATCGCGGGATGCTGCGCTGTGAATTTCTGCGCAGGCCGGCGCGTGCGAAGAGACGCCCGGAACGGGGCTGGCATGCAGGCTGAAGCACCAGGGTGAGGTTTGCTCATGACGGAAGGTTCAGCGGGTCGCGGTAAGGGGCCGGCACGACCGGCCAACGATGATGTGCCGATGATGCGTGCGAAATCTGCAGCGAAGGCCATCGGCAAGGCAAAGGGCAAGGCTGCGTCGGCGCGCTCTGGCTTCGAAAAGAAGATCATCGCGCTTGTCTATGATTTCGACGGCACGCTGTCGCCGCGGCCGATGCAGGAATACGCCTTCCTGCCGCAGATCGGTGTCGATGCAGAGGCCTTCTGGAAGGAAACCAACCGCGTCGCCCGCGAGCAGGAGGCCGATCCGCTCATCACCTATATGCACCTGCTCTACAAGAAGGCGAAGGCAGCCGGTGTGCGCATCGATCGCAGCGATCTCGTTGCGCAAGGTGCGCAGGTGGAGCTCTATGCCGGTGTCGGCGAATGGTTCGATGCGATGCGTGATTATGTGGCGCTGCGCGCGGAGAGCAAGGGCATCGAGGTGCGCCACTACATGATCTCGTCAGGCCTGACCGAGATCATCGAGGGCACGCCGATCTATCACCATTTCCACAACGTCTTTGCCTCCGAGTATTGGTTCGAGGCCTATGACCTGCCCTACCCCAAAAGGGTTATCACCGACACCGGCAAGACCCAGTATCTGTTCCGTATCAACAAGGGCGTGGAGGATCTGGGCGAGACGATCAACCAGCACATGCCGGAGGATCGTCGGCCGATTCCCTTCTCCAACATGATCTATTTCGGCGATGGCGATACCGACGTGCCGTCGATGGCGGTGATGCGCAAGAACGGCGGCCACGCGATCGCGGTGCATCAGCCGGGCAAATCGAAGGAGAAATGCGTCGATCTGTTCAAGGCCGGCCGCATCGATTTTTTCGCCCCGGCAGATTATCGGCGCGGGTCCGACCTGTTCAAGCGCACCTGCCTGCTGATTGATCGCATGCTGGCGGACATTCGCGTGCAAGAAGAGGTCTTCAAGGTTTCGCGCGGACTGACATAGCCCGTGTGCTCGTGTCGTTTGGTGCGCGTGACGGTGCCAAGTGCATCGGAACGCGCAGCAACCACGGTTGCGGCTTTTGCTGGCGGTCTCGCGCGGCGGACGTCTATACTCACAAATGAAGGCAGGCCAACTGCCCGTGCGAGGAGCAATCCGATGAATATGGACGACATCAAAGCCGAGCTCGGCATTCTCATGACGCGCATGCAAAACGAGCCGGAGGATCGTCATGAGCTGTATCTGGTCGTGATGGAAAAGCTCAATGCCATGAAGGCTTATGGCATGCCTCTGCCTGAGGATCTGGTGAAGCTCGAAGCGGCGCTCGAGGCGGAGTTTGCCGAGGACATGCGCGGCGGTGCGGCGGAAGGGTAGAGCCTGATCGTCTGAGATGGTAGCGCGCAGCGCTATCATCGAGGGCGTGAATCAGACTCTCAATCAAGGACTTGAAGCAGGCCGCCGCGGCATGAGGGGATTTCAATTAAGTTGAACCTGCTCTAGCGCGCACGGCTTACTCTCTCACGCGATACCCTACCTCTTGCGCGAATAAGATAAAGGCGCGCCGGGAGTTCCAGCGCGCCTTTTTCATTTCGCATTCGGCCTGTTGTCGCCTCAGTCGCGGTCGTCGTAGCGGCGAGACAAGCGGCGCTCGAGCAATGGTGTGATACGCCGCACCGTAACGCGGCGGTTAGCGCGCTCGGGCCCGTCTGTATCGACCTTCAAGAACTGTTCGCCATAGCCCTGAGTGACGAGGTTCTCGGGCGGAATGTCGAATTCCTCGGTCAGGATGTTGGCGACTTCCTCGGCCCGCCGGTCGGACAGGGAAAGGTTGTCGATTTCGTCGCCCACCGCGTCGGTATACCCTTCGATCAGGATCACCTCGTCGGAATTGCGGTCGATGATGCGACCTATGGCGCGCGCTGCCCGTTCGAGCTTTTCGTATTGCCCTTCGCCGACTTCCCAGGAACCGAACTCGAAATTGATGCTGTCGAGATCGACACGGCGCATGCGTTCACGCAGATTGTAGGTGCCGAGCACCTCGTCCAGCGTGTAGCCGCGGTCGAGCCGGTCGATAGGAGGGGCGATGAGCGCATCATAGATGTCATCGTCGGAGGCCCGTTCGTAATCGATGATGTAGCGCTCGCGCGGTCCATGGTAACGCGGTGGACCGATGGCGACGAGGAGGCCGGCAACTGCCGCTCCCGCACCGATTGCACCCCATTTGCGCCACGTCCGGCGGTTGTCGATCAGCATAATCTCGCGGCCATCGCGCGTGCGGCGATAGCGGCGGATCAGGTGGCCGTCCGGGGACGTTTCGGAAATGATCTGCACGCCATTGGGGCGCACGATTGTCGTTATGTTGCGGCCATCGGGGCGGCGACGAACAGAGGCGTCGCGATCGAAGCGGCGGAACCGGCGCGTCTCGTCGTGGGTGATGAAGGCGCGGCCGTCGCTGCGGATGATGCGGCGGTTATCGGGCTCCACCAGGATCTTGCGGCCGCCATCGAGCGTGCGCTCGGTGCGACGCTGGCGCAGGGCGTCGAGATTGCCGAAGCCCTCCTTGCGCTGCACCTCGAAACGCTCCTGGCGGTCGCGGCGGCGTTCGCCGTCGTCCTTGCGCTCGCGGAACTTGAAGCTGCCACGCTGTTCTTCGAACTTTTCGCGCTTGGCGTCACGCTGATCGTCGCGGGCGCCGTCACGGTCCCCATTGCGGCGCTCGATCTTGAAGGGGCGGTCACGGTTGCGATCGCCATCGCGTTCGCCGCTGGTGCGGCCGCCATCGCGGGTGTCACCCTTGGGTGCGGTGGTCGGTGCCGGGGTGGCTTGTGGCGTTGGCGGGGGGGGCGTGGGTGCTGCATCGCGCTGGTCGCGTTCGCGCGAGCGCTTCCGGTCGCCATCACGATTGCGATCCTCGCGTGTTTCAGGCTGCGAGCTCTTCTGATTGATGACCGGCGGCGTCTGAACTTTCGGCGGCTGGCTCACCGGTGGTTCGGTCTTGGGAGCAACAGGCGCCTGTTGCTGCACTTTCGGCGCGGGTTGCGTCGTCTCAGGCGGCGTCGTGCGCTCGGTGTTGGCGGGTGGCCGCGAGCCGCGGTCCTCGCCACGCATGCGGCGGCTGCCATCCATTCCGCCCTGACCGCTCATGCCACCCTGGCCACCTTGGCCACTCATTCCGCCCATGCCACCCATGCCGCCATCACGGTTGCGGCGGCTTCGACCGTCCATACCGCCCTGACCGCTCATGCCGCCCTGGCCGCCTTGATCGCCTTGGCCACTCATGCCGCTCATGCCACCCTGGCCGCCACGGCGGCCATCCCGGCGCCGCTGCTTTTCTTCATCGGTTTGAGTGTTGGGGTCTGCCTGCTGGTTCTGCGGCGGACGATACATCTGCGCCAGCACGATGGGCTCGTCGGCTTGGGCGGCGGCTGCGGGTACGGCGATGGACAACATCGGAACCGTAAGGGCGAGCCCTGCAGCGATTGCCCGATCGCGCGAGCGCTTGGCATTTCGACGCATCTTCATATTTTTCCTATTTGCCTCTCGTGCTCGGAGCCCGGCGCGTACCGGTGCTCATATTTCCGTCCCGCGGCGTGCCATCAGGTCCGGCAACTGCGACCGCAGGCTCTGCGTTCCTTACGGGAACATCACGCCAAATGGCGATCACCGGGCGCCGTACAAAACTTCGCCGGTCTCGCATAATGCGCGACCGGCGCGATTTGTTCCCTCATCTGTGTCCGGCTTATGGCAAGCCTCAGCACTTTCTCAAGTTGGCGGAAAGCTCTTTCATGTAGTCGGCTCGTGCCGGCGTCAATTTGACCTGCTGCTCGCAGCCCGAGCCATTGACTTCGAGCTTGGCCTGGAAGAAGCGCCCGCCGAGCTCGACGTCGAAGCCGCCCGCGGTGACAATGCCTTTAACGTCGCCGCCGATCGCATTGACCGGATCTTCCCAACTGCCGGTGACACTGGTGCCTGCGATATGCAACACGGTGGCGGCTTCCAGATTATAGTCGGGGCTCTTGCAGCGCAGCTTTTGATTGAGCTGGCGACCATCACCTGCGGCGCGATAGGTGACGACACACTTGAAGGCGCGGCTCGGGCCTGACGCCGGAACTAGCGAAGCGTCTCCCGACCAGCGTCCAGCCAGCCTTGTGATGTGGTCGCTGGCGAGTGCGTCAAGGGCCAAGGTTGGCGTGCCCGGTGCTGCAAGTGTGATTGCGACGAATGCCGCTGTGGCGATCGCGATAGTGCTACGCATGTACTGAACTCCCAACAATCGACGGCTGAAGCCCGCTCATGCCGCCGTCCCTGACCCCGTCCCGTCCCCGTATTCTGGCCCGTATTCTGGTGCAGCCGCCATTTGCCTTCAGGCACGGGGCGTCCACCAACTGGCTGCAGTGTTGCGCGCCAACTTGGTCAACTTCTTGACGTTCGAGCAGATTGTTGCGCTGGTCTGAAGCCCGGCGCGGGGCGCTCAATAGATGCGGTAGGGGAAATAGCGCCCGACGAGTTCTTCCAGTCGGCCGCTTTCGCGCAGACCGGCAATGGCGCGGTCGATGATCGATTTCATTTGCCCGTCGCCCTTCTTGACTGCGACCGCGATGCCGTCGCCGAAGAATTTGGCTTCCAGGAACGGCCCGCCGCGGAATTCGCAACACTGGCGGGAAAGTGTGCCATTGAGCCAGAACGACAAGCTTATGCCATCGTCGAACAGATATGCGATCTTGCCTTCCGCAAGCGCATCGCGGGCACTGTCGGAGGAGGGGTGAACCTCGATGCGGCTGTCGCGGAAGAAGGCCTTCAGAAAAGCTTCGTGCGCGCTGCCGCGGATGACGGCGATGCGCTGACCCTCCAGGCCCTCGGGCGTGATCTCGCGTTTCTCAGCATCGCGTCGCACGGCAAATCGACCAGGCGTGAACATATAGGGTGCTGAAAAGTCAGCGCTTTGCAGCGCCTTCGCCGTTACCTGCTGGCCTGCGATGACGGCATCGGTTTCCCCGCGCCGCAGCGCCAGCATGAGTTCGTCCCACGGCTTGATCTGGATGTCGCAGGCGGCGCGCGCATCCAGGCAGATGGCGCGGGCGAGATCGACGTTGAAGCCGGTCAGCTGGCCATCCTCGTCGAGGAAGTTGAAGGGCGGGAAATCGCTTTCCGTAACGAAGCGCAGCAATAGCCGGCGCGGCAGGTCGGAGGCCGTCTCGGCAGCCTCGGGAGCGGCCTGTTGCGCGCGCGCCGTCGCCGGCGTCAGCACCAAGGCGAGAACCAACGCGACAACCCGACCAAGTCGCGCATGCGAGTTCCGGCACGCTGCCAAATTGACGATACGGGTCGTTTCGATCGTGCGTGACATCTGGTTTCGCGTTCCTGGCGTCGGCTCGAGCAGCCCGCTCTCTCATAGGATCGCGGGTCGCATTACACAAGCTCGCGCTCGTGTGATGAACGAGAAGTCCGTTGCATTCATTTTGGCTGGGTTGGGAGACGGACTTCTCGTTCTGAATCACACTAGGATCATATGGTTGGCTAGTGTCGTTCAGATCGCGAAATTCGTTCGACCCCCGCTGCAGAATGTGACGAACTTCGCGATCACGACACTAGCCCGCATTCGCCCTTCCGCTGCGAGGTTTGCACAGGACGATTTACATCAGCATCGGCAGCGAAAAAGGTTCTCGGCAGCGTCCTGTGAAGCCGTCTTCAGGCAAGTTTGCCGCTGAAATATGGCGATACATCTGATATTCATATGACGTTGGACCTGTGAGGGCGGCGTGTCGGTAAGCGGGGGTCCTTATCCGTTCGAGCGGGGCGAGGTCCGGCGATCTACCGGCCTGTCCCGTGGGCGTGCGCGCGTTCTGATACGTCACCCCGGCCCGAGTGCGGAACTCGCAGAGGCTGTGGACATCGCAGAGGCTCATGCGCGCCGGCCTGCCAAGGCGGCAATACTGCCTTCTGCCTTGGCCGTATCAGCGAGGTCGCAGCGAGAAGGCTCGCTTCCATCGCCGATTCTGAATGCCGGCCCGCTGCCGGCGATTTTGTTGCAGAATATCCGCCCCGACCTTTCGGCCTCGACGTTGTTGTGGCCGTGGCAGAAGGCGGTGCTTTGCATACTGGCGCTGGCCGCTCTAGCGAGCTTATGGCTTGAGCCCAGTGTCGTCTTGCCGGTGGCGACAGTGTTGTTCGCAGGCTCATTCCTTGCCGTGCTGGTGCTGCGTGTCATGGCCTGCGCCAATTTATTGACGGGCGGCGTTGAGAGCGAGCGCACTGTCGCGGCCAGCCCCGCCCTTTTGAGCGATGCCCGCTGCCCCACCTATGCGGTGCTGGTGCCTCTCTATGACGAGGCGGAGGTTGTGCCGGGGCTGGTCGCAGCACTTGAGCGGCTGGATTATCCCAAGCACAAGCTTGCGATCAGCTTCATCGTCGAAACGTCCGATGCCAAGACGCGTGAGGCTTTTGCGCGGCAAGACCTGTCGCCCCACATGCGCGTCATCGTGGCGCCGCCTGGCGTACCGCGCACCAAGCCGCGCGCATTGAATTTCGCATTGGCGCAGACGCCCGGCCGCTTTGTGGTCGTGTTCGATGCAGAGGATCTGCCGGAGCCCGATCAGCTGCGTCGCGCCGTCGTTACATTTGCGCGCGCGCCGGGCTCAGTCGCCTGTCTGCAATCGCGTCTCAACACCATCAATCCATATGAAAGTTTTCTGTCGCGCCATTTCACGCTCGAATACTCGGTGTTGTTCGATCTGCTGCTGCCGGCGCTGGAGCGCATCGGCTTTCCGATCCCACTGGGCGGCACATCCAATCATTTCCGTCGGACGGCACTGGAGGCGGCGCTGGCGTGGGATCCCCACAACGTCACCGAGGACGCCGACTTGGGGATCCGCCTGGCGCGCTTCGGCATGAAGGTCGGCGTGCTGGCTTCGACGACGTGGGAGGATGCGCCGGTCACCTACAAGGTGTGGCGTGGCCAACGCACGCGGTGGCACAAGGGCTGGATGCAGACCTACATCGTGCATATGCGCCAGCCCTGGCGGCTGATGCGCGAGCTTGGGGTGTGGCCCTTCATCGGCTTTCAATTGCTGATGGGGAGCATGATCGCCTCGGCGCTTGTGCACCCCTGGTTCTATCTCCTGCTCGGCATGGAGCTGGCGGCGGGGCATGCTTTCGTGCAGCCAGAGGATGGCGTGGTTCGCATCATATGGTGGCTTGCCGTCTGCAATCTGGCGCTCGGCTATCTGTCGGCGATGGGGATTGCGGTGGTGGCAGCCATTCGACGCGGGCGTCCTTGGCTTGCCGTGCATGTGGTGACGCTGCCGATCTACTGGCTGTTGATTTCGCTGGCGGCGCATCGGGCGCTGCGCGAGCTGGTGGTAGCGCCGCATTACTGGGAGAAGACGGCGCATCGCGCCCGGCCGTTAACGACGCCTCCTGCTCGTCAAACCCAGCCCAGGTAGTGCGCGGCGATTGCGGCGAGGCTGGCGGCGCCCAGCAGCAGCGCCGCGCGCGACCACCACACGCCTTGACGCTCCACCGCGCCGAGGCGCTCCACCGTCTCGGCGTCGAGCCTGAAGCCGCCTTGGCTCATCTGCGCGAGTGCGCTCATTGTGGTTTGCGCCTGCGTCATCAGCTCGGGGACTTCTGCCAGCACGCGGCCGATGGTGGTGGCGCCTTCTCCCGCCTCTTTGAGGCGCCCGCTGACGCCGAGGTTGGTTTCCATCCAGGTCTTGGCAATCGGCTCGGCCGCGCTCCACATGTTGAGCGCGGGATCGAGCGATCGTGCGACGCCCTCGACGATGACCATGCTCTTTTGCAGCATGAGCAGCTCGGGGCGCGTTTGCATGTCGAAGACTTCGGTGTAGGCGAACAGCTGGCCGAGTAGATCGGCCATCGAGATTTCGTCGGCGGTGCGGCCATGAATGGGCTCGCCGATGGCTCGCAGGGCCTGCGCGAAGACATCGACAGGGTGATGCGGCGGCACGTAACCGGCCCAGAAGTGCACCCATGCCGCGCGCTTATAGTTGCGCGTGATGAGCCCGTGCAGGATTTCCGCGAGGAAGCGCCGCTCCTTGGCGCCGAGCCGCCCCATGATGCCGAAATCGACGGCGACGACCTTGCCCTGGTGATCGACGAACAGGTTGCCCTGGTGCATG
>CAZLHQ010000083.1:0-14039 GCA_964559355.1 uncultured Hyphomicrobiaceae bacterium
GGGGCCGAGCCGTGCACGGGCTCGTAGAGCGCCTTGCGCTTGCCGGTCTTGGGGTCGGCGCCGCCGAGCGAGGCCGAAGGCAGCATGCCGAGCGAGCCGGTCATCATTGCCGCTTCGTCAGAAAGGATGTCGCCGAACAGATTGTCGGTGACGACGACATCGAACTGCTTGGGGTTACGGATCAGCTGCATGGCGCAGTTGTCAGCAAGAATCTCGTGATATTCGACGTCGGACGCATAGCTTTTGTGCACGCTGGCGCTGACTTCCCGCCACAGCACGCCAGAACGCATCACGTTCCACTTGGCGGCCATGTGCACCTTGTTGCGGCGTTTCCTCGCCAGATCGAAGCCCATGCGGACAATGCGGTCGACCTCGTAAGTGGAGTAGAGCGTGGTGTCGACGGCGCGCTTTTGGCCATTCTCGAGCGTCACGATCTCCTTGGGCTCGCCAAAGTAGGTGCCGCCGGTCAGCTCGCGCAGAATGAGGATGTCGAGCCCTTCCACCAGCTCACGCTTCAGCGAGGAGGCGTCCGCCAGCGCCGGATAGCAGATCGCCGGGCGCAGGTTGGCGAACAGGTCCAGGTCTTTGCGCAACCGCAGCAAGCCAGCCTCGGGGCGATGCTCATACGGTACTTTGTCCCACTTTGGCCCGCCGACGGCGCCGAAGATGATGGCGTCGGCCGCCGCGGCTTTTGCCATCGCCGCATCCGTGATCGACACGCCATGCTTGTCGAAGGCGGCGCCGCCAACCAGATCCGTCGACGTCTCGAACTTCGCCTTGGAGCGCTGGTTGAGGAAGGCGATGATGCGTTCGACCTCGGCCATTGTTTCGACACCGATACCGTCGCCGGGGAGCAGAAGCAGGGAATGGGTGGACATGCGTTTTCGGTCCATTGTTGGCTGATTGTCGTCTCGATCACGATGGCGCGCGCTATTGGCGCGCGGCAGGGCGCCTTTCTGCTATCGCCTCCGTCGCGATCGTGCAACCGTGAAAGCCCGCTGGCAGGGGTTGGACCGGCCGAGGCGGCAGCCCGCGGGCGGCGGCACAAGGTATTCGCGGTTGGCAAATACGAAGCTGGATTGGGCCGGTGAGGCCCGGCAAACTATCCACTCGAGTGAATTCGCCATGTCATCCCTGCCGGTGCATATTGAGGAGGAAGCGGACATGAATTGCCACACGCAGACGCGCATGAAGGCCACCACCCGTGTCGCCATGCTTTGTCTCACGGTCCTCGCCATTGCCGGCGCGCTTGCTGGCCCGGCCGTCGCCGAAGACCGCTATGGCAAGCAGAAGGTCGTCTATCACATCAACTATGATGGCGGCGAAGGCGGCAAGGCCTACATCACCGCCTTGAAGAACGTCCAGAACCACATCAACGCCGTCGGCAAGGGTAACATCGAGGTCAAGGTCGTGTTGCATGGCGACGGCGTCAATCTGCTGCGCGATAGCGTCAAGGATCTGAAGCTGCAGGGCGAGGTGACGAACCTGAAGACGCAGAACGTCGCTTTCGCCGTCTGCGCCAATACGCTGAAGGGCCGCAAGATCGACCCCGACAAGGATCTGTTCGAGGTTGGCAAGGAAGATATCGTGCCGTCCGGCGTTGCCGAGTTGTCCTATCTGCAGGGCAAAGGCTTCACCTACATCAAGCCCTGATCCATGCGGCAACCTCTGTTGGCAATGCTCTTGACGTTGGCGGCGATCGCTTTGGCAAGCGCCGCCGGCGCCCAGACCACTGCTCCACGCTTGTCGCTGCCGATTGCGTGCACGCCGGGCGATACTTGCTTCATCCAGAGCTACGTCGACATCGTGCCGGGCAGTGACGCCGGTGATTTCCGTTGCGGCAGCGCCACCTATAATGGCCACAAGGGCGTCGACTTCCGCTTGTTGTCGGCGGCTGCGGCCAAACAGGGAGTCAACGTGCTGGCGGCGGCCGACGGCGTCGTCAAAGGCGCTCGCGACGGCATGACGGACGAGCTGTTGAAGGCCGGCAAGCGCAAATCGATCGAAGGGCGTGAATGCGGCAACGGCGTCGTCTTGGATCATGGCGGCGGCTGGGAAACGCAGTATTGCCATATGCGCCAGGGCTCGGTCGTCGTCAGCGCGGGCCAGAAGGTGTCGCGGGGGGCAGTGCTCGGCAACGTCGGTTACTCGGGCCTTGCGGAGCTTGCGCATGTTCACCTCTCCGTGCGCCATAATGGCGAGGTGGTCGATCCGTATTCGGGCGCGCGCACGGGCAGCGCATGTCTCAATTCGGCGGAGGCGGCCGCGGCAGGGTCAATGTGGGATGAGGCGGCGCGCGCCGCCTTCGATTATCGCAATGGCGACATCATCGGCGCCGGATTTGCCGCAAAGCCGGTGGGCTGGGTCGAGCTGGAGTTCGACCATCGGATTGCGGCGCCCGAGGTCGATAGCCCGTCACTAATCTTCTATGCCCGGCTCGTCAATCTGCGCGCCGGAGACAGGGTGAGGGTCGCTGTCGCCGGCCCTGAAGGTTTCGACGTCGCGTCAGAATCGGAGCCGTTGGCCGGCAACAAGGCCGCTTATGTCGCTTTCGCCGGCAAGCGGCTCAGGGCGTTGCGCTGGCCGGCCGGTCGTTATCTCGCGCGGGTGGAGTTGCTGCGCGCCGGCAAGGTGATCGCCAGCCGCGAAGGCATCGCACTCGATCTGCCGTGAGTGCCGCCGCGCTCAGCCCAGCCCGGGCAGATGGATCAGCATGGTGAAGCCGTTGAGCGTCATGGCCACGCCGAGCGCGCCGAGCAGGCCGCTCAACGCCAGCAGAAACGAGCCGCCGGAGATGATGGCGATCGACGCCAGCACGATAGCGATCTGCAGGCAGGCCTGGCCATAGTCGAAGTATGGGTCTTGAGCCATCGCCTGATCACGAGCGGCCTCGAGCTCCTTGCCGCGCTTGAACAGCTCGTCGAGCCCCTCGTTCGATTGAGGATCGGTGGTCAGCTTGGCGTCGTAGGCCTTGTTGCTGGCGATCTTGTCGGCGATCTTCTTCATCTGATCAGCCGTCAGCGTCGGTGTCGTCTCGAGCAGGATTTCAAGATCGTCGTTGTGCGTTCGCACAAGCTGGCGGCGCAAGTTTTTGGCTTGAAAGAACGACCAAATGTTGGAGGCCTCGATATTCTTCAGCGTCGCGTTCTTGGCGGCGTTGTCGCCGCCCATGGCGCAAATCGCGAGAATGACGGCAAGCGCGCCGATGTAGACGCCGATCCAACGATCGCGTTGGCGCGACTTTCCGTCAGTTGCCGAAGCCACGTCGTCGATGGCCATACACGATACTCCCAGCCTCGCGCTGCCCGGTCACGCCACCAGTTCCCGCTTGTCGGCAACCTCGCCGATGTCGGTCAAGCGGTAGATGATCGGAACGCCAGTGGCGATCTCGCGCTTGACGATCTCCTGCGGCGAGAGATGCTCAAGCTTCATGATGAGCGCGCGGATCGAGTTGCCGTGAGCGGCGACCAGCACATTCTCACCGGCCTTCAGCCGCGGCCAGATCTGCGCTTCGTAATAAGGCAGAACGCGGTCTGCGGTGTCTTTCAGGCTTTCACCGCCGGGCGGCGGCACATCGTAGCTGCGACGCCACAAATGCACTTGCTCGTCGCCCCATTTCTTGCGTGCGTCGTCCTTGTTGAGGCCGCACAGGTCACCGTAGTGACGCTCGTTGAGAGCCTTGTCGCGGATCGTCGTCAGTCCGTTCTGGCCGAGCTTGTCGAGCATCAAGGTGAGCGTGCGCTGGGCGCGCGAGAGCTCGCTCGTGAAGGCGATGTCGAAATGGAATCCCTTCTCTTTCAGCATCTCGCCAGCGCGCATCGCCTCGGCGACGCCCTTCTCCGTCAGATCCGGGTCGCGCCAGCCGGTGAACAGATTCTTCAAGTTCCATTCGCTCTGTCCGTGGCGGACCAGCACCAGCACGTTGTTCATGACGACGGATCCTTCAATTCAAAGTCAAATCTCGACCGGCGGTAGACATCGGCAGATCGTTTCTGCCGGCCTTGTTCGCAGGTCACGAGAGCCCGAGCACATCGGACATGGTGAACAGTCCCGGACCGCGTCCGCGGCCCCAGAGCGCCGCCTTGACTGCGCCGCGCGCAAATATGCCGCGATCGCTGGCGCGGTGTGTCAACTCGATGCGCTCGCCCTCGCTGGCTAAGATGACGGTGTGATCGCCGACCACGCTGCCGCCGCGCAAGCTTTGGAAGCCGATGTCGCCGCGGCGCCGCTCGCCCGTATGGCCATCGCGAGAGCGCACCGAAACCTTGTCGAGATCGACTTTGCGCCCTTCGGCTGCGGCACGGCCGAGCATCAGCGCCGTGCCAGATGGCGCATCGACCTTGTGGCGGTGATGCATCTCGACGATTTCGATATCGAAGTCCGCATCGAGCGCTTCGGCAACCTTGCGCGTCACCTCCACCAGCAGATTGACACCGAGGCTCATGTTGCCGGCCTTGATGATGGTGGCATGGCGGGCTGCGGCAGTAATGGCAGCCTCGTGCTCGGGTTGCAGGCCGGTGGTGCCGATGACGTGAACGATGCGCGCATTGGCGGCGAGGCCTGCAAACTCGACGGTTGCGGCCGGCGCTGTGAAATCCAGAATGGCGTCGACTTTGGCGATGACGCTGAGCGCATCGTCGGAAATCGCCGCACCCACCTCGCCGATGCCGGCGATGGCGCCCACGTCCTGCCCGAGAAAGGGCGAGCCGGGCTGCTCGACACCGCCAGCGACGCAGCACCCATCGAGGGCGTGCACCGCGCGCACCAATTCGCGTCCCATGCGTCCGCCCGCGCCCATGACGGCGATCTTCATGTCGCTCATAAAGGTGCTCCTCGTCGAGTGCCCGTCCGGTTCGCCTGCAGACCGGCGGTGCGCCGGAATTGGGGTCGCGCGCGGTATAGCAACCGCGGGCCCGCTCTGGAAGTGCGCGAGGTCAAACTGCGACGGGATGGTCGCTCGCACGATTCGCATGCAGCCGGGGCGGTAGCGGGCGGCAAAATGCGCATAATTGAGCAGGGTGCCGTCCCGGCGGTGCAACTGTCGCCGCCGGAACGCCAGGAACCTGAGGGTGGAAGGCGGGGCTCAAGACTTACCCTTGCCCTTGCCTTTATCCTTGTCCTTGTCCTTTTCCTTGGCTTCGTTTTTGGCATCCTTGGCCCGCTCGATCGCCTCGCGGATCGCGCGTTTGGCGTCGTCGACGTCGCCCCAGTTGACGATCTTGACCCACTTGCCGGGCTCCAGATCCTTGTAGTGCTGGAAGAAATGCTCGATCTGGGACTTCGTTATCGGCGGCAGGTCGCCAACCGTGCGGATGCGATCGTATCGGGCCGAGATCTTGGAGCTGGGCACGGCGATGATCTTCTCGTCGCCGCCGCCGTCGTCCTCCATGACCATGACGCCGATCGGGCGACAATTGATGATGCCGCCCGGAACGATCGTGCGCGTATTGCACACCAGAACGTCGATGGGATCGCCGTCGGGCGACAGTGTATGCGGCACGAACCCATAGTTTCCAGGGTAGCGCATGGGTGTGTAGAGGAATCGGTCGACGATCAGTGCGCCGGCTTCCTTGTCCATCTCATACTTGATGGGCTCGCCGCCGACGGGAACCTCGATAATGACGTTGATGTCGTCGGGGGGATGGTTTCCGATGGCGATAGCGTCGATGCGCATTCAGCTTCTCCTTGGGGGAATTTATCGGTTGGGCGGCGTTCTAGGGCATGTTCTAGCTGCCCGAGACGCGCGCTTGGAGCAATCCCCCTTTTTGATCGAGGTGAGCGCTAACCATGGGCTGGGTAGGGCCGCTCGGCTTGCCGCATCGGTGGGCCGTCTCGGTGGGACGTCTCGTTTCAAGGGGCAAGCATCAGCAGCCAGGGCCGGCGCTCTCGGCGTCTGCTCAATCGATGTTCATTTGGTAGGGCCAGTCGGCAGGACCAGTCGCGAAGCTGGGTGCGGTCTGGTTCCGCTCTGCTGATCCGCTCCGCTGAAATGTCGGTTAGCGGCCGCTACTGCCAGCCAAATCCGACTTTCTGCATGTCGACGCCGCCGATCCGGTCGGCAAGCTGCGCCACCGGGCGCCCGCCGCGCCGCCAATAGAAATCATTGGCGATATCGTTATCCGCCAAGGCCCAAACGATGAGCCCGTTGAGCTTGCGCTGGTCGAGCTCGTTGCGGCAGGCTTCGAACAAAAGCTCACCGAAGCCCAGCCCCTGATACGAGGGTGACAAATAGATCTCATAGATCTCGCCCTCGTAGCGACCGCGACGGCGCGCAGGGCCGCATGAGGCATAGCCGCAGATTTCGCCTGCGACCTCGAGAACGAGGATCAGATCGCCGGAGCGGATGGCACTCGACCACCAGCGGCGTCCGCGTCTCAGGATGAGGGAATCGAGATGAGCCTGCGGAAGAATGCCGACATAGGCATGCCGCCAGGATTGTTCGAACACATCGGCGAGAGCCTTCGCATCAGAAGGTTGGCCGCTACGAACGCGTACATGAGAACTCGAACTAAGCATGCGAGAACTATAGCGGGAAATTTGCGTTTGTCTTTATCGATTGCGCGGGTGGCGCCGGCATTTTTTCGTTGCCGCTGCGACTCGAGCAATCAGCGATGTCGCTACATGAAAACGCATTGCTCGGCGCTGATATTGAAGCGTTGGGTATGCGCCATGAACGATACTCGGAAGGCGCGCTGCATCTCCGGCGGCGTTGCGCGCTCCGGCATCATAACGGTGCACGGCACATTCGACGAAAAACGCCCAACGAAAAACGCCCGGAAGCGATTGCCTCCGGGCGTCGTCTTGTCCGTGCGCGTTCGTATTCGAGCGCGGCGAGCATCAGCCCCCGCTTGCGATGCACGCCGCCCGATGACGGTGATTAGCCGGCCTTCTTCATCTGCTCGAAGCCCTTCGTCGCAGCGGCGTTGACCGTGTCGAGCGTCTGCTTGGCAACCTTCGCGGACAGCTCGAACAGCTCCTTGCTCTGCGCGCCGGCAACAGCGAACTGCTGCTGCAGGAAGTCGGCCTGGAGGCGGACGACCTCAGGCAACGTCTTGGCGCGAGCGATCGCCTGGGCGGCATCGAACGCAGCTTCAGTGTTGACAGAGGTATTGTGAAGCAGCTTCTCGCCAATCGCCTTGGCGCCAGCGGTGGATGCGAGCACCACTTCCTCGACGACCTTGGCGCCGTCCTTGGCGGCCGAGCTCATCTTGTAGTAGGCTTCGCGGGTCTTCTGCACGCCTTCCTCGGCGATCACCTGGATATTCTCAGGGATGCGGGCATCCTTGGCGGCGGCGAACATGTCCTGGGCCTGGCGGGTGAATTGGTCGTTCATGGCGGAGCTCCTTTTGGGGGTCTAGTGATGGCAGTCCTTCTGGAATGCCATCGTGATTAAGCGGCGTATTTTCTGACCGGAGGAACGCGTCACCATCGGCTGCACTATTTGTGACATCGATTTCTGCGGTGTTGATGAAAGTTATATACGCCACCGCGTTGTGCATTGCAACATCGAATTTGCTGCCTCGCGACAAAAGTCGCACGCTCAAGCCCGTACGCGCTTAGCCCAATGGCCGGAATCAAGTCGAGTTCAGGGTCAGAATCGCCTTACGCTTAGGTAAATTGCTCAACGTCTGTGCAAATTCGAATGGTGCAGCGCACAATAGGCGTCTCGCGGGGAGCATATTGCGACGCAGTATCAGGGGCTTCGTGGTCAGACCAATCGGGGAAACAAATCGCGATATCCCATGGCGCTGGGATCGAACAGAATGTCGCTCGGCTTCAGTGTCCGGGCCAGCGCCAAACCCTCCAGTGAGCGGCAACGCGAAAGCGCCACGTAGGCTTGCCCGTGTGCGAAAGTGCCGCGCCCCAGGTCAATGTAGACGCGGTCGAGCGTCAACCCTTGGGATTTGTGGATGGTAAGCGCCCAGGCGAGACGCAGCGGAAACTGCTTGAAGGTGCCGGCAACCGTCTCGACGACCTTTTCGGCGGCCTGGTCGAAGGCATAGCGTCGGGTTTCCCAGGAGGCCGGCTCGATCTCGTATTCCCGCCCAGCCACCTCCACCCAAACCTGCTTGTCGGTGAGGCGCGATATGCGGGCGATGGTGCCGTTAACCCAGCGGCGATCGGGATCGTTACGCAAAAGGATGACCTTTGCGCCGGGCTTCAGCACCAGTAGCTGGTCGGTGGGTTGGGCGGCGGCGTTGAACTCACCGGTGACGCCGGCCTCGTAGGTCGTCGCCCGCGCCGGCAGGGCATCGAGATAAGCCATGTTGATGCGCTGAGCGGCGGCATTGGTCGGCGTCAGGATGACGTAGGGCTCGCCCTCGCCCAGAGTGCGGATCGGATTGACGCGCTCGTTCAAGACCTCGAGGTCGGTTTCGTCGGCAGCGCCGTCGCGCACGCGATTGAGCACGTCGAGCAGGCGCTCGTCGCTTTGTCGGAACACCTGGTCGAGCTCAAGCAGCGACGTGCCGGCGCCCTGGCGCAAGGCATCGACCGAGAAGAAAAACGCGCCGCCGTATTCGCTTTCCAGATACTGCGCCACGTCGGCCTCCTGCACCACCGGCGGCAGCTGGTGGAGATCGCCGAACATCATCAGCCGAACTCCGCCGAAGGGTTCGCGCGGGCGCCCACGGTTCAGCCGTAGCGACAGGTCGATGGCCGCCATCAGGTCGGACCGCACCATCGAAATCTCATCGATGATCAGCAGCTCGAGCCGCCGCATGACGCCGCCGTTGCGGCTGCGCCGTATATCGTCGGAGCGGATCAACCGCGGCGGCAGGCCGAAGAACGAATGGATGGTTTGACCGCCGACGTTGACCGCCGCAAGTCCTGTCGGGGCCACCACCACCGTTTGCGCCGCCACCGCCTCGCGCAACGCTTTGAGCAATGTCGATTTGCCGGTGCCCGCGCGGCCGGTGACGAACAGGTTACCGGTGCCGGAGGTGGCGAAGTCGAGCGCGGCTTCATACGCCGCGGTCGGCGTCACGTCAGCCGGCCACCCCGGTGCGGTGCAAGCCGCGCCTGCGCCGGCAGATTTGCCCTTAAGGTCCAACCGCTGCGTCTCCCCAAATCATGCGTTCGTGCATAGGGAGGCGCGTGGGGCAAGTCAAAGGCCGGGGCGCGTGGATTCAGTAAAACTGCGTCGCGGCTGGTAGGGTGCGCGAGTTTGCGTCAGTGGTGTGCTGTTGAACGGATGCGGTGTGCGGCCAGTTCCTTTTGCTGTTGCCGCTGAGGCCCCCCAAGGCGCTCAGTTCCTGCCGGTCCGGCGCAAGTGCTGGTTGTTGGCGCGCGCATTCTCCTTTTTCGACCACGCTTCAAGGGCGGGCTCGGGCGCGAAGCTCGCGATGATTGTGCGAATTTCTTCGATGTCGTCCCATGTGGTTGCGTCGGGCAGGCGGATCTTGCTGCCATCGGTCAGCTCGAGCATCGGCGTCAGTTCCTTGTCGCCGTTCGCAGAATAAGTCATCGCCATGCGCGCGTTGCTGAGGCGGCGGAACGGGACGTGCCACTGCGAATGCGCCGTCGGCCCGCGATAGAGCAACCGCATGACCTGTTTTTGATAGTCGAACTTGGCCTCTATGACTTGGCCGGTTGCCAACATGCTGACGACCGAAAGGATCGCGGCTCCCAGCATCAACGCCGCCATGACGACGTTAACCACAAGCGCCAGGCTGGGCGCGAGGCTGAGCAGCACTGTGGCAGCGGCAATGCACACAATCGACAGACCCATCAGAACCGGTACCGCCGCATGCCAGCCGGCATAACGCTGCTCGATGAAATCGGCCAACCGGTCATGCTGAACGACCAGCGAATGCTGGTGGTGTGAGGCGATGTTCATGGATTTTCTCGAAGTTCGGTTCAAGTTGACCTCACCTTGGCGTCGTATTGGTCAACGAAACCTTCACAAGTCTGGTTAACGCATCGAAACAATTGCTTCATGGAGCGGCATGTTCGAAAAATAGGGTGAATGGGCCGGCGGGCGCTGCAGGATGCTTGCGCCACCAGGCTTGGCAGGCTGGCCGCTGCGATCGGCCCCAGCGGCATCAAGCCGGGTGGCGGACGGCAAAAATTTCTTCTTATCGAGCCGATCGCAGAACGCCAGATTGCTCCAAAGCAAAAATTTCGCCACGGGGTGGCTATACTGTTCGAGCCCGGTGGGTCGACATCGAGGTTACGGAGAGTACTTCTTTGTGTACGCTGCCGAGATGGGTCGGGAGGCTGCGGCTCAAATCTACGTGGCTTCAGCCTGGGGCACGGGTGTGCCGAGGCCGCGCGAACGGACGAAACTCGGAGAAATTTGTATGTCGAAGATCCTCAAGGTGGCCGGTGCTGCTCTCGTTGCTTGCGTTCTTGCTACGGCAGCTTCAGCCGAGGAGCAGAAGGGCATGTCGGGGATGGGCGGTATGTCCGGAATGAAGGGCATGGGTGGCATGTCCGGTATGCAAGGCATGTCGGCTGACAGCATGATCGGCATGGAGGGTCGCTCTCCTGCCGACATCGAGAAGCGCATGCAGGGCATGGGCGGCATGTCTGGCATGAGCGGTATGTCCGGAATGTCTGGCATGGGCGGCATGTCTGGAATGTCGGGCATGCAAGGCATGTCGGCCGACAGCATGATCGGCATGGAAGGGCGTTCTCCTGCCGACATCGAGAAGCGCATGCAGGGCATGGGCGGCATGTCGGGCGACAAGAAATAATGAACGTGCGACAGCGCGCCCGAAGCGGCGCAACGCGACATTGACGGAAATGCCCGCCCCAAGAACCTGGAGCGGGCATTTCCGTTTCTGGCAATTGAGTGTTATCAGCGTTCGCTTCGCGAAGGTCGAACTCAGATCTGCCCGGTAGCACCAGCGACCATGATCTCGAGCATCTTCTGGTTGACGCCGATCACGGTCCGCACGACCTCCTTGGAAATGAGCTGGTTGTCGATCAGGATGTCGAGGTTGAGCATCATCAGCCAGAACTTGCCGTTCTTGTCCTCGGTGAGCGCGACCCGGCAGGGCATATAGGCTGCATAGACCGGGTCGTGATTGACGATGGTCTTCGCGTCCTCGAGGTTGCAGAACTGAAAGATGGCAAGATAGGGCATCTTGTCGCCGCGCTCCTCGAGCGCCTTGGAAACATGCTGCTCTCCCACCAGCCGCATGTTGAGTTCGGCCGCCTTGTTGCGCATCGTCTCTATGGCATCGTCCCGTTTCACTCCGTCGCGCAACGCGATCTTGGCCACGGTCTGGACGATGTCGTTGATCTTCATGCCCGGCGCACTGTTCTTGTCGGTGAGATCTGCGATCGTGAGACCGGGCAACTCGGCGGTGCGCGGTTCGCCGGTGTTGTCGAGGCTGGAGATATATGTGGTGAGATCCTTGATGTCGTCGACACTATAGGTGTCGAACATGGTGTCGCCGGGGGTGTCGTCGTGCACCCGTTCGCGGGATTTGAAGCGGCCGATGGTGTCGATCAGGTAGTCTGTCTGTTGCCCGGCGAGCGGCGGCTGGTCTTTCTCCGGCTTGCCGTAGCCGTCGCGGCCATGGCAGGTCTTGCAATCCTTGTAGATCTTTTCGCCTGCGCCCGGATTGCCCTTGCCTGCCGCGATGTCGAAGCGGCGGTCGTTCTTGAGATCGATCGAGGAGAGAAACTCGGAGATGTTCGCGATGTCTTCCTCGGACATGGTGTCGATGCCGGCGGTGACCACCATGGCCTCGTTCTTGCGCGTGCCGTCCTTGTACTGCTTCAAGAGTTTGACGAGGTATTGCGCATTGAGACCCGCGATCCGCGGCGACAGCGTGCCCTCGGTGCCTTGCCCGAATGCGCCGTGGCAAAGGGCGCAAGACTTGTTGATCGCCCGCCCGCGCAGGAGATCGGTAGCGCCAACGTCAGCACCGAACGCTGGAATTAGCATCACGAGAATCAAGAAAATTCGGTTCATCAGGTTCTCCAGCCAATCGGAACCACCAATGTCTCAGAGCTCGTCTTCCAAAAGGGAGTTCCAAGAGCTGGCCAATGCATTCAAAGCTCGCAAGACCGCGATCTATATCAGCCGTTGATTTGATCTAAATCAAGAGATGATCGTCTGTGCGCGAGCATTTCGCAGGCTGTGCTATTTATCGCGGTCGCGAAATGGTGGCATCGCGGTTGCGATACGGCACATGTCGAAGCTGCATGATTGGGCCACTGGACGTTCTCGCACTGCAACATCCGGGTGGCCGTTGGCAACGAGTCGCTCGTGCGATTCAATCAGCGCAGCCCGCGCGCGTGTGCATGCCAAGAGGCAGCTGTGTCCGAACCCTGTCGAACGACGCTGTCGGCAGCAACGGTCTTGGGCCAGAATTTTAGCGTCTAGTGCTCGACCGGAGGTTCACCTCCGCGCTCCACGATCACTTGGAACTGCCCGTGGTAGACGCTGATCGTGCCGTCGAATACGACCTGCATCGGCAGTCGTCCACACGACTCACGCGGCCTCGCCCTCGCGCTTTCTTTCCTGCTTCTTGCGCTCATTGGGATCGAGCCAGCGCTTGCGCAGGCGAATACTGTCCGGCGTCACCTCGACCAACTCGTCGTCGGCGATGTAGGACAGCGCCCTTTCCAACGACAGCCGCATCGGCGGCGTCAGTGTCAAAGCCTCGTCCTTGCCGGCAGCGCGGATGTTGGTCAGCTTCTTGTTCTCGATCACATTGACGATCAGGTCATTGTCGCGCGTGTGTTGGCCGACGATCATGCCTTCGTAGACGCGGGTCTGCGGCGTGATCATGATCGGACCGCGGTCCTGCAGATAGAACAGCGAATAGGCCGTCGCCTCGCCGACGCCGTTGGAAATCAGAACGCCGGTGCGGCGGCCCTGGATCTCGCCTTTGAACGGGGCATATGCGTGGAACAGGCGGTTCATCACGGCAGTGCCGCGTGTATCGGACAGCAGCTCGCTCTGGTAGCCGAGCAGACCGCGCGTCGGTGCAAAGAACACCAGTCGCTGGCGGCCACCGCCCGAGGGGCGCATCTCCATCAAATCCGCGCGGCGCTCCGACAGCTTGGAAACGATCACGCCCGAGTGTGCCTCATCGACGTCGATGATGACTTCCTCGATCGGCTCCAACCTTTCGCCAGTCGTCTCATCGGTCTTGTAGACGACGCGGGGCCGAGAGACGGTCAGCTCGAAGCCTTCGCGACGCATGTTCTCGATCAGAATCGCCAGCTGAAGCTCGCCGCGGCCGGACACGTTGAAGCTGTCCTTGTCGGCATTCTCCTCGATGCGGATGGCGATGTTGCGCTCCGCCTCCTTGAGCAGACGCTCGCGGATGACGCGGCTTTGCACCTTGTCGCCTTCCTGGCCGGCGAACGGTCCGTCATTGATGCGGAACGTCATCGAAAGCGTGGGTGGGTCGATCGGCTGGGCCGACAGCGGCTCGGTAACGGAGGGGTCGCACAATGTATCGGCGACGGTCGCATCGGTCATGCCGGCAATGGCGACGATGTCGCCGGCTTCAGCGAGATCGACACTGGTGCGCTCGAGCCCGCGGAACGCCAGCACACGCTGAACGCGGAAGTTCTCGATCAGCTTGCCGTCTCGCGACAGCGCCTTCAATTGCTGGTTCGGTTTGATGGTGCCCGAGCGGATGCGGCCGGTAAGGATACGCCCCAGGAACGGGTCTGCTTCCAGCGTGGTCGCCAGGATGCGCAGCGGCCCTTGTTCCACGGTCGGCGCGGGAACGTGCTGGACGATGAGATCGAACATCGGCGCCAGGTCGTTTTGCGGACCGGCCGGATCGAGCGCCATCCAGCCGTTGCGGCCGGAGCCGTAGAGCACGGGAAAGTCGAGCTGTTCGTCGGTAGCGTCGAGGTTGGCGAACAGGTCGAAGATTTCGTTCAGCACGTCGAGGTGGCGCTCGTCGGGCCGGTCGATCTTGTTGATCGCAACAATCGGCCGCATGCCAAGCTTCAACGCCTTCGACACGACGAACTTGCTCTGAGGTCCTTGCCCCACGCACCCGTCGACCAGCACGACGACGACAACGACCAAGTTCACGATGCGCTCCACCACGCCGCCT
>CAZLHQ010000084.1:0-13834 GCA_964559355.1 uncultured Hyphomicrobiaceae bacterium
GAAGACCGAAGCCGAGATGCTGCGCACGCCGAACTTCGGCCGCAAGTCGTTGAACGAGATCAAGGAGGTTTTGGCCTCCATGGGCCTGCATCTGGGCATGGAAGTGCCGAACTGGCCGCCCGACAATATCGAGGAGCTGGCCAAGCGCTTCGAGGATCAGTTTTGAATGAGGTTATAGGTTTTAGGGGTTAGGTTATAGGGTTAGTCCCCCTAGAACCTATAACCTGAAACCTACACTCCAAGGCCATGCCGAAGAACGTGGCCGCTACACAACGCAAGAGAAACAAGGAATTTGACTTATGCGACACAAGAAACTCGGCCGCCGCTTCTCGCGTGACGTCGGCCACCGCCAGGCGATGTTCTCCAACATGGTCGCGGCCCTCATCAAGCACGAGCAGATCGTGACGACGCTGCCCAAGGCGAAAGACCTGAAGCGCGTCATGGACAAGTACATCACGCTCGCCAAGCGCGGTGACTTGAATTCGCGCCGTCTCGCCGCCTCGCGCATGCGCGACGAGGATATGACGAAGAAGCTCTTCGACGTGCTCGGTCCCCGCTACAAGGACCGCAATGGCGGCTACACCCGGGTATTGAAGGCCGGTTTCCGCTATGGCGATTCAGCGCCGCGCGCTGTTATCGAACTCGTCGATCGCGACGAGAGCGTCAAGGGCAAGGAAGATCGCGAGCGCCACGAGGCATGGCTCGCTACCCAGGAACAGCAGGCCTGACACCTGACTGCTCTCCGCCGAACGCGAACTTGAAATTGACGAGGCCCGGATACCGCCCGGTATCCGGGCCTCTGTTTGTTGGCTCGAGCAGGTTCAACTTACATTTACTGGCCTCGTGTCCTGGTGGCCTGCCTATCTCGTTGTTTGAGAGACTGATTCACGCCTTCGATGGAAGCAGCCATGCTTCCATCTCAGTCGATCAGGCTCTAAACGCTTGGCCGAGTGCTCTTGGCTGCTGCCGCCATCGCAAAACTTCGATACCGACGACCTCGCTGCCATGCGGACGACGATCGCGGCTTACGGGGCCTTTTCTGGCAGCTTGACCTGCTTGGCAACCGTCTCGTCCAGCGCGGTCTGGCCAGACGGCAGGCCGTTCCGCTTCAGGATGTATGCGGTGATCGCCATCACCTGATCCCCGGGCAGAGATCCAGGGTTGGTTGCCGGCATCTTGGTGTGCTCGAACTGGTAGAGCACTTCAATGGTCTTGCCGCCCCAATGCTGGAAGAATGGCGTGCCGATCAGCGCCGGGCCCATGGCGCCGGTGAGGTCGGGACGATGGCACTCGGCGCAATGGTTGTTGAAGGCATCGTGCCCGGTTTCGGCCTGCTTATCTGTGTAGTATGCTTGTGCGGCAGGTGCCGCTGTAGCTGCCACGGGAGCAAGCGCGAGCAGCATGGATGTGACGAGGCCGCCAAGGGCGGCTGTCGAATTCGAATGTATCATGTGGGAATGGCCCTTCTGTTTTTTAGGCCGCAGTAGTGGCGCGCGTGGAAGCATGCGCGCCGGACATCACATGGCGTCACCGCAGTTACGGCCATAACGCAGCACCAGCCGACCAGTTCCGGCACGCCGGTTCACGGTTGCGTGATCCGAAAATCGTCAGAATGTCAGAGGGAGTGCGAGCGAAATTCGCAGAAGAACGAATGAGCGACACCGTCCTGGTCACCGGCGCCACCGGCTTCATCGCAAAGCACATTATTGCTGAGCTGCTGCGCAACGGCTACCGCGTGCGCGCCACCGCGCGCGATCCGGGCAGATCGGCTGAAGGGGTTCGGCGGGCGGTGGCGCGGGCGGGCGTCGATGCCGGTGACGTCGAAATCGTTGCGGCCGATCTGACGCGCGAGGAGGGTTGGGACGGCGCAGCACAAGGCTGCCGTTACGTGCTGCATGTCGCCTCGCCGTTTCCGATCACGCAGCCCAACGCCCGCGAGGAGTTGATTACGCCGGCGCGCGAAGGGACGCTGCGGGCGCTCACGGCTGCGACGCGGGCGGGTGTAGAGCGCGTGGTGCTGACGTCGTCCACCGTTGCTGTCATGTACGGCTCGGGTCTGTCTGCTGGCCACGTCTACACCGAAGCCGATTGGACCGACACGAGCCGCACTAACATCACGCCTTACATTGCGTCCAAGACGCTGGCCGAGCAGGCGGCTTGGGAGTTTGTGGGCGCGAATCCCGGTGCCCCCCAGCTCACTGTCATCAACCCGGCATTCGTGCAGGGCCCTGCGCTCGATCCCGATCTCTCCACCTCGCTCGAGGTCATCCATCTGATGGGTAAGGGCGCTTATCCAGCCGCCCCGCGGGTCGAGTTTCCTGTGGTCGATGTGCGCGACGTCGCCGCGCTGCACGTCAAGGCAATGATCCATCCGGGGGCAGCGGGTGAGCGCTTTATAGCCGCGCAAGGCTCGCAAACCCTGATGGGCATCGGCCAACTCGTCGCCAAGGCGTTGCCGGACTTGAAGCGCAAGGTGCCCAAGTTCGAGATGCCCGATCTCATGGTGCGGACCTTGGCGCTGGCCGACAAGCGGCTGCGTACTGTGCTGCCCGAACTCGGCGTCGTGCGCCATTGCTCCAATGAAAAGGCCCGCGCAGTGCTGGGCCACGGGTTTCGCGATCCCGACGAGGCGGTCATGGCGGCGGCCCGCAGCCTGCGCGAATTCCATGTCATCTGAGCCGATACGACGGCTGCCCTGCGTGTCCCATAAGCGATTGCTGGCCAGCCCGCGCGCGCCTACGCTCTCACACCTGAGGAATCCGATTCGGGTGCTTGCATGACGGCAGAGGCGGTTCAGGCCGAAGGCTGGTACATCTCGCGCGATGGCGAGATGGAAGGACCGCTGCCGTCTGCAGAGATGCGTGCGGCGATCGGGCGAGGTGCGGTGAAGCCGGAGCACCTGGTCTGGCGTGTCGGCATGCCACTTTGGGTCGAGGCGCGCGAGATCCCCAATTTCGCGGAATTGCGCAAGGCGCATCTGGATTCAGCGCTTGCCGATGGCCGTGAGAAATCGCGTGATCGGGTGCGGGCGCAAAAGCCACCCGCCAACGCCGACCGCGCCGCAAATGCAGCAAGGCGCAATGAGGCGCGTTCTGAGGCTGTTACGCGCTCGCCCACCGAGCGCCCGACGCCTGCCGCCCAGCCGCGAAAGATCCCTTGGGACCTGCCCAAGACCGCTGGCGGACAAATTGACCTTGAAAAGATCGCAACCCAGACGCTGGGTAAGATCGGCCGCATTCCTCCAGGAGCCATCGTCTTTTTCGTGCTCGGCCTCATTTTCACGCCGCTGCTGCCCATCTTCTGGTTCATCGCCTGGCGGATTTGGGCAAAAGGCCAGCAGTGAGGGCCATTCGGGAAGGCCAACTTGCGCTCGGCGGGCCACAGCTTGCATTCCCGCCACCAATGCCAGACATAAAGGCCTGACAGGCGCTCGAGCACAGGTCGTTGGTGCGTGCTGCCGCCCGTGGTTGGAGTGCTGACGCGTATCGACGATAGGGGCGCGGCCAAGGAGGAACACGTCATGAGCAGGACCGGATCGCGTCTGGGGAAACTGGCCCATGGCATGCGTCTTGGCGTGCTCGTGCTGCTTGCCGCGTTGTCGCTGCGTGCAAGCGACGATGCCCTGGCGCAGCGCCGGCAGGTGCCGCAATCGCGCGAGACGGTGCAGTTCTCGTTCGCGCCGATCGTGCGCAGGACCGCGCCCGCCGTCGTCAACGTGCATGTGTCGAGCCGGGTGCGCACCTTCACCTCGCCATTCGCCGGCGATCCATTCTTCGAGCGCTTCTTCGGCGAGGGTTTCGGTATGCCGCAAGAGCGCGTGCAACGCTCGCTGGGGTCTGGCGTCATCGTCGCCGCCGACGGTATCGTCGTCACCAACGCCCATGTGGTGAAAGCGCGCGGAGAGGCCGAGATCCGCGTGGCGCTCGCCGATAAACGAGAGTTCGACGCCAAGATCGTAATGCGCGACGAGAAGAGCGATATCGCCGTGCTCAAGATCGAGGCCAACGGGCAGAAGTTCGACTTCCTGCAGTTCGAAGATTCCGACAGCCTCGAGGTTGGCGATCTGGTGCTGGCCATCGGCAACCCGTTCGGTGTCGGCCAGACGGTAACGAGCGGCATCATTTCCGCGCTCGCCCGCTCCGAGATCGGCAAGGACAGTGCCTCTGTCTTCATCCAGACGGATGCCGCCATCAATCCGGGCAACTCAGGCGGTGCGCTCGTCGATGTCGAGGGCAAGCTCGTCGGCATTAACACGCTGATCTATTCGCGCACCGGCGGCTCGGTCGGCATCGGCTTTGCCATTCCATCCAACCTCGTGCGCATCTACGTCGACAGCGCCATCGCCGGCCGCAAGGTGGCGACGCCTTGGATCGGCGCGAGGTTGGAGAACATGACTCGCGAGATTACCGAAAGCATGGGGTTGGAGCGCGTTGCTGGAGCGCTGGTGGCGCGGGTCGACGGCAAGGGGCCTGCCGCACGCGCGGGGCTGGAAGCAGGCGATGTGATCGTGCGAGTCGATGGCTTCGAAGTCACGGATGCGCGTTCTGCGCACTACCGGCTGACGACACGCGGTATCGGCAATGTCGCGGACGTGGGGTTGTTGCGCCGTGGTAAGCCGCAAACGGCAAAGTTGCCACTCGAAGCGCCGCCTGCCCCGGGCGCCGATGACGTGCGCAATCTTTCCGGCAACCATCCGCTCGATGGCGCGCGTGTCATGAACCTCATTCCCGGCGTCGCTGACGAGCTGGGAATCGACGAGGCCGAAGGCGTCGCCATCCTGTCCGTGCGCGCTGGCAGCGTCGCCTCGCAGTTGCGGTTACGGCCGGGTGACGTCATCGTCACGCTGCAGGATAAGCAAGTCCTGTCGATCCGCGATATGATGCCGCTGTTGGAGCGCACGCAACGGGTTTGGGCGATCGGCTTGAAGCGCGGTGGCCAATTGTTGAGCCTGCAGGTGCCGGGGTGATCGAGTGGCGCGCGAGACCATTTTGGTTGCTCAGCAGCGCGCGTGCGTTGTTTGGCATTCGGCACGCCACCATGCGGCACGCCACCATGGCTTGTGATGGAAGTCGCCGGGAGTGCAGGCGGACACGATGACCAATCTGTTCGAGGCCGCGGGGTTGGAGAAGGGGGCGCCTCGCCCGCTCGCCGACCGGCTGCGACCGCAAACGCTCGGCGAGGTGGTCGGTCAGGATCACATTGTCGGCGCAGATGGCACGCTCGGTCGCATGCTCAAGAGCGGGCGGTTGTCGAGCATCATTCTGTGGGGCCCGCCTGGCTCTGGCAAGACGACCGTCGCACGCCTTCTGGCACACGAGACGAAGCTCGAGTTCGAACAGATTTCGGCGATCTTCTCAGGCGTGCAGGATCTGCGCAAAGTCTTCGACCGCGCCAAGCTGAAGCGCGAGCAGGGCAAAGGCACGCTACTGTTCGTCGACGAGATCCATCGCTTCAACCGCGCACAGCAGGACAGCTTCCTGCCCTACATGGAGGACGGCACCATCACGCTGGTTGGCGCGACCACGGAAAACCCGTCGTTCGAGCTCAACGCCGCCATACTTTCGCGCGCCGTGGTGCTGGTGTTCAACCGCCTCGATGATGCTGCGCTGGAAGCGCTGATCGCGCGGGCGGAAGCGGAAGAAGGCCGGCCGCTGCCGCTCGATGCCGACGCGCACGCGGCTCTCATCGGCATGGCGGATGGCGATGGCCGCACCATCATCAATCTGGCCGAGGGAGTCTTTGCCGCCGTGGAGGCAGGTGCGAAGCCGATCGATCGCGAGGGGCTGGTCAAGCTGGTGCAGCGGCGCGCGCCGATCTACGACAAGGGCCGTGAGGGCCACTACAACCTCATCAGCGCCTTGCACAAGTCGGTGCGTGGGTCCGATCCCGACGCCGCTCTCTACTGGCTGTGCCGGATGCTCGAAGGCGGTGAGGATCGCCTGTTCATCGCGCGCCGCCTCGTGCGCATGGCGGTGGAGGACATCGGCCTGGCAGATCCCAATGCGCTGGTGCAGACGATCGCGGCCAAGGACACGTTCGATTTTCTCGGCAGTCCCGAGGGCGAGCTGGCGCTTGCGCAGGCGACCATCTATCTCGCCACCGCGCCCAAATCGAACGGCGCCTATGTCGCCTACAAAGCAGCAATGCGCGCCGCCAAGGAGCACGGCAGCCTGGCGCCACCCAAGATCATCTTGAATGCGCCGACCAAGCTGATGGAGGCGGAGGGCTATGGCGCGGGCTACGAATATGATCACGACACGCCGGAGGGGTTCTCCGGCCAGAACTATTTCCCCGATGAGCTCAAGCGGCGGCCGCAGTTCTACGATCCGCCCGAGCGCGGCTTCGAGCGCGAGATCAGAAAGCGCCTCGCCTACTGGGATGGATTGCGAAAGAAGCGGGGCGGTTGAGAAGGTTGAGCCCAATGTCGACGGATGCCAGAGGTGATGGCAACGGGCGCCGGCCGAAACCGGACTGGAGCGTGCCGACCCCGGAATTGGCCGGCAATTTCAACTGAACCGCGCCACATCTGGAACCCAACCCGGATTTGCGCTTAGATCGCGCTGAGAGCCGTTTCGGTTTTGATGGAATCGCGGAACGTCTAGACCTTTGTTTTGTCGTGCTTCTTATCGGAAAACCGGTTCCCACTTTTCCGGAAGCACTCTAGTCCCGTCGTCCCGCCCAGGCCCACGACCTGGAAAAATTGAGGCCGGGGAGCAGGCCACTGCGGATCACGGTAAAGGAGCACGCGCATGATCGTCTTCAAGGATTTGTGGCGGGGCCACCCGATCAACGAGAGCGTGCAGCTGCCGTGCATCGCGCCCGCCGACCTCAAAAGCCTGGAGGGCAAGGACGTCAAGAAGGGGTATCCGGTCTTCTCTAACCAGTGCGCGATCCGCATGGGCACCGCGCTGCGCCGCGCAGGCGTGCAGGCGAGCCAGTTGCCAGGATGTGCCTATTGCGTCGTTCATCCACGCGAGGACATGCACTTCATCAACGCCAATCAGCTCGCCAATGCCATCGCCAAGGCGAAGCTGCCGGGCTTTGGCCCGCTGGAAAAGATCACCGGTACGGAAGCGGCGCATTTCTATCCCAAGCTCTATGGACGCACCGGCGTCATCTATATTCAGGACTACTGGCGCCGCTCCACCGACAGCGGCAAGGCGACCGGCGACCACATCGATGTGTGGAACGGCTATCGCTCAAGCGCCAAGTGGCTGATGGAATGGTTCTCCTGGCTCGGCTACTACTCGAATTATGCCGATGCGGGGGAGTTGTGGTTCTGGGAAGTGAAGTGATGCGCCCGCACGCGAACCGGCCGCGTCGTCCGATTGCAGGAGAGACCTTGTGCGCTATCTGATCGCCATCATCAGCGCGGTGATCCTCGCGTTCATCGTCACTATTTTCGTCAGCCCGCCGCTTGCCAATTGGGTGGTGTCGCGCTTCAGCTTCGATAGCCCCGACGAGGTGGGCAGCCTGCACGCGCTAGTCTATATGGCCATTAACATCTCGGGTCTCGTGGCTGGCTGGCTCCTCGGCTGGGTGATCGGCGGCCGTTTCGAGCACGATAGCCCGGTTGATTAAGCCTGCCGGCGGAAACTGAGCCGGCATGCGGCCCGTGCCGCAGACCCCGGTGCTTCCCCCGCACTCCGCAAATCGCTATAGGGTGTCCTTCAAGACAATCGGATGTTCGCGGCGCGGCGCTGGCGCTGACTCTGACTCTGACTCTGACACAGGCTCCTCGCCGAGGATTGAGGTCGACGCCCTATGAAACTTCTACTGCTCGCAACGGCCGGAGGAGCGATCGGCGCCGGTGCACGGCATCTGGTCAACGTCGGGTTTGCGCGGCTGCTCGGCACGGCATATCCATGGGGCACTTTCACCGTCAACATCGTCGGCTCGTTGCTGATGGGCGTGCTGATCGAGCTGTTGGTATTGCGCTATGCCGGCTCGGGTCCGATGCGTGTGTTTCTGGGCACCGGGTTCCTCGGCGGCTTCACTACGTTCTCGGCCTTCTCGCTCGATCTTTATGTGATGATCGAGCGCGGCGAGTTGGGATTTGCGCTCGCTTATGCGGCCGGTTCCGTGATCCTCGGGCTGCTGGCGCTTTACGCCGGCATCATGATGGTGCGCGGGGTGTTGGCATGAACGCCACCCCGGTCGAGACCATTCGCGTCAAGCAGGATGAAGATGGCCTGCGGCTCGACCGCTGGTTCCGCATCCATTTTCCGCAGGTTGGCTACACCTATCTGCAAAAGCTGCTGCGTTCGGGCCAGGTGCGCGTCAATTCCAAGCGTGTGCAGGCCAACGACAGGCTCGAAGCCGGCCAGGACGTGCGCGTGCCACAGGTAGTGCGACAGCCGGCCAAAGCGGGCCCCTCGGTTGCCCCGCCGATGGGACTTTCGAAGGGCGATCGCGATCTCATCGAGCGCATGATCATTTACGAGGACGATCATGTGCTGGTGCTGAACAAGACATTCGGCATCGCCGTTCAGGGCGGCACCGGCACAAAGCGCCACATCGATGGGCTGCTGGCCGGCATGGTCGATCGTTTCGGAGAGCGTCCGCGCCTCGTTCACCGTCTCGACCGCGACACCACCGGTGTTCTGCTGGTGGCCAAGCATCGCGATGCCGCCGCCAAGCTCGGACGCGTGTTCCAGACGCGATCGGCGGCGAAGACCTATTGGGCGCTCGTCAAGGGTGTGCCCAAGCCGCCGCAGGGAAAGGTCGAGGCCGCACTTGTCAAGGCTTCGGGCCCGGATGGCGATCGCGTGCGCAAGGCGGCGCCCGGCGAGCAGGACAAGGCGATGCACGCCACGACGCATTATTCGGTGATCGACCGCATCGCGCATAAGGCAGCTTGGGTGTCGCTGAAGCCCGTCACCGGCCGCCAGCATCAGCTGCGTGCGCACATGGCGCTGATTGGCCATCCGATTGTGGGTGACAACAAATATGGTGCCGCCGATGTGCTTGCCGACAGCGGCATCGAGGCCAAGCTGCACCTACACGCGCGCCGTCTCGTGCTGCCGCATCCCTTCATCCCCGGCAAAAAGATCGACGTGACCGCGCCGCTGCCCGATCACATGCGTCGCACATGGGAGCTGCTGGGGCTCGATGCAGATCGCTATGATGCGGTCGAGAAATAGCGGCAGTTAGTGTGATGAGCGACACTGGCGGCTCAGGCCCGTGCCTGCCTGCCAGTCCGCGCTGTCCCGTTCACCGGCATTGCCAACGTGTTGCTGCAATGCAAAACGCTTTTGGTGCGCGGGGGAATGCGAATGGCAGGCGCTCAATCGCATTTGAGCGCCTCGAGCGGATCAGCAACGGGTCTAGAGCCTGATCGCCCTCGATGGAACCGCTTCCGGTTCCATCGAGGGCGTGAATCAGACTCTCAATCAAGGACTTAGAGCAGGCCACCAGGACACAAGTGATTCCATCAAGATCGAACCTGCTCTGGTTGCCAACTTGGAAAAAAGTTCCCTTGCCGCACTTTGCGACCCGATGGCATTCCGAGCTATGATCGCGCCGGCGCTCACACAACAACGGCAATAGAACAGCCCAGCCCATGAAACTCGTAATATTCGATTGTGACGGCACCATCGTCGACAGCCAGCACGCCATTTCGGCGGCCATGGAGGCGGCATTCAATGCCCACGGTCTCGTCGCGCCGGAGCGCTCACGCGTGGTCGAAGTGGTCGGGCTTTCGCTCATCAATGCCGTCAAGGAATTGATCCCCGATGCCGAGCACGACCTCGTCGTTCGGGTGGCGGAAACCTACAAAGACGCATTCGGAAATCTGAGGCGTCAGGCGGCGCACGAGGAGCCGCTGTTTCCGCTGGCGATCGAGACCATCCACCAGCTTTCATCAACGCCCGGCGTGGTCCTCGGCATCGCCACCGGGAAATCACGTCGCGGTGTCGATGCCATCCTCGAGCGCGAGGGCCTGCAAGGCATTTTCGAGACCATCCAGACGGCCGACAACAACCCCTCCAAGCCCCACCCCGGCATGGTTCTGCAAGCGATGTCGCAAACAGGTGCCAGGCCGAGCCAAACGGTGATGGTGGGCGACACGACATTCGATATGCAGATGGCGGTGGCGGCGCGTGCGCACGCGGTTGGCGTGGCCTGGGGCTATCACCCGCGTTCGGCGCTGCAGGCATCAGGTGCACATGCGTTGATCGAATGCTATTCGCAGCTGCCCGCAACCATCGATCGTCTGATCGCGGGAGCGGAGCGGGCACAATGAGCCATGATCGTCCGGATGGAGAGCGCGTTACGGCAAAGGTGCCGGGACGCGAAGCTCTAACGCCGCCGTTGCCGCGCCGCTTTTACAAGACCGCCGTCCATGCTGCGGAGGGGGACGGGTTTGCCGTCCGGCTTGATGGACGGATTGCGAAGACACCCGGCAAGCGTGCGCTGATCGTCAAAAGCGAGAGGTTGGCGCAGGCACTGGCAGCCGAGTGGAGCGCGCAGGGCGAACGCATCGATCCGGTGACGATGCCGCTGACCCGCTTCGTCAACACTGCGATAGATGGTGTTATTGGCAACGAAGCAGCGGTCAGGGATGACATCGTCGGCTTCGCCGGCTCCGATCTGCTGTGCTATCGCGCCGAAGGGCCGGCGGAGCTCGTCGCCGAGCAGGCGGTTCTTTGGGATGGCGTGCTGGCCTGGGCTGATCGGGTGCTGGGCGCACACCTCACCATTGCCACAGGTGTCATGCCGCGCGACCAGCCGGCGGAGGCTATCGCCAGCATCGACCGCCACCTTGCCCGCTTCGACGCATTCGAGCTGACGGCGTTGCACCTGATGACGACGCTGACAGGCTCGGCGCTGCTGGCGCTGGCCCACGCCGAGGGACACCTGAGCGTAGCCGAGGCCTGGTCTGCCGCCCATGTCGACGAGGATTGGCAGATCCGCTTGTGGGGGGAAGACGCGGAAGCCGCCGAGCGTCGTGAGCGGCGCTGGAACGACATGCGTGCCGCCTCGCAACTCCTCGAATTGTTGCAACACCGATAAGCGCAATCACACCTCGTTAACTATTTGTTGTGAAGCAACGCGCTAGGATTGTTGCCCTTGGCAACCTAGTGAGGTCTGCGATGCAACTCGCCATGCGCATCCCTGAGCTTTCGCAGCGTGACCGGTTTGTGCGCCGTGCGATCGCCCAGAAGGGTGTATTTGCCATTTCCGGCGAGGATGGGCTGGCGCGCGTGGCATCTCCCGGCGATCCGCTGCGCGAGGTGACGCTGTTCTGGGTGAGCGAGACCGAAGCTCAGCGCTGGGCCGATGTTCTGGCGCGTAATCCGCGCATCAAGTTCATCACCACCAATGAATTGATCGCCGAGGTGTTGCCGCGGCTCGATGGTCTTGGCCGCATGGTTGGTGTCGATTGGTCGGCCGAACCGGTCGAAAGCGAAATCGAGCCAAACGACCTCATTGCCCGCCTGCGCCACGAAGGCATCGAGTCCTTCCTGCAGCGGGCGCGGGTGCGCCGTGCGGTATGGATGCTCGAGGATGCGAGCGGCCCAGCATTGCTTGTCTCTCAGCACAAGCCTGGACAACTCATGCTGCCCTGCTGGGCTACGCGTCTGGAGGCGGAAGCACGCATTGCCGGCCCGTGGACCGAGATGCTGGCCGTCGAGATACCGCTACCGAGCTTTGTTTCCGTGACGCTGCCCTGGCTCACCGAGCAGGGGTGGATGGTGGCGCCTGGACATGCTGCCGGCGCCGATACGATCGAGATCATTCCGGCCGAACTTGCACGACGGCTCGAGCACGAGCTGACGGCGCCCTGATTTCCGCGCCGGGCTGATGTTTGAACGGCCCGCAGCATCAGTTGCATGCCGCGCGCCGTCTCCCAGCACTGTTCCCAAGGAAACAGCGAGAAGCGTGAAGAAAAGACACTTCAGGAAGTGAGCGCAGCATTGAGCCGCGCAATCATCTCCTGGAGGTCGACATGCTCGTCGCGCTACCGTTAGAAAACATCGACAAGATCGCCACGATCGCCGTGCTCACGACGTTGCTCGCCGTCAATCTTTGGATTGCATTATTTGCAAGAGAGCGTCCCGTGGGCGCAGGTTGGCGCGAACATCCTCGCCTGATGTGGTCGTCGATGGTGTTCATCTCCCTGCTGGTCCTGTTTACCGCCTTCGATCTTGCCGCCCGCTACGGTCTGATTACAGCGCAAGCGTTGGAGGCGGCTGGGGCCTGGTTCGCGATCCCGGCAATGGGCTTGGCGCTGTGGGTGATTGTCGAAGTGGTTCGAGTCGCTTACGCCCTAATTTCTGGACGGCGATGAGCAGGTGTAGATTTCGCCGCGCTACGTCACGTCACGGCTCGCCACGACATGACGTAGCGCGGCGAAATCGCGCCGACAGCCCACCTATCGAGGTGCCCCATGCCGAGCGACAGCGATCTCTTGAACTACATTTTTCTCGGCTTTTTCGCACTTCTGTTCGCCATGATCTTCTTCAACGTGCTGGGTGACCGGCGCACGCGACGCAAGCGCAGGCCTTTCCGGCGCGGCGAGACCGCCGATTCATCGTCCAGTGCAGACCCGGGCGCGAGCGGTCTGTGGCGGAGCCGGAAGCATGATGGCGATGACGGCAGCGATGGAACGGATGGTGATGGCGGCGGTGATTAAAGCAATTTCCGCCGAAGCGACGGCCACTTTGTCGGAACATAGTCTAGCCGGCCGCCGTGTACTGTTGGCGATAAGCGCCGGCCGGTAACGACCAAAGCGACGTGCGCGGTAACGGTTGTTTGCCTTTCGTTCCGTTTGCGCGCGCCCCGCCGCGTGCTATCTGACGCCAATTCCGTGACATTCATCCTTCCCAAAACGCGTCAGGTGACACTCCCATGAAGCATGTGATCGAGGAGCTCGAGAAGCGCCGCGAGAATGCCCGCCTCGGTGGCGGCCAGGCAAGAATCGATGCTCAACACAAGCGCGGCAAGCTGACTGCGCGCGAGCGCATCGAACTGCTCATGGACGAGGGGTCGTTTGAGGAGTTCGACATGTTCGTCGAGCACCGCTGCACGGACTTCGGCATGGAGAAGACGAAGGTTCCAGGTGACGGCGTCGTCACCGGCTGGGGCACCATCAACGGTCGCGTCGTCTACGTCATCGCCAAGGACTTCACGGTGTTCGGCGGATCTCTGTCAGAGACGCACGCTCGGAAGATGACCAAGATTCAAGACATGGCGCTGAAGAACCGCGCGCCCATCATCGGCCTGTTCGATGCCGGCGGCGCGCGCATTCAGGAGGGCGTCGACGCGCTGGGCGGCTATGGCGAGGTGTTCACGCGCAACGTGCTCGCTTCGGGTGTCATTCCGCAGATCTCATTGATCATGGGGCCGTGTGCCGGTGGCGACGTCTACTCCCCGGCCATGACCGACTTCATCTTCATGGTGAAGGATACGAGCTACATGTTCGTCACCGGACCCGACGTGGTGAAGACGGTGACGAACGAGACAGTGACGGCCGAGGAACTGGGCGGCGCAAAGGTGCACACCACCAAGTCCTCGATTGCCGACAAGGCCTACGAGAACGACGTCGAGGCGCTTTTGCAGATGCGCCGGCTGATGGACTTCTTGCCCGCCAACAATCTCGACGGCGTGCCGGTGCTGCCGACCAAGGATTCGGAGGACCGGATCGAGCCCTCGCTTGATACGTTGATCCCCGACAACCCCAACAAGCCCTACGACATCAAGGAGCTGATCTCCAAGATGGTCGATGAGGGGGACTTCTTCGAGATTCAGGAGGCCTTCGCCCGCAACATCGTCGTCGGCTTCGCGCGCATGGAGGGCCATACCGTCGGCATCGTCGCCAACCAGCCGATGG
>CAZLHQ010000085.1:0-13745 GCA_964559355.1 uncultured Hyphomicrobiaceae bacterium
CGCGGCGCCGAGCAGCATCGCCACGCCGGCGGCCAGGATCCACGGCGAGCGCCCCGGCGCTGCGGCTGGTGCCTCGTCGTCAATCCGGCCGGCACCCAGGCACAGGCCCCAGGCGAAGGCCGTGGGCAGCAGGAAGTAGGCGTACCACAGCGGGTACTCGAGCTGGCTGTGCAGCGCCATCAGCAGCACCATCACGAAGGCGGCGCGCAACGACGCACCCTCGAAGCCCTCGACGTGGCGCGTGCGGTCGAAGGCTTGCCACAGGCCCCAGCTGAGTAGGCCGAGGATCAGCAGTGTCAACGGGACGCCCAGCTCGACCGCGAGCTGCAGCGGTAGGTTGTGCGTGTGGTCGAAGAAGGCGTGATGGCGGTGCGGGAACGGCGTTAGCGACCAGGCGAAGTTGAACTCGCCGAAACCGACGCCGAACCACGGGTTCTGCCGGATCAGCACCAGCGTATCGCGCCAGATCGCAAAGCGGCCGCCCGAGGGGTCGCTCTCGCCCACGCGCGTGGCCGCACCGAGGTGTGCGCCCGGGCCCTGCGCCGCGGCCAGGACGTCGAGCAGCCACCAGCTCATTGCACAGATCAGCGGCGAGGCGATCAGCAGGGTGCGCGACAGGCGCGACAGCCGGCGGTCGAACAGGCCCCAGCCGACGAGGATCAGCAGGCCCACGAGGCCCGTGCGCGAGCCGGAGAGCACGACGCCGAACAGCAGCAGGGCGAACAATGCGCCTGCCATCCAGGGCCACAGACGCCGGGCCGCGTCGCGGCGAGTCTCGATCAGAGGGACGAGCGCGACCACCGACCACAGCAGCAGCGTGGCCAGGTGGTTGGGCTGGCGCAGGTTGCCCACCGCACGGCCGGGGGTGCCGGAGCGGGCGATCCAGTCGCCGTCGGCGAACTGCGGGGCAAAGACCTGGATCAGGCCGATGGCGACGCTGGCCGAACCGCCCACCACCAGTGCGCCGAACAAGCCGTACGACAGGACGGCGTTGGGTCGAGCCATTGCTGCTGCAGCGACTGTGACCGCAACCGCCGCCAGAATGCCCACGGCCGATAGGGCGATCTCGGCCGGCAGTTGGCCAAACGTCGAGCAGCTCAGCGCCAGCAGCGCCAGCAACAACACAACGGCTTGCGGCGGTGCCGTGCGTCGCCAAGCGTCTGCGACCGTCGCGTCGCTGGGTGGCCAGGCAAGCGAGGCCACCACGGCCCCCCAGCCGCCGACGGCGCAGGCCTGATTCAACGCGGTCGGCGACGGGGGGAGGTTGTAGGCTAGGAGCGCGGGCAGGCTGACGGCGGCGCACAGGCTGCCGACCACAGCGATGGCCGCGGCGGGTGGGCGGGTGAGATCAGGCAAGCGTCAAGACTCGTCGACCGCGATCACGATGTGGATTGGCCCCCCGGCTGTCAGATATTTCGCGGAACGGCGTCGGAAACCAGATCCGGACGACCAGGGCGGCCACGGTCGCAGCTACAAGGATGCTTAGACCCGAGTGCGCGAAACTAGCAGCGATTCTGGCCTTCAATGCGTTCATCTTCGGTGGGGAGGGGCCGCCGATGTGCGTCGCGAGTGTGTATCACGCCGCCGTCACGCACCGACAATGCGGCAACGCCGAACATCGACAAAGCAATGATGAAGCTATCAAGTCCGGAAGTGACGCAAGGGGATTACTGACGGGGCCGTCGTGACCAGCTAGCTCAAGTCGCGGTCGAAGCCCCCGCAGCCAGCGCGAGCCGCGCGTTCCGTGGCCAAGTCAACTCGCAATAGGATGTTCTCGAGATGGGATTGATAGGAAACGCTCTGCGCAGCATCAAAGGTGGCATCGCCTCATCCAAGCGATGGGCGCCGGCCCAGGTTCGGGAAATGATTGCCCAGGGCAAGCTCGCGGAAGCATCCACGGCCGCGAAGATGCTGTCCGAAGATATTCCGGACCGCGACGTGCAGACGCTCTGCCTTCAGGGTGAGATTGCGTTTCACGAACGCCGCGACGAGGAAGCGCTGCAGCTCTTCAATGAGGCAGCGGCCGAGGCGCCCGGGCTCAGCGAAGCGCACTTCGGACTCTCGCTCGTGCTGCATGCAAGGAAGCAATTTGAGCAGGCGCTAAGCCACGCGCAGTTCGCCGTAAACAACGGCGCGCAGCCCGCCCTGTATTCGCAGCTTGGCTTGTGCCATCTTGAAATGGGCAACTACCTACAGGCCGGTGACGCACTGTCGCGCTCGACACGGCTTGATCCTTCGGACAAGTACGCCTGGAACAATCTTGCCATTGCACTCCAGGCAATGGGGGACTTGCAGCGTGCGCGGGTTGCATTCGAGCGTGCGGCCGCGTTGGACCCGCACTTCGAGCACGCAAGGGAGAACGCACGGCTTCTCGCGAATTCCCAGCAACCGCTGGAATCCGAACCGCTCGTCAACTCGCGAAAGAGGCTGGCCATCGATGAACTGCCCGCGTGCGATGAGTTGCTGCAAGTCCGCGCTCTCGCGGAGCGCGAGGAGATGGCTGCCGCCATCGACGCCTGCGAAGCCTTGCTTGCCAAGCGTCCCGATGACTTAGCGGTCGCCGCCGAGATGTACGAGCTGTACCGCGCCAGCGGCGATGCACAAAGCGGGCTCGATGTTCTGGAGGCCTTTCGCGTCCGGCATCCGGAAGACCCCCAGATCATGTCGCTGCTGGGGCGAGCCCTGGTACACGCGCAGGAATTCAAATTGGCCAAGCCGCTTGTCGCGGAAGCGCTGGAGCGCCTGCCTGACGACGTGCCTTTGTTGCTCGCGATGGCGGAAATACGTTCGGAACAGAGGCGCTATATCGACGCAGGCGCTCTCTACGAGCGCGCGTACGAACTGCAACCAACGATCCAGACCAAAGGGCTGCTGGCAGACGCGTGGGTGAATGGCTGTCGTTACACCGAAGCGATCGCCCTCATCGACGAAATCATCGCCGAAGAGCCCGAGTCGGCAAAGCGATTGATTGGCCCGCGCGTCCACGCGCTGACCTACCTGGGCCGCCACGACGAAGCGCTGCCGCTGCTCGATGCCGCGATCGAAGCGAACCCGAACGAGCCCGTGCGTCGCTTCCCACGCGCAATGATTCATCTGCTGAACGAGCGCTATGCCGAGGGATGGGACGACTATGCCTTTCGGCAACTCGCGTCGGTACCTCATCTCAGGGTGTTGCCCTTCCCACTCTGGCGAGGCGAACCGTTGGCCGGAAAGACCATCCTCGTGCTCGCCGAACAAGGCTTGGGCGACCAAGTGATGTTTGCGTCCTGTCTGCCGGACCTGCTGGCCCTCAGTCCAGCACGAACGATCGTCGAGTGCGTTGATCGCGTCGCCCCGACCATCGAGCGATCGTTCCCCGCTTGCGAGGTCATTGCGACCAAGCAGGACAATGCCTTCACCTGGGTCACTCAGCTTGGCTCCGTCGACTTCTACGTAGCGATGGGTGACCTTCCGCGCCACTTCCGCCGTGAGCGGGCCGCGTTTCCTGCGCATCAAGGTTACCTTCAGGCATCCGCGGAACGCGTCGAGCATTGGAGAAGGGAGTTGGGCGCTCTGGGTCAGCGGCCGAAGATCGGCATCTCATGGCGCGGCGGCACCGAAATTACGCGCACGAGCGTGCGGACGGTAGCCCCCAGCGATCTCGTACCGCTCGCTCAGGCGTGTGACGCCACGTTCGTGTGCCTCCAGTATGGTGATGTCCGCAGCGATCTGGCGCACGCCGCAGCGACGGGGCTCGAGGCGCACTACTGGCCCGAGGCGATCAATGATCTCGACGAATTCGCCGCGCTCACTTCTTCGCTCGACCTCGTGATCACGGTGTGCAACACAACCGTCCACTACGCTGGCGCGCTAGGCCGTCCGGTATGGGTGATGGTGCCCCACATCCCGGAATGGCGCTATGGCCTGCATTTCGACAGCATGCCCTGGTACCCCAGTTCGCGGATGTTTCGGCAGCCGCATGCGGGTGACTGGTCTGCTGTAGTTCAGCGCACAAGCCAGGAACTGTCTTCTTGGCATGCCGGCCGGTCATTTGCGTCCCCCTTGCCGTGACCCCTGCCACACATTGACGCGAGCTGCTGACGCAATTTGTCAACCCTCCGCTGGCTTGGGGTTTGCTGGAATAGGCGCGGGTTAGTAGCTCATAGCCAACTTCGAGGACGGAACATGAAGAGATCCATGCAACGCGGCTTCACGCTCATCGAACTGATGATCGTGGTGGCCATCATCGGCATCCTGGCGGCGATCGCGCTGCCGGCCTACCAGGACTACACCATCCGCTCGCGTGTGTCGGAACTGATCCTTGGCGCGTCGGCCGTTCGCACGTCGATCACTGAAGGTTGTCAGCTTACCGGGGCCTGCGCCGGCTTGGCGATCCTCAGCATCGAGCCGACCAGGTTGATCGCTGGCGGCTCTTCTTCGGCCACCGGCGTAATCAACGTGAGTGGCACGGCGGCGCTCGGTACCACCGGCATTTCGCTCAACTTGTCCCCGAGCTGGAACGGAACCACAGCGGAATGGACCTGCACCGGCACCCCGCTGAAGTACATGCCGTCAAGCTGCCGCGGCTGATCCAACCCCGCCACCCTACGTGAGAGGCGCTGCGGCGCCTCTTTTCGCTTGTTGCGGCCTGGGCCCTCGCCAGTCGTATGAAGTGTCGGAGGAGGGTTGGGGGGGCGTTGACAAAAATTGTCGCAGGAACCTCGGCCCGCACCTTGCGTGCTACCGGTCCCGTTCAAGGCATTCTCCAGGAAGGAAACCTCACATCATGAAGAGATCCATGCAACGCGGCTTCACGCTCATCGAACTGATGATCGTGGTGGCCATCATCGGCATCCTGGCGGCGATCGCGCTGCCGGCCTACCAGGACTACACCATCCGCTCGCGTGTGTCGGAACTGATCCTTGGCGCGTCGGCCGTTCGCACGTCGATCACTGAAGGTTGTCAGCTTACCGGGGCCTGCGCCGGCTTGGCGATCCTCAGCATCGAGCCGACCAGGTTGATCGCTGGCGGCTCTTCTTCGGCCACCGGCGTAATCAACGTGAGTGGCACGGCGGCGCTCGGTACCACCGGCATTTCGCTCAACTTGTCCCCGAGCTGGAATGGAACCACAGCGGAATGGAGCTGCACCGGCACCCCGCTGAAGTACATGCCGTCAAGCTGCCGCGGCTGATCCTACCGCCACTCTACGCAAGAGGCGCTGCGGCGCCTCTTTTCGCGTTTTTGATCACTTCTCGTGGCAAGAGGCCGGTCTGTGGGCGCAAAGAGCCACCGCCGAGATCAAGTAAGCTTTGAGATCCGAGCGGCCGCTGGTGCGGCAGGGCTCTTACGTGGACAACGTGTATGAACGTGCTGAGCAGCTGGTTTGGTGGCGCTTCCGTTGAGGCATTCGCGAAGACGCTGGCCGACGACATCGCCAAGCGCTATCCGCCCGCACTCGACAAAGAACCGAGCAAGCGACCCTCGGTGAACAGACTCACCCGCATTGTCGAGGACGTGTGTGAGAAGGCTCAGACTTTTCGCGCCGAGCACCGGTTGGGGTGGATGGGAAAGGCCAAGCTTGCGAATGCCTTCCGTTGGGAACTAACCGAACTGGGCTATCGAAAGGACTTCGTTGAAGTCGCCACAGAGGCCGTGGTTGTGCATCTCAGTCGCAAATAGGGCGAACCGGCATGGCCTGAGCCGTGCACCGGCCGTGCAGAGACCATGAGCCTTCCAACCGTTGCCCTACGCTTGATCCGCTCAATCTTGGCGGAGTTCCCTCCCCCTGGGGGCACAGGTCGCGCCATTGCGTTCGGCTACCCGGACATCCTCGCCAGCGAGGACGACTTGTTTGAGTTGTTCGGCAACGAGGTATCTTGCGCGCTGCAGTTCAGGCCGGACTCCGAGTCCATCCTGAAGTGGCATGGCGCTACGGCTCTGTGCGACCGCGTCGTCGAGTCGCGGCACTTCTTCTCGCTGATCGGCTACGGACTGACAATTGCCGATATCGCGAAGATTCGCGGTGACGAGTTGCTCATCGACTTGAACGAGCCGCTCGACGCGCGCATACGGTCGCAACCTTACGATCTGGTGATCGACGGCGGCACCGCAGAGCACTGCTTCAACATCGGCCAGGCATTCAAGAACATGGCCGAACTTGTGAAGGTGGGTGGTTGCATCTTGCACATCAACCCGGCGTCGATGTTCAATCACGGTTTCTACAATCTGAACCCGACGCTGTACAACGACTTCTATTCCGACAACGGGTTCAAATTACTGTTCCTGAAGGCGGGTGCAAACATTGCGTTCGAGCCGCAATTGATCGATGTGCCGACGACGGCGCGCATCAAGGAGCTTCCCGTCAACGCCAGCCTGGTATGTGTCGCGCGGCGCGTTTCCCAGCAGCCGGTGCGTTGGCCGATGCAGGCCAAGTACCGACTGAACCCGAATCAGACGGCCTGACACCGGTCATCAGCTCTCAAGCGGGCAGCTGGATGCGGAAGCAGCCGGGGTAGGGTTCGCGGACGGCGCAACGGTGCGCAGCGAAGTGTTGAGGCACCTGCTCTTGCAAACTCCAGTGGTAGCGCGGCGTAACGCCATCGAACCATTGCAGGATCTGGAGGTCGCGGCTGGACTTGAAACTGAGCGACAGCCCATTGGCCAAGAGTGTCCCAAAGTGGGGGTCAACGGCGTTCCATTCGTCGAGCGCGTCGGAGATCGACTCGATGTAATGACGCTGCCGCTCGCTCGGCACGAACTTCCACAGGCCGTTCAGGTTCTTGCGGGCGTCGAACTGCTTCGGGTAAACGAACACCAGGATCTCGCCGCCGGGCCGCGTGATCCGCATGAGTTCGCGCATCGCGGCCTCCGGATCGTCCATGTGGTGCAGGACGCCCCAACACAAGCTCACGTCTGCGACGCCATCGGCCAGTGGCAGGTCCGTGCCGGAGGCGCGTACGAGCCTGAAAGATGCGGGGCGCTGGATCTGTTTTGGAAAAGCGTACACGGACTCTGACAGGTCGACACCGGTGTAGGCCTCAGACTGCGCGCAGAGAATCCGGCCGATGCGACCGTTTCCGCAACCGACGTCGACCACGGCTTTGCCGACGAAGTGATCTCGCGTCAGCAGGAAGCGGCCGAACAAGTGCCCGTGCGACAGCACCTCCTTATCGGCGTACGCATCGAGGTGCTGCCACTCGAATCCGAACGAGTCGACATACTCACTGTTCGCCAGCCGCGAATCGATAAGGATCTCCGGGTCGACGGTGCTGGGTGTCACTTCACGCCTGAACATCGCCCGCCTTCCGGTCACCATAGAGCAGGACCTGATCCTCTTCTATCAAGAGAGACGCGTCGCGAAACCGCTCACCCGCTTTTCCGGCCGACCGCACCGCCGCATACACGTCGGGGAACATCCGCCTTGCGACCGACAGCTGCAGGCTCGCCAAGCTGAGGGAGGTTTCGTCGTCATCGAGCAAGACCGCGATCTCGGTCAACCTGGCGGCCCCCATCGCCTCGATCCGGAGACGCTCGGAGATCCACAGTACTGAGCGATCGGGGTTCAGTTCCAGTCGCACGCGCTGCCCCTTGACGCGTGCCAGGTGGCCCAGTGCCGCGACCACATAGGCCGCAACTCGATTCTCGACGTCGAAGCGGTACGGCGGTGCGGCAAAGCGAAACCAGGGAGAGTAGGTCAGCGCAACCGTTTCGCCATCGGCACACAGATCCGGACCGAGCTTGATCCGGTGAACGCGCATCCCCGGCTGGCCAGTACCCACCACGCGCTTCAAGGCCAGGTGCTTCACCATCGAATGAAGTTGGCCGTTGTCCGCACTCAAGAGCGCTTCCTCGACCGGAAACCACTCGGGCACTTCGAACGCCACCACCCCGCTGTGCGCTGTGCCGTGCGACACTTGCGGGCGGGAAAGTAGCTCGATCGCCAAAAAATTGTTCTGATAGCAGCACGTGATCAGCGTCGATGCCGACGACAAGACATAGGGCTCGATCTCATCGAGCAGCTTTCGCTCGGCAGTCGTTGCGTTCATGCGTTGGCTGCAAGCAAGACTCCGGCGGGGCGGTGGCTCGCGCTTCCTGGGAGGGACTCCACCCACTGACCTAGAACGATCCAGGCCCACAGGCTGTTGATGTTGGCTCGCGCGCCCTCTCGCAACACGCTGAAAGCCGAGGGGCGGTCCGAAAGAGGCGCCCATTGACGCAGACACTCGTCGGCGCGAGCCGCCATGGCGGAGAACAGCGACCCATTCAGGCCGAAGAACGCGCCTGGCATGCCGAATCCCTGTTTCTTGGCCTTGATCAGATCGTCTGGTAGGTAGTGTTCGAGCGCGCGACGCAGCGCGAGCTTCAGCAGGCCGTCGGAATGAACTAGCCCTCTGGGCAGCCGCGACGAGAGCGAAAGAACCTCCGGGCTGAAGAAGGGTGTACGCACCTCGAGGGAGTGCTTCATCGACATGCGATCAACCTTCGCCAATACGGCGCCCGGGAGATAGCTGTACACGTCGGTCGTGCGCAGGCGCTCGAACGAGTCGAGTTCGGGGCGAGAGAACAGCGGCTGGAAGCGAGAAAGAAAGCGCCGACGAAAAGCGAGCAGTTGCTCAGGCATCGCCGCCTCGAGCACGTTGCGGGGGAAAACTGTCAAGCCATTGAAGAAGTAGTACTCAGGCTGCTTGGCCCAGCGCAGCGCCTGGAAGCCAGGGTCACGCTGCATCGCGAGGTAGCGCCCGTACCCGGCAAACAGTTCATCTCCACCGTCGCCCGACACCGCCACAGTGACGTGAGAGCGGATCAGGCGCGAAAGCAGATAGGTTGGCACGCAGCTGCGGTCGCCGTTCGGCTCGTCGAGCAGCGCTCCGAATCCCTGGGCACTCTGCAGCAGGTCGCCAGCAGAGATGGCAAGGGCCTCGAACGGCAGCCCAAGGTGACCTGCGATCGCGCGGGCGTGCGGAGTTTCGTCCTCGGGGTCTCCCACGAAGCCGGCACCGAAACAATGCACGGAGCGGTTCGTCAATCCTGCAGCGAGCGCGCACACCAGGCTGGAGTCGATACCGCTGGACAGCAGTGCGCCGACCGGAACATCCGCAACCAGACGCGTACGAACGGCAGCGGTCAAAGCCGCATCGACGGCATCGACGTAGTCTTCTGCATCGCCCTCGAAAGGCGCCTCGATATCGAAGGCGTAGAAGGCCTCCTCCTGCGAGCGGCCGTGTTCGTCGAAGCGCAGCCATGTGCCCGGCTGGACCGAGAAGACTTCGTCGAAGATGGTCGCCGGGTCGGGCACATAACGCAGTGCAAAGTAGTCGAACAAGCCTCGCTCGGACACTGTGGGCGAGAGACCGTCAACACGCAGCAGCGCCTTGAGCTCTGACGCAAATACCAAGGCGCCGGACGACCGCGCGTAGTACAGAGGCTTCTCTCCAAGCCGGTCACGGGCGAACAGGAGTTCGCGTTGCTGCGTGTCGTAGATCGCCAGCGCGAACATGCCGTCGAGCCGCTCGAACAGCGCATCGCCCCAGTGGGCGTAGCCCCTGAGCAGCACCTCTGTGTCGGACTCAGTGCGAAACCCGAGTCCGGCGGACTCAAGTTCGCGACGCAGTGCCTTGTAGTTGTAGATCTCGCCGTTGAAGACGATTGCGTAGCGACCATCGGTCGTGAGCATCGGCTGATTGCTGCGCTCGTCGAGGTCGATGATCGCGAGGCGCCGGTGACCAAGGACGCACTGTCTTTCGAGTGAATGCCACTGTCCCGATGCATCCGGGCCGCGATGCGCCTGGCTGGAGCACACCTCGGACACGGCGGTTTCGAGCCACCTGCCGCGTGCGCCAGTCGAAAACTCGATGGCTCCCGCGATCCCGCACATGTCAACCCTTCTTGCGCATGGCGATCAACTGCCGATAGACATGGATGAACTCAATGTCCGAGTTCGAGTAGTCCATCGCCTGCATCTGCTCGTCGAGCCACTGCATCACATGGCGGCGATCGAAATCGCTGTCAGCCTTTGGGAAGGTGAAGTTGCGTCGATAGCCATCGTCGTGCGTACAGCGCATGTCTTCGATGAAGTAAAACCCTCCGGGGCGCACTTGCCGCCACAGGTTCTGCCACGACAGAACGATGTCCTTGCTGACGTGCGACCCGTCATCGACGATGACATCAAAGGTGTCATCAGTGGAGTAATCGGCGGCGTCTGCGATGAGAATGCGGATGTTTGCGACAGACCTACAGAGAGACTGACACTCTTTGCGGATATCCACGCCAATGATGCTCGATCGATCTCCGAGATAGGCGCTCCAAGTCTTGAGGGACGATCCACATGCCACACCGATCTCGAGGAGATTCAGGTCCTTGCCGCGAAACGTCTCAAGGTAGCTTGAGTAGGTTTCGGTGTAGAGGTGCTTGATCGATCCTTTGTCGGTCTTGAAGTGATCGGCAATCTGCGTCAGCGTGGCGCCGGTGAAGTCGATGGAACTTGGCGGGAAGTACTCTTCTGGAAAAGTCGTGTCCAGCGAGTACTTCCTGTCGCTACCGCTGGGGGCTGGATTGCTGGGCATTTCGGCCCTTACGCTGTTCGTGGCACTGTTCGCCAGAACACCGCGAACAGCGTCAAGGTCGCTCTTGCGTCCACCTTTCATGTGCAACACGACCTTGCTACCCAACTGCTCGTGAGCGACGGTGACACCGTACTCGTATGAATAATTGAAGGGATCGCACGGCAGGCATTGCACGCGGGCGTCACCGATGGTGATGCGCCTCAGGCTGGAATAGGGATGCGCGGCCCGCGTGACGGCGTTCAGTGACAGCTGGCCGCCGCGCCACTTGCGGATGTCGCCGTAGTAACTCGTGACGCGGTCGTCGGGCACTAGCGCGTCGTAGGTGGCCAGGTAGCGGTCGAAGAACCCTCGCACCGCAGCTGGGCGCTCGGCGCGCGCGACGATCACGCCTTCATTGACCGGCATCAGGCCAGCATCGTCGCGCACGGTGACGGCCACGTCGTAGTCGGCGTCGAGGTATTCGGTAAAGGGTGCATTCAAGAACGCATCGCTGTCGAGAAACAGGGTGTCCTTCACGAAGGCGGCCGATCGAACATAGGCGCACATCGACGCGACGCGCTGGTACATCGGCTGGTCGAACGGGACATCCAGCTCCACCACTCGCGTGCGCTCGTCGCCCAGCGTGATCAGCGGTGAACCCGGCGAGGTCACGAGGAAGATGACGGCCTGTGGGTGCGAGCGAAAGACGCACTGCTTGAACGTTTGCAGGATCCTGACGTAGTCGAAGCGTCCGACGTCCATGGTCACGTCGCGGTACTGGAGCTTGCCGGCCGCGCCCATGTCCACGTGGAACACGAAGACATGGAGATCAGCGGTCGCCGAAGCTTCAGGCAACTCGAAGTGACTGGCCAGAGACGCGACGCGCGAGGCGGTAGCGTCCGCCAGTCGCTCGCGCACGCACGTGGCCGCGTGTTCGATGACGGCCGCCGTATCAATCCCCGCAGGGGACGCGGTCGCGCGGTTCGCGTCTGCAGGCTGTGCGGTGGCTACTGAGCCGCCGGCCGCGCGAGTGGCCGGCTGCCTCACGTCATCGGTCTTGCGAAAGATGTTTCCAAGGACACGTCGCAGCATGTATGGGGGCGTTAGGTGTTGGAGTGAGCCTTCGGGCTCAGCTGGCGGCGGGTTCGGCGCAGCCCAACAGCGAATCGATGTTCGCGATCAGGTCGGCGTCGATGGCTCGTTCACCTGACGCCAGGCGCGACGGTGCGCACTCCAACGTGGTCGCCCGATGTCCGCAGCTCGCGGCGAGCGCTTCGAAGGGCAAGTCGCCGCCACGCTGGACGAGTTGACCGTTCTGCAGTACCACCACATGCGCGCCGGGTGGGGCATAGATCATGTTGGTCAAAGCAGCTCCACTCGGGCCGACGATGTGGCTCGCCTGCGCGAACAGGGCGATCTGATCTCGCACAGACATCTTCTCAGGGTACACGACCTCGTAACCGAGAGGCATGAGCGCGGCGACGGCCGCTGCCTCGTTCGACAGCCGGCGTCGAGTAGTGCCCGCGCGAGACAGGTACAGCTTGCGGCGAGTCAGGGGCAGGGTCCCCAGCGGCTCGACCAGTCGGTTTCGATACCACCGCACCAGCATCGGGTCGAACCAGCTGCCGCCGGCGGCCAGGCGCGTCGTGATCAGCAGGCGCTCGAAGTGCGCGGGCGCGTTGCGGCCGACCTGCACCAAGGGCGTAGCCCCGTAGCCCAGGAGACTGAGCAGTTCGGCCATATGCGGCGCGGGATTCTCGTTGACCACGAGAGGCAGTTGGCGATCGAGGCCCAGGCGTTCGGCGATGGCCAGGACGCCGACGAACTCGATGGTGTCGTGGTAGTAGTCGCCATTGCCACCAAGCAGCAGCGCCGGCTTCTCGACTCGCCGATGGGCGTTCGGCAGTCGCAGCAGGGCCGTTGTGGCGTTGGCCGTCACCATCGGACTGGCCGGATCTTCGTTCCGCAGGGGAATTCGGTCCGGCGCCAACCCCGAAATGATCGCTGACGGGGGTGACCCGAGAATCGGCACCCATTGCAGCGCAGGATGGACGGTCACGCCTGTCAGTTCCACCGCGCTGGGCCGCCGCCCCGGCTCCCCCTCCTCTGCAAGGCGATCCGGCGCGAGGCCAGCAGCCGTACACCAGGACGCCAAGGTCATCCATGTGACCGTCGACTCCGAATGGTTAGCAGGACACGGGTCCGCCTCGGCAAGCAGCGCAAGGGAGTCTGCAGACATCTTGTCGATGGTGTAGATCAGCCTCGCGGCTTCGGCGAGCTGCGGTAGGGTCACGTCGGGAGCCTTGCGCAAGCCAGTCAGCGCTACCCGCAGTTCGGAAGCGAGCGCGGACTTGCCGGAACTCGCCTTGACGATCGTGGCGATCAGACTGACAAATGCATGGGCCGGTGCTTCCAGCGTCGTGAACGCGATGCGCCGCCGGTAGGCGATAGCGGCTTGATGACGCCCCATCGCCTGAAGGTGGTTGGCAAGAAAAAATGCCACCTTGTTGTCCGTGGGGTCGAGCGCCTCGGCGCGTTGCAGCAATTCGAGCGCCTCGTCCATGCGCCCTGAGGCCGAACGGATGCGAGACAAGGTCGTCAGGGTGCGGGTGTCTTGGGCTCCATCAGCGTGCGGTTCGAGCAACGATGCTGCGGCAAGAATGTTGCCGGTCGCCAGCTTCTCGAATGCTGCTTCGACGGCGCGGTGCTCGCTGTCGCGGCGCTCGGCCATGACCGCGGGCGCGAGTCGAGGCAGTGGTCGCGGGGGCTCGAGGTTCTGGAGCAGATGACGCTGCCGCGCCATCAAGCGATCCATGAGCGCTTTCATCGCTCGCGAGCTCGAGCCTTCGCGACGAGCACGCGCTGGTCGACTCTAAGCGTCGCACTGCGTTCGTCGACCCACGCCTGCGCATGCTCGCACTCCCGGTACTCCTCGAAGTACGGCCCCCCCAACGTGTAGTGCACGTTCGCCGCTTCTGGCATCGGCTCGCTGTAGCCCACCAGATGGTTCCAAGTCGCCGGTAGCGCGCCGATAAGCCCATCGTCGCCCAGCCAATTGAACTGATGCAGCTGCAGCCCCGTCGCCGTGTTGACGTACTCCGGCGTCAGCGCCCGGCAGCGTGCGTTGTTGAACAGCATGACGCTGCTCCAGTTCTTCTTTCCGTACGGCATCTGAGGCTGGTCGAGGAACTTGATCGTTTCCTTCGGCCGGTGGTCGTGCTGCAC
>CAZLHQ010000086.1:0-13475 GCA_964559355.1 uncultured Hyphomicrobiaceae bacterium
TGGAACAGAGCTGTCGTCCTCCTTGATGCGCGCCTTCATCTCGGAAAACAGCGTTTGCTGCAGTTCGGCGGTATCGGCCATCGCGGCGGCCGTATGCGCATTCTCGGCATCCAGATGCGCACGGATGTCGGCGGCGAGAACGGATGGATCTCGCATCACCTGCTGCCAGTTGTCGGCCCGCAGCCAAGCATAAGGATCCTGCAGCGTGACGCCGTGCCAGCGGCTGGCGTGGTCGCGGCGCTGGGCTCGCGGCGGCACGGTGGGTGTCGAGGTCATGGGGCCAATGCTCGTTGGTTGCGAAGACTGCGGGATATGGGGCTCGGGAGAAGCGAAGCGGGCGGCCGTGGTAGCTGGCCGCTGTGGCGGGTGGAATGACAGTTAGCCGGTGTGGTGGTTGCTCTCAACTGGCTGCGCAACAAAGGCGCAGTCGGCTTGTGTGTCGGCCTGGTCACGGCAAGCAAACATTACCCTCGCGCTAACCATAGTGCGACCATGACTGAGCAAGCTGGCAGATTGTGATAAGTCAAATTGTGTCGAACGATGATTAGTCGCGCAGCGTTCACATTTTTAATTAGGTATGTGAAGTCGTTTTCTCGCAGCGTTATTGACATCGCACGGGCCTTGTTGTCCAAAGTCAAGATGTGGAAGTCTTGTTGCGACGAATTCTCGGCTTGGTCTCGGCGTCATAGCACTGACCTCGGCAAGCTGCGTCTCCAAAATCGGGGCAGCAAGTCATCGGCGGCGCGGTACTACGGGGTGTTGGAAGGGTTTTCATGATGGATAGTTCCGAGAGCCAGGAACTGGTTGAGCTGACGGCCAAGATCGTCGCGGCTTATGTCAGCAACAACTCGATCATTGCCAGCGAACTGCCGCAGCTCATCAACGAGACACATGCCGCGCTCGCACGCGCAACTGGCCAGGCGGTCGAAACGGAGCGCGAGGAACAGCGGCCGAAGGTGTCGGTGAAAAAGTCGGTCATGCCCGACTACATCATCTGTCTGGAAGACGGCAAGAAATTCAAGTCGTTGAAGCGGCATCTGCGCACACACTACAACATGACCCCGGAAGAATACCGTGAGAAATGGGCCCTGCCGCACGACTACCCGATGGTTGCTCCCAACTATGCACGGCAGCGCTCCGACCTTGCCAAGAAGATGGGGCTCGGCACGCGCCGCGATTGAGCTTCCTCGACACGAAATGTTCGCGCCACATGCTGGATTGCGAGATGTCGTGGCCTGATGGCCGGTTTGCTTGAGAACAAAGTAGTTGCTTGCAAGGCGCTCACGCGAGACGGCGGGGCGCCTTTTTTATTGCTCCGATTCCAAGCGCTCCAGTATCGAGGCCTCTGCGCGATAGGCGGCCAAAAGCTGGGAATGCCGCGCCAGATCGTATGTCCAATGTCCCGCCAGGGCGCGCCGTCGTTCGGCACGAAGGGCGCTACGCAAATGTTGGACAATGGCGGTTTGTCCGTTGCGATCGCGCCGCGCAAGCTCGGCTGGCCACATGGCGATCAGGTGTGGAAGGTCGCGGGCTCGCACATAGGGCGAGGGTTGGAGCGGGCTTGTGGGTCCTTCAGGGGCCCCCCTTTTGCGGCTCGCCGCGCTCCGCTTCCGCAGCGCTGCTTCATGACATGCGGCCGGTTGGCCACGGCGGGGAAAATGGACCAAGGGGCGACTCCGCATCGACTGAGCGATGCAAGAGGGTGGCATGGCGGATCGGATGCGGGGATTGCGGTTATGGCGGGTTGGCAGGCGTCATGCATGGTCGAAGTTGTGCGTATACTGGCAAGTTGCCTGTAGGAATAAGGTTATCCCCCATATGCGCTGCAACCATATATTGGAATTCTACAGCAACGACCATGATCACGTCTTAAGAGTAGTAGTATATGCCAAGTAAAGCGGTGCTGCCAATGTCTAATGGTACTCTGTATGCCAGTGCCAATTCGCTTACTAAACCAAGCCAGTCTGATGATGACGTTCCGATTAGCGCTGGCGGCATCCCAGATTTGGCCCCTGCCAGGGGCATTGCGCCCGACGTCGAACGAATGTTGATCGAGCGGACCGTTGCTCAGGTCTTTGGCGTCAAGGATTGCGACCTTCGCCGCGCCACGCGCGGGCGTGCCAAGGTGGCGCGGGCACGGCAGGTCGCCATGTATCTGGCGCATGTCGCGTGCGGCATGAGCCTGACGGAAGTCGGCCGAGTTTTCGCGCGTGATCGCACAACCGTCGCGCATGCCTGCGGTGTGATCGAGGATGGTCGCGACGACCCGATGTTCGATCGTGTTATGGAGTTGCTGGAGCAAGTGGTTGACGCTTTGCTCAGTCCGCGCCTGGGACGCGGCAAGCAACCTGAAGGTTGGCTCGTCCAATGACAGATGGAATTGCAAGGTCAGGCGGCCGGGCTCTGGTCCGGCTGCTGCGAGCACTCGCGCGTCCGGCGGCGTGCGTGGAATTGGCCGGGCCGGCCGGCGAACTCGATGCGGTCGCCTTGGTGCTCAATGGTTCGGGGCCGACCCCCGATGTTCTATACCGTGCGCCGAGTCTGGTCTGGAACCGCGCTGTCGCCGCCGGTCTGGTGTCCCAAGGCGCTGCTTGCGGCACATGGCAGATCACCGATGCAGGGCGCGCCCATCTTTCGGCACATGATCGCGATCGCATCCGTTCCTCTCGCGGTCCGGTCGCGGAGAGCCGCTCTCAGCCTAACGCTTGCGATTGCCCCGGCGGACGGAAACCGCAAGGGGCGTTAGCTGTGAACCCGGCAGAGAGCCCGCTCGCCTGGCTTGCGCGGCGCAAGGATCAGACCGGCGCGACCATGATCAGCGAGGATCAGTTCGTGGCCGGAGAACGACTGCGGTTCGAGTTCGAGCAAGCGCAACTGATGCCGCGCATGACGGTCGACTGGCAACGCGCCGCGCAAGGCGGGTCACGCAGACCTTATGCGGCAGGAAGCGGATTGGAGCTGACCGAGCGCGCCGATGCCGCGCGCCAGCGCGTCAACCGGGCGCTATCGGCGGTTGGCCCGGAGCTCGCCAACGTGTTGATCGACGTGTGCTGTTACTTGAAGGGATTGGAGCAGCTCGAGAAGGAAAGCGGCTGGCCGCAGCGCTCGGGCAAGATCGTTCTGCGTGTCGCGTTATCGGCGCTGGCGCGCCACTATGGCATAGGTGCGGGTCGCGATCGGGTGAGCGAGGGCCCGGCACGGGTGCGGCATTGGGGCGTCGAAGGCTATCGGCCGTCCGGTCTTGAGGATGATGCAGACAGTGGTTCTGTCGCTTAACCTGCGGCGGCAGCATCGGCGCGAATTCGCGCCACCATCGAGGCAAGCCCATTGGAGCGCTGCTGCGTGAGGTGTTCGGCAAGACCGAGCTCGGCAAAGACGGCTTGCGCGTCCGTTCCCAGAACCTGCTGCGGTGTCTGATCCTGGTGGACGGCAAGCAGGATAGCGATCAAGCCGCGCACGATATGAGCGTCGCTGTCGCCATCGAAGTGAAGATGCTTGTCGCCTGCGACGTCCTGCTCGAAGCGGCTTGCGAGCCAGACCTGACTGGCGCAGCCGCGCACCTTGTTCGCTTCAGTGCGTAGCGGCTCGGGAAACGGCGGCAGCTTGCGACCAAGCTCGATCACATAGCGATAGCGATCCTCCCAATCGTCGAGGACGGAGAAGTCTTCGCGAATGTCGGCGAGCGTTGCGGGAATCGGTGCCGTGGTCATGGGATTGAGCAGTCTGCTTCCTAGAAGGGTATATGGCCCTGCATAGGACCATCGTTCAACCCTTGCAAGCGCGTTGGCGCGCTGGAGCGCGCACCTATCAGCCGTCAATCTTGCGGTTTCCGTCCTAGTGGTCTGATTGTCCGCGCCAGCGCGGCATGATGTCGGCGTTGGTGAGCGTGCCGCGCGGCGAACCGTCGAGGCTGCGTCGCTTTTTGGCGTCCGCGGCGGGTGCGATGGTTCCGGTGCGGATGTTGCTGGTATCGGCGGCATCGCTGTCGCCAATCTTGCGTGTGGCTAGTCCATAAACGACGCCAGCCCCGAAATGGGCCTTGTCCTTCAGATCCCGCCAGATGCCATCGGCCTTGGCGCAGGTTTCAGGCTCGCGCTGGCAATAGGTCGAGACCCATCCTACCGCCTGGTGCGCACTGGTGATGAATCGTTCCTGCTGTGCAGGATCCTTTGGCAGCATATAGATCGCAGCGCCAAGCAGAACGATCGAACGCATTGAAAACATCGAATGACCCTCCGGGTCCGGGTGAACCCTTCCATATCGCTTAACAATAACGGGTAACCTTCAAGGAACGCCTCCTCTGGGCGCTGCAATTCAAAACGAATTTGAAGCAATGGGTGTTTATGGCGTATGAGCGGCAGTGATCGGCCGTCTCGGTTAACGAACCGTTTAGGAGCGCACCCGATAATCCGCTGCAGGCTTGGCATGTCGACGAACGAGACCGGTATGACACCGCGGCAAATACGATTGGGAGTGGCTGGCTCGGGAGTCATTGCGCTGTCTGTCGTCGTCAATTTGTTGGTCATGCAGCCAATGGACGGTCGCAGCATGCGCCCCGATCGGGCCTATCGAGGGCTTGCCGCACTTCCTGGTACATCATCGACGGTGCTGGACGAAAAGCCACCAAGCACGGGTGGTGCAGTAACAACGGCCGAAAAGATTCCCGCAACCGTGGCGGCCGGACGTGACGACCTGGTCCGGGCAGTTCAGCATGAGCTGACGCGCCGCGGCTATGTGCCGGGTGCGGGCGATGGCTCGTTCGGAATCATTACGCGCGCGGAGATCATGGCCTTCGAGCACGATCGCGGTTTGCCGCTCACCGCGGACGTTTCGCAAGTGTTGTTGGCCGAGCTGAGAAGCGATGTGCCGCTTGTGGTGCGCGCACAACCATTGCCTCGTCCCGGTGCGGAGGCCGAGAAAATCACACGAACCGTTCAGCAGTCGCTGTCGCGAATGGGGTACCAGCCGGGTCCAGCGGACGGGATGGCTGGTGAGGCGACAGCGGCTGCGATCCGCGCCTTTGAAAAGGCGCAACAGCTGCCACAGACCGGCCGCGTTTCGGGATTGCTGGTGGCACGCCTCGTCGAACTGGCGGGCGCCGGCCAGCTGGCCACGCGCTAAAGAGGTGTCGGCGCAGTGCAAACCATCGATGTAGGCATTCCACGCTCGCCTGCAAGTTTGCCATTCAATTGCCGGCTTGCGTGCTCTATGAACGCGGCATGCGGTTGCGATCCGACATCTGGGTGAAGGCCTACATCAGAACGTGCGCTGCCAATGGCGCCCATGCCGTTGTCGTGCGGCACGGCGATGATGATGCGGGAGCCATCTACATCAAAATTGCACGTCTGGATGGCACGGCGGCGGCTTTTGGTCCAGCACCGGCGGGATGGGATGGAGCCGCAAGCGATCGCAAGTGGACCAAGCTGACGCGCGATTCGGCAAGCCTCGAACGCGACGTCGATCACCTGCTCGCGCGTCATGCCGAGTACGATCCCGATCTTTGGCTCGTCGAGGTGGAGGATCGGCAAGGCCGGCACTTTCTCGATTCGTGGATCGATGCTTCAGAAACCTGAAAGCAACACGTCATCGAACAGCGTACGCGCGACATCGATATTAACTTTTCATTAACCGCGGCGACTGCCAACTAGGATTGTGGGCAGAGAATCATAACAACCAGCCCGAGGGAACGCGAACAGGTTCGGTCGGCAGCGGGGACGGTTATGGCACATATTCTCGATTTCAATTTGCACGCTTCAAAGGCGTGTCGAAGCGCAGCTCAGCGCACAAGGGCTGGATCAGCGGAGATCGTGATCTTTCCTGGCGTACGCTACGAGCGCTGGGACGAGGCCTCTTCACCGCGCGGTGCCCGCCGGACCAAGCAGCGCGACCGCATCGAGCTTCCTGAATAGCGCTGCATTTTTGATTTGCGCCGCGCCGACGCAGCAGAAATCGACTGATCGTGCTGCATCGGCTCTGCCGGTTCGCGAATCTTGCCGCGTGAGCGGCACTATGCGATCTACGCCAATGTAGGGGCGAGCGCGAGCCGATATGCTCAGTCGGGACTAGCTGGTGCGCATGCCGCTGATGCCAGCTGGCGGGCGGTGACGGCAGCATAGGCATCGCCTTGCGCCGGCACAGCGAGCACGACAATACCCGTTTGTGCACCCAGTGTGGCGGTTGCAACTTGTGCGTTCTGGCGGCCACGCGCTTCTGGCGTCAGGCCGAGAAACCGGCCGTCAGGCGAGATGATACGGACGCGGTGCACACCGACGTCGCTTTCAGCGGCCGTATAGATCGCCTCTCCCTCGGGTGAATAGATGGTCAACGACGAGCCGGCGCTGCCCAGATCGGCTGCCACCTCGATCGGGTTCTCACCGGTGTCGAACCGGCACATGGCGTATCGCTGCGCGGGACTGAGAAACGGCAGCGGTTGAGCGTTTGGCTCGACTTTCGGCAAGGCGACAATGCGATTGACGGGAAGCACGCCTTTGAGACGATCGAAGGCTGTCGCGATGGCGAAGCTGGGGGCGGCAAGCGTCGCCAGGATGTGCAGTATGCCGACGCCGAACAGCGCCGCCAGCACGATGCGCCAGTTTATGAGCTTGAAGGGGCGCAGAACATTCATCGGCACTTCACCTTGGTGATATTGGGCAGCACCTCGTCGTCATGACGCGCGTTCTGCGCGATCGTCACGTTGCCGTTCTGAAGCACGAGCATGACCGCCAGACGCCCGGCGCCACCGGTCGGCAGCCAGTTGCCCGGGCGGGCATCGCGCGCAAGTGACACGACGAAACGCCCGTCAGGTGCGATGGCGATGGTGTCACGCGAGAACGCATGGCGGTCTGCGGCATTGGGTATCAGTGCGCCCGCGTCGTCGAACACCGTCATGCTCCACCAGCGGGCGGCGAAGTCTTGTCCTTCGATGGTGTAGTCGCATGAGGAATGCAGCGCTGCGCCGTCGTTGTCTTGACGGGCGACAAATGTGCGCGAGATGTCGGACGAAAGCGGCAGCGCGCCCAACCGCGCAAAATGCGCACGCGTGTAGGGATCGCTGTCGCGGCGCGCGGCGTTGGTCCACGATTCCCAGGGGCCTATCCGGTCAACGCTGAACATGGAGCCGGCATGCACCATGTACCAGTGTGAGCCGATGCCGCCGATCAGCACGATGCCGATGAAAATCGCCCAATCCGAAACGACGCGCACGAAGCTGCGGGCAAGCTGTTTGAAGCGATAGACTTGATATTGCATGAGTGGCCTCTATCGCGTCTCGACCGGCGGTGCGGGTGCTGCGGGGGAGGGAGCGATTTCAGCCGAGCCTGCAACTGCGGCCGGAGTGCGATGCGGCGTCCTGTCCGATCTCTTGCTTGGCGCTTCGCTGGGAGCTGCCTCCGTACCAGCGGCCTTCCGGAATGCCTGTGACAGACGCTTCAAGGCATCGCGTGTGGCGGCCGGCATGCGTGGATCGCGTCCCGCAGCGGGGCGGGAGGCAAGCGCGGGATCGACGCGCTGCAACTCGGCGATGCGCTGCTGCTCCTCGATCTGGCGAGGATGCGGCGACAGGCCCGGAATCGTGGGAATGCTCATATCGGTATGCGCAACCGACATGAAGGCGTGCCAGATCTGCGCCGGCAAACTGCCGCCAGTGACATTGACGGTGGGGCGGAAGTCGTCATTGCCGATCCACACTCCGGTCACGATCTGACCGGTGAAGCCAATGAACCATGCGTCCCGGTAGCTCGAGCTGGTGCCGGTTTTTCCGGCGACGTTGGTGAAATCGAGCTGGGCCTTGGTGCCGGTACCTTCCTGGACCACGGCATGCATCATCTGGTTGAGAGCACCGGCAACTTTTGCCTCGACGATTTGCGCGGGCTTGGGCGCATCACGTTCCCGGGTATATACGGCCTCGCCCTGCGAGTTGACCAGCTCCAGGATGGCATAGGGCTGCGATTGCTTGCCGCCGTTGGCAAACGTGGCGTAGGCGCCAGTGTGCTCCAGAACGGTCACGCCGCCATCGCCGAGCGCCATCGAGCAGGTCTTCTTGATGCCAGTGACGCCGAGCCGGTTGACCATTTCCAGCACTTTTTCGCGACCAAGACTGAGGGACAGATCGACGGCTGTCGTATTGAGCGAACGGGCGAGGGCTTCAGTGAGCGATAACGAACGGCCGCTGCCGCCGCCGCCCGAATAGTTCTTCGGCGACCAGTTGCCGCAATTGCGCGAGCTGTCGCGCACGGTAGAGCGGGGCGTGTATCCGTTCTCGAGTGCGACGGCATAGACGTAGGGTTTGAACGACGAACCGGGCTGGCGTCGCGCATGGGTGGCACGATTGAACTGGCTGTCACCGTAGTCGAGCCCGCCGACGACGGCACGGACCGCGCCGTCCACATCCATGGCGACCAAGGCACCCGAGCGTGCGCCGACCGAGCGGCCGGTGGAGCGAATGCCCGAGATGAGCGCTTCGTCAGCCGCCGACTGCATGGTCAGGTCGATGGTGGTCTTGGCGGTAAGCACATATTGGTTCTTGCCTTCGGCAATGCGCTGCACTTCCTCGAAGGCCCAATCGAGGAACCAGTCGGGACTGTTGGTGGCGCGGTTCTCGACCAGCTTGGCGGGGCTGAGGCGTGCGGCGTGAACCTGGCCGGAGGTGTAGAATCCGGACTCGACGAGGTTTGAGAGCACCTCGTTGGTGCGCGCGCGGGCAGCCGGCAAGTTGACATGAGGCGCATACTTGGTCGGCGCCTTGTAGAGGCCCGCCAGCAGCGCGGCTTCGGACAGATTGATGTTGCGCACCGACTTGCCGAAATAGAACTGGGAGGCTGCCTCGACGCCGAAGGCGCCACCGCCCATGTAGGCGCGATCGAGGTATAGTTTCAAAATCTCGCGCTTGGTAAAGCGGCTCTCCAGCAGGAACGCGAGGAACACCTCCTTCAACTTGCGCTGTATGGAGCGCTCAGACGACAAGAACAGGTTCTTGGCGAGCTGCTGGGTGAGCGTGGAGCCGCCCTGAACAACGTCGTTGGCACGCAAGTTCTCGATGAGTGCGCGAGCGGTGCCGAGAAAATCGACGCCGAAGTGCTCGAAGAAGCGCCGGTCCTCGGTGGCGAGGGTTGCCTTGATCACATAGTCGGGAATTTCTTCGAGCGGCACGGCATCATTGTGCAGGATGCCGCGCTTGCCGATCTCGTTGCCGTTGCGATCAAGGAACTTGACCGAATAGCGGCCGGTGAGAAAGCGGCCTTCGTCGAATTCGAGCAAGGCAGGCAGCGCAAGGCCAAAGAGCACGACCAGTCCGCCCGCGCCTAGCGTGAGGGCCTCGCTGGCGCCCTCGTTGAGCAGACGACGCCAACCGTTGAGCTTGAAGCGGGCGAAGAAGCTCGAGGCCGAATTCCACGCATCGCTCAACCAGTCGCGCGCCTGCGCCAGCGTCGAATCGATCCACGAATCGATGCTGAGCCAGTCGATCAGCCGATCACGGCCGCCCTGCTTGGAGAACCAGTCGCTCAAAAGTCATGCCTCGTGGTCATATTTCGTGACAGGCGCGTGACGGGCGCATCGTCAATGGCTAGACACCAAGGGCTAGACACCAAGCCGCCCGGCGGGTTCGCGAGATGCGATCCGGGTACCGAAGTTTCCGGCCCGACTTGCGACTCAAATCACGACAGGAATGTGGTTATTTATATCGCAGGACAGGTCGACCGCGAGGGGGATGTCGTCACACGTGGACCAAGAAAATATACCGTTCTGGAAGTCCAAGCCTTTGGACGAAATGTCGAACGAGGAATGGGAGAGTTTGTGCGACGGCTGCGGCCGCTGCTGCCTGTTGAAATTGGAGGACGAGGACGACGGCGAGGTGCACCTGACGCGGCTGGCGTGCGCGCTGCTGGATATTGGCAGCTGCCGGTGTTCGGATTACGCCAACAGGCACGAGCGAATGCCCGATTGCGTCAGCATAAACGCCAGGAGCTTGCGGCGCTTGTCGTGGTTGCCTCGAAGCTGTGCCTACCGCCGGCTCGATGAGGGGCGCGACCTGGCATGGTGGCACCCGCTGGTGTCAGGATCGCCCGATACCGTGCATCAGGCCGGAATCTCAGTGCGCGACTGGTCGATCAGCGAAACCGTGGTCGGCGAGAACGCTTATCATCGCTTCATCATCGGCGACTTCGATGACGAATAGATTTGCAGATGATCTCCGCTTCGACGCGAGAGTTATCCTCGCAGTGTTTGGTCGTCGTATAGTCATACATTTGTGTTTATAGTACTTTTAAGACGTCGATGATACAAAGTTCGATTTTTTGAAATAAAAAACATCAAGAGTATTGACACCGCGCCGCTGTTTCTGTAGATTTCAAATACAACGCGAGAGTGGGTGCAGATCAAGGGCGCCGAACTCGCCTCCTATATTCAGATCATCTTCGGAAATATGGATCCGCATGTCACTCGATGAAGCGACATGGGGCGAGATCGCGCGTTTGTGGCGAGAGAGCGATGAACCACTGGGTTCGATCGCGCGCCGGTTTGCGATTACGCACCAGTCGATCAGCGCGATGGCCCGTCGGCAAGCCTGGCCGGCAAGGCTACGACGGTCGCAGGCAGCATCGGCGCATCAGGGAACGCACAAGCAAAGCGAGGCGCGTGCGGCAGGCAAATCAAGGCGTAGCCGCAAAACGCGCAAGCAGGCTGGCCAAAAGCACGCGGCCAGAACCAAAGGGACGGCCGGCAGGTCGAGCCGGACGGCGCATGGCAGGTCTGGTGGTGAGGGGCGGCGGGCGGCGGAGCGCGGCAGCGTTGTCGATGAGCGCCACCAGCTGAGCGAGCGGCACGTTCCGCGCAGTTCGATGGTCGAAAGATTGTTCAAGGCGATGGATACGAAATTGAGCGCTATCGAAGACCGCATTGCCTGCGGCGAGGACGCGACGCCGGCAGACAGCGAGCGTACGACACGCGCCATCAACACGCTGGTTCGAAGTCTGGAGAAGCTGACCGAGTACGAGGCGAAGCTCAGCAAGACAGCAGGACGCAGACATGGCAAGCGAGCAGGCGCGCAGGACGATCCGGAGCGCCGCCGCGAAGAGCTTGCGCGACGCATTCAGCGCCTGCTCGACCGTCGATGAACTGAAGCGGCTGATCGATGGGTTGCCGGAGGATGATCTCGCGTTCTTGCTCGGCGATTGGCAGGTGTGGGCGCGCGACGACCAACTGCCGTCGGCGCAAGATGACGAGGCAGCCGGAGCCTGGCGCGTTTGGCTGGTTCTGGGTGGACGAGGCGCGGGTAAGACGCGGGCCGGCGCAGAGTGGATCAAGGCGAAAGCTCTGGGACTGCGGCCGATTGCCGACAAACCGGCCGGGCGTATCGCGCTGGTCGGGGAGACGCTGGGGGACGTGCGGCGCGTGATGATAGAAGGCGTCTCGGGAATTCTCGCGGTGCACGGGGACGACGAGCGTCCACAGTTTGAAACTTCGAAGGGCCAACTGGTCTGGCCGAATGGAACGATTGGGCAGATCTTCTCGGCTGAAACGCCAGATGCGTTGCGTGGGCCGCAGTTCGCGGCAGCCTGGTGCGATGAGCTTGCCAAGTGGCGCAACGCGCAAGAAACCTGGGACATGCTGCAGATGGGATTGCGGCTCGGAGCGGCGCCGCAGGTGGTGGTGACGACGACGCCGCGAGCGTTGCCGCTGCTCAAAACCATCATGGCCGATGAGGCAACCATCGTGACGCGGGCCGCAACGAAGGACAACGCAGAAAACCTCGCTCCGTCGTTCGTCGCAGAGATGAACCGGCGCTACCAGGGTTCGCTGCTGGGCCGCCAGGAGCTCGATGGCGAGGTCATCGAGGATATGAGCGGTGGTCTGTGGCGGCGGGATTGGATCGATGCGGCGCGTGTCGATAAGGTGCCGCAGCTGAGCACAGTGGTGGTCGCGGTCGACCCGCCGGTTACAGCGACGGCGCGCTCGGATGCGTGTGGGATCGTGGTGGCGGGACGTGGGGCCGACGGGCGTGTCTATGTCCTCGACGACAGGACGGTGCAAGGTCGCGAGCCGACCGTGTGGGCAAGAGCTGCGCGCGCCGCCTATCATGATTACAGAGCTGACCGGATTGTCGCCGAGATCAATCAGGGTGGCGATCTGGTGGTCATGGTGTTGAAGCAGATCGACGCGGCGCTGCCGGTGCGCACGGTGCGGGCGACGCGCGGCAAGTGGTTGCGGGCCGAGCCGGTGGCGGCGCTTTATGCGGAAGGGCGCGTGGCGCATGCCGGCCGGTTCGAGGCGCTGGAGGATCAGATGTGCGCGTTCGGGACCGATGGACGCGCCGACGGCCGCAGCCCGGATCGGCTCGACGCTCTGGTGTGGGCGTTGACCGATCTCGTGATCGATCCGCCCAGCCCGCCAAAGCCTGCCGCAGTGCCGTGGATCCGGCGTCTCTAAAACGAGACTGTTGCGGCAACTAAGCAAGACGACAGGGCGCCCGTGTCCACACGCGGCGCTCAATTCATTTCTCCAGCGACCAGGATGATGAGGAATGCCGCGCATGATGAACGCGCTCGACCGGCTGTTGCCGTGGCGCTCCAAGCAGTCCATGCCTCCACAGACGAAAGCGAGCAAGGCGCATCGCCTGATCGCCATCGAGCAGCTCGGCCAGCCGCAATGGGCGCCGCGCGATTATGCGGCGTTCGCGCGCGAAGGCTTCATGCAGAACGCCATTGTCTATCGCTGCGTGCGCATGGTGGCCGAAGCGGCGGCCTCCATTCCGCTGCTGCTCTACGAAGGAGCGCATGAGATCGAGAGTCATCCCTTACTCGATCTCGTCGCTCATCCAAGTCTCGATCACACCTCGGCCGATTTTTTCGAAAGCTGGTACGGCTTTTTGCTGGTGGCAGGCAACGCCTATGTGGAAGCGGTGGGGGTCGATGGGCAGTTGCGCGAGTTGCACGCGCTGCGGCCCGACCGCATGAAAGTCATTCCCGGCGCCGATGGCTGGCCGGAGGCCTACGAGTATACGGCTGGCGGGCGCTCGATACGGCTTGCGGGCGAGGCGGTGGAGGGCGTGCGCAATGTCCTGCATGTGCGGCTCTTCCACCCGGCCAACGACTATTACGGCATGAGCCCGATCGAGGCGGCGGCATCCGCAATCGACATCCACAATCAGGCGGCAACGTGGAACAAGGCGCTGCTCGATAATTCCGCACGGCCGTCGGGCGCGCTCGTCTATGCGGCGCGCGATGGGCAGCTGACCGAGGAGCAGTTCCAGCGTTTGAAGGAGGAACTGGAGCTGGGCTTCCAAGGCGCGCGCCAGGCCGGGCGGCCGATGCTGCTCGAAGGTGGCCTCGACTGGAAGCAGATGAGCATGAGCCCCAAGGACATGGATTTCGTCGAGGCGAAGAACGCCGCCGCGCGCGAGATCGCTCTCGCGCTCGGCGTGCCGCCGATGCTGCTCGGCATTCCCGGCGACAACACCTATTCGAATTACCAGGAGGCAA
>CAZLHQ010000087.1:0-13341 GCA_964559355.1 uncultured Hyphomicrobiaceae bacterium
GGCACGTCCTCGTCTGGTATAGCGCCTGGCTGTCGGCGAGCTTCACGCTCATCTTGATGACGCGCGGCATTGCCCAAAGTCTCCTGGCGCGCATGACGGCGAACGGCCGCTTCGACCGTAGCGTCGCCGTGTTCGGAGCCGGCAGCATTGCCAAGCGCGTGCATGATCATCTCGTCGATCCATCGTCGGGCATCCACTTCGCCGGCGTGTTCGACGACCGTATCGACCAGGATCGCATCAACCCGGAAGGACTCGAGGTAGCCGGCAAGATCGATGACCTTCTGGCTGCTGCCTATGCGCGGCAGATCGACGATATCGTCATCGCACTGCCGCAGGGCGCCGACGAACGCATCACCCATATCATGCGCAAACTCGAACGCACGCCCTGCAACGTCCACATCGTCACTCACCTGTCATCCGAGATCATCCCGGCCACACGCAGCCACACCGTCTCGAAGATCGGACCGGTGGGCCTCATCGACATCAAGGAGAAGCCGCTCGCCGACTGGGCGCCGATTGTCAAACGCGCCGAGGATATCGTTGTTGCCTCGATCGGCCTGCTGGTCTCGCTGCCGTTGCTCGCCGTCGCCATTGCCGCGATCAAGCTCGAAAGCAGCGGCCCGGCATTCTACCGCCAGCGCCGGCGTGGATTGAATCGCGCGGTCATCAACGTGCTGAAGCTGCGCACGCTGTCCGTCACGGAAAGCGACGACCAGGTTCGTCAGGTGACTGCCGGCGACAGCCGCGTCACCCGTGTTGGCAGCATCCTCCGCCGCACCAGCATCGACGAGCTGCCGCAGCTCTGGAACGTACTCAAAGGAGAGATGTCGGTCGTGGGGCCGCGTCCGCATGCGCTGGTCCACGACGAGCAATTCAGCTCGATGATCGAGGAGTATGCCAATCGCCACCAAGTCAAGCCGGGCATCACCGGTTTGGCCCAGGTAAAAGGTCTTCGCGGCCAGACTTCAACGGTCGACCACATCAAGAATCGCGTCGAACAGGACATCGCTTACGTCAATTCCTGGTCGCTGTGGATCGATCTGAAGATCATCGCCAAGACGCTGGTGATTGTGCTTGCCGGCAAAAACGCCCACTGAAACTGTCGGTAGCAGAAGGAGGAGCTGAGACGACATTCTTCATGTCCCGCACTGGGCGCCCCGATCCGCACCATCAACGACGAATGCCAAAAGGTTGGGCCGCGCCGAAGTTCATGAAGAACAGTCTCAAAGCTTGAACACATGCCACGAACAAAGCCGAAAGTGCCGCTGCCCGTCGTGCTCATCCTGGTGAGCTTCCTGTGCCCGACGGAATTCTCGCTCTACATCGCGGGATTGCGCCTGCCGCCGCATCGGCTTGCTCTCTTGCTTTTGTTTCCGATCGCAATCGCCCGTCTTGTCGTTTCGCCCGATCAACGCATCCGCAGCTTCGACATCCTCTTTATTCTGTATGGATTGTGGACGTTCGGTGTCTATGGCATGCACAGCGGCCAGGAAGGCTTCGTCTATGGCGGCTCGCTGGCGCTTGAAGCGCTTGGCGGCTATTTCGTCGCGCGGGCCTTCGTGCGCACAACCGGTCAGCTTCGCGCCACCATGCGTGCTTCGATCCTTGCTATTATCGCCGCCATGCTCATCGCGTTGCCGGAAACTCTGCTCGGCCAGATCTTCACCCATGACCTGTTGCGTCAGATCACCGGCTATCATCACCCGATCGGCATCGAGACGCGGCTTGGCCTTACGCGAGCCTATGGCACCTTCGATCATCCGATTCACTACGGCACCTTCTGCGCGGCGCTGCTGGCGCTGTTCTGGTATGCGGAAAGCCGTGCAACCAATCGCAAGATCAACGCTGGAACATTGACGTTCGCCACGTTCCTCGGCCTGTCGTCTGCCCCCATGCTGTGCCTCGGGCTGCAGGGTGGCATGCTGGTGTGGGAACGGGTGACGCGATCCATCAAAGCGCGCATGGCGCTGACGATGACCGCGCTGGCCGGCATCTACATCGCCATGTCGATGCTGTCGAACCGCTCGCCGATCGCCTTCATCGCCACCGGCATGACGCTCGATCCGTGGACCGGCTTTTATCGCCTGCAAATCTGGGATGCCGGATTGGAGAACGTGTGGGGGAGCCCTTGGACCGGCATCGGCCTGGCCGCATGGGAGCGTCCCTGGTGGATGATCTCGGATACCGTTGATGCATTCTGGCTCGTGACCGGCATGCGTCAGGGCATCCCCGCCTTCCTGTTGCTGGCGCTCGCCATCATTGTGCTTGCCCGCTCGGTGTTGAAGCAGAGATGGCGACATGCCGACGGTCAGGCGCAGAAAATCGCCATGGGCTGGATGATGTCACTCATCGCGCTGTCGCTCGTTGGCGCAACCGTTCACTACTGGAACGTACTGCACACCTTCTTCTTCTTCTTCATCGGTCTTGGCGCGTGGATCGCTGATCCGTCACGCGCAGCATTGGCGAGCTTCGGCGCTAGCACTCGTGCAGCCAATCAGCCGCGCACAATGACACGGCGCAATCCCAATCCAAACGAGCCTCTGTTTGGGCGGCCATATGGAACGCAGCGTCCCGGCAACACGCGGTGGCAACCTGCACAGACGCACTACGGCCGTCCCTACGGTCTTGCACCTTGAGCTGCCGGCGGAATTGTTCGACGCCTTGCGCGATACGCGCCAAGCCCCCGATGGCGCAAGTACGGCCCCGGCGATACGGTGCCAGGCTCGATTGACGCGTGCGCTGCGGTGATATTCAGGCCGCTCTGAGGCGTTGATCCGGCGTCACCGTGCCGGGTTCGACCAGCTCGACGAGCGATCGCGCCAGCAATTCGGCTTTTGCATCCCAAGTCTCGGCGGCAACGCGCTGACGCGAAATCGTTGCATCGTAGGGCGTCGAGATCGCGCTCCTGATTAGGGCTGCGAACTGCTGAGCATCGTGCGCCACACCCACGAGGTCCCGCCAACCTTCGAGCGCATCGAAGTCCGTCGTCACCACGGGCCGGCCAACCGCCAGGTATTCTTTGAGCTTGATCGGATTGCAGGCCTTGATCCAATCGCTCCGGTTCCACGGCATGATGAGGCAATCGCACGCTGCCATGTAACTCGCCACTTCGTCATAGGGCTTACGGCCGAGCAGGCGCACGTTGGGATGAGGGCACCAGCCATCCTCAAGCGAGCAACCGCCGATCATGACGAAGTTGACGTCGCTGAGGTTGCGCGCTACCTCGTTGAACAGCGCGGGATCAAATGTATGTGCATCGATACCGCCGATGAAGCCGACGCGCGGCCGTCCCAATCCGGCGAAATCGTGCGGCTCGGTCGCCGAAACATCGGCTGCAACGAAGCGCTCGACGTCGGCGCCGTGCGTGATCAGGAGCTGCCGTGCCACGCTGCCGGCCTCTTCCAACATCAGGTGAGGCGCCGCATAGACCACCAGGTCGGCGCGCGATTTGAGTTGCGCGATCTGCCGCTCGACCACCGTCGGATCGGCTTCAGGAAATGCCTCAAAGCGATCGGTTCGTTGCATGACCACGGCGACGGATTCGATCTGATCGACGAGCACCGCGCCGGCCGGACAATGCACCCATAGCAACGGCCGCCTGATTCCCGCCCGCGCGGCAGCGAGGCGGATCTGCGGTGCAAGTGCCCAACCCGACAGCTTCTGGCCCGCTCCACCGGGAATCGCGAATGGCGAGAAGACCCAGAAGTTGTTCTCGACGTTGACCAGACCTCTCGACAAGCTCTTCAGTTTGCGGCCGATACGCTCGATAAAGAGCTTGTTGTCCTTGAGACTGGGAACCCGAACGCCCAGCGAGTTGACGAACAGAACCGGCCATTTGCGCGCCAGCCGCCGCATGATCTGGAAATCGAAGTGACCGCGGTTGTGGTACCACCAGTCTTCACCGCCGATGCAAATGATGCCGTCGAACGCTTCGAATGAACGCGCAGTTTCATATGCATCTGCGCGTCGAGGATCGAAGCCATCACCGCGTGCCATCATTGCCGCTTCTCCTTGTGGATGTGGCAGCCATTGTCTTCACCAGGCGTTAATCTTCTATTGCGCGCACGCCGGAAACTGGCATTCGGCCCCGGCACGCGGCACATCAAAGCAATCGTTTCTGCAAGGTTGCCGCTCCAGCCTTAACGTCGGATTAGCCGTCCGATGCTAGCCTCAATAGGCGCTATCCAAACAACACCCGAGCGGACCAATCGATGCCTGGAACGCCTCAGCCTGAGGTTTCGATCCTGATCGTCTCCTACAACACGTGCGAGATGACGCTCGCGGCGATCGATGCTGTCGTGCGCGAAACGCGAGCCCCCCACGAAATCATCGTCGTCGACAACAACTCTTCGGACGGCTCCGCGGAGGCGATCGCAGCGCATCCCGCGCAGCCACGCCTCATCGCGCTCCGGGAGAACATTGGATTTGGCCGCGCCAACAACGTGGCTGCAAGAAGCGCCCGCGCCCGCCACCTGCTGTTGCTCAATCCGGACACCGTCGTCCTCTACCGCGCCGTCGATTCCCTGCTGGAATTTGCGCGCGCACGTCCCGACGCCAAGATCTGGGGCGGACGCACGATCTTCGGCGACGGCAGCCTCAACGCAGCGTCATGCTGGCAGCAAATCACCTTGTGGAATCAATTCTGCGGAACAAGCGGCCTTGCCGCGCTGCGCCGCTCGTCAGCGTTGTTCAATCCTGAAGCCTATGGCGGCTGGCAACGCAACACCGAACGCGAGGTCGATATCGTCTCTGGCTGCTTCTTGATGGTCGAGCAGACCATGTGGAGCGAACTCGGAGGCTTTGACCCGACCTTCTACATGTATGGCGAGGAGGCGGACTTCTGTCTGCGTGCACGCGCCAAGGGCGCCCGGCCGCTCATTACCCCCAAGGCTACGATCATCCACCACGGCGGCGCCTCGGAACGCACGCGCGCCGACAAGATGGAAAAGCTGCTCGCCGCCAAGATGTCCCTCGTCTCGCGCCATGTGCCGCACTGGCAGCAGCCGCTGACACGCATGCTGCTGAAGATGTGGCCGATGACGCGCTTGATCGCCACGTCAATCGCGTCGCGGCTTTCGTCATCGAGAAAACTTGCCGAAGATGCCGAGACCTGGCGCGAGGTCTGGCGTTGCCGCAGCCGTTGGCAGATCGGCTACCCGACATCCCCATTCGAGAAGACGGCGGCAACACGTGTCGTCGAGCAAGGTTGATACTTTACCCGATCTGTCATTGCCAGCAGGGCTGAATATGAAATTCACTCGTCACACGCAGCAAGCAATACGTCGCCGCATTTTCCGCACCGACTGCGGCAATGATGGCCGCAGCGAAGTGCGCTACACCATCGCGACAATGGCGAACGACCTTGCACATCTGGAGGCCTTGCAGCGCTCCTTGCGCGCGGGTGGCTTTGACGGCGCCGATTGCGAGTATCTGCACATCGACAACTCAGCAAGCGACCAAATCTGCGCCTACAGCGGCTTCAATGCCATGCTGAACGAGGCGCGGGGCAAGTATGTGATCTTGTGCCATCAAGACATTCGCATCTTGACCGACACACGCCACGATCTCGACATGCGGCTGGCCGAGCTGGAGGAGCGCGATCCTGCATGGGCGCTGGCTGGCAACGCCGGTGGCGTCACTGCCGGCCGCCTCGCGATCCGCATTACCGATCCGCATGGCGCCAACCAGCGCGTCGGCATCTTTCCCAAACGCGTCATGAGCCTTGACGAAAACCTTATCATCGTGCGCAAAGACGCGCGCATCGGCTTCTCAAACGATCTTTCAGGCTTCCATTTCTACGGCGCCGACATCTGCCTCAACGCCGACATTCAGGGTTGGAACGCCTACGTGATCGACTTTCATGTGGCGCATCTCTCGGCCGGCAAGAAGGACGCGCTTTTCGAACAGATGGAATTAGCATTCCGCTCCAAGTGGGCTCGTGCGCTTGCGCCACGTTGGATGCAAACGACCTGCAGCCTGCTGCATCTGGCCGGCAGCCCGCTGGGACAACTTGCAGGCCGCCTTGCAGAGACCCCCTATCGCAAGCTCTCGCGCCGGCTGCCGGGTGCTGCGGGCTGGACAAACGACCAGCACGACGAGCAGGCAGGCTGAACCGATGCACGAGCCTGCAACAAAGCCTCTCGGCGCCCGCATCGCCGGCCAGGGTGCGTTGCTTTTTTCCGGATACGCGCTGGCGCAAATCTTTTCGTTTGCACGCAACGCCCTCGTTGCGCATTGGCTCTCGAAAGGCGATTTCGGCATCGCTGCTGCAATCCTGGTTTTGCTGCAAACGATCGAAATACTGAGCGACCTGGGCACCGACAGACTGCTTGTCCAGGCGCGCGATGGTGACGATCCACGATTGGTGGGAACTACTCACGCGACCCTCGTCGCCCGCGGTCTACTGACTGCCGTGCTGATCGCGCTGTTGGCCCTTCCTACCGCAGCGTTCTTCCGCGTTCCTGAGGCAGCGTGGGCGTTCGCAGCTGCCGCGCTGGTGCCGCTGTTCAAGGGCTTCATGCATCTCGATTCACGTCTCAGTCAGCGCCGGCTCGACAACCGGCCGCAAATGCTGATCGAGGTGGCGCCGCAAGCGCTGGCACTGGCGCTAGCGGTCCCGGTGCTTTACCTGCAGGCTACCTACGCCGCCGTGTTGTGGCTCGCCATCATCCAGGCTGCCACGGCCGTTCTTGCATCTCACGTCACCGCGCAAAACCGCTATCGCCTCAACCTCGACCACCAGAATCTGAAGCGTCTCTTCGCATTCGGCTGGCCAATCTGGGCGAGCGCATTCCCGCTTATCGCCGTCTACCAGGGCGACCGCATGCTGATTGGCCGCATGATCGGCATGGAAGGCCTGGCCGCTTATGCGACCGCCTTCATGATCACCATGGTTCCGGGCCTCATCGCTGCCAAGGTCGCCAATGCACTGATGCTGCCGCTGCTGGCCGCGGCCCATGACGACACCCGCCTCTTCACGCATCGCTTTGCGCTAATGGCAGAGGCAACGGCACTTGCCGCCGCGCTTTATCTCGTTACCTTCGTCGTTGCCGGAGGCGCGCTGTTGCCGATCGCATTCGGTGAGAACTACACACACCTCGGCGGGCTCGTTGGCTGGCTCGCGGCCATGTGGGCGCTTCGCATGCTGCAAGCCGTTTCAGGCGCCGCGTTGCTTGCCAAAGGCGTCACCGCACCCTTCTTCACATCCGGCATGATCCGCGCAAGCGGGCTTGCCCTGGCGTTCGCGGCAATCCGCGCCGGCCTTGGCCTCGAAGGCGCCGCTGCAGCCGGAGTGATTGCCGAGTTCGCCTCGCTTGCATACATCTCGAACCGCATCAATCGGCCTGGCTTCCACAGCGACACCGGTCAGGGTCCGCTCGGCACGATCCTCTGCAAACGCGGGCTTCTGCTTGTGCCCACCGCTGCAATCGCATTCACGATCGTTCATTGGGGCGTGGTTCCGGCATCATTCGTCACGGCGGCAATAACCGCGGCCGGCGTTTGCGTGCTTGTGCTGGCGCTGGCACTCGCCACCATGCCGCAATCGCGCCAGCAGATACTGGCGTTGCGCACCGCGCGCGACAATTCGTGAGCTAATCCTACAAGTCTCGATGCGGAAGTGGCGCGCGCCTGCCGACGCAGGATCGCATGCGCTTGGCCCGATGACAGGGCAACTTCAATTGACGTCAGGAAGCCTGCCGCATCAGCGGCTCGACACCGGCAGCGATGCAGGATGACGTGAGGAGGCCACCCGGTCTTGCGGGCGCAACGCCGTCTCGTAGGCCGCAAGCAGCCGCTTTGCTTCCTCATCCCATTTGAGAAGAGCCTTGGCGCGTATCTGTCCTTCACCGGCGAGTTGCCGGCTGAGCTCGGGCTCATCGATCAAGCGAGCAATCTTTGCCGCCAGATCCAAAGGCGAGTTCTCTGCGGCATAGAGCGCTGCGTCGCCTGCGATCTTGCGTCCTTCCATCAGATCGAATTGAACGAAGGGGATGCCGAGCGTCATGTACTCGAACGCCTTGTTCATCGAGATCTTGTCGTTATAGGTGTTCTTGGGATCGGGGATAACGCCAAGATCGAAGCTTGAAAGCGCTTCCAGCAGCGGCTCGCCGGAGAGAAATCCGGTGAAAGTGACATGATCGCCGAGCCCGCGCTCCGCCGTCATTTTCTGCAGGCCGGCAAGCTCGGTGCCAGAGCCGACGATAACGCAACCGACATCATCACGCCGTTCGACCTTGACGAGCTGATGCATCGCTTCGACCAGCAGATCGACGCCATCCTGCGCACCCATGATACCGACGTAGCCGACCACATGCTTGCGCCCCTTGCGCAACTCGGTATTGGGCGCGACGCGCTTGAAGCGGCTGACATCGGGTATCGAGCGGACGATGAAGACGCGCTCAAGCGAAATGCCGCCGCGCTCAACCGCGATCTCCTTGAACGTCTCGTTGGTGGCAATCGAAACGTCGGCCGTCTTGAACGTCCAGCGCTCGAGCTTGAGCAGCAGCTTGTGGAAGAAGCCGCGCTTGTTGAACTTCGCCTCGAAAAGCTCGGGGTTGATATCGTGGTGATCGAAGACGAAGCGCTTGCCAAACAGATATTTCCAAAAGCCAGCGACAAGAAACAGCAGGTCGGGCGGGTTGCACGCCTGTACGACATCGAAGCCGACTTTGAAGTGTGCTCGCACTGACAGCGCAAATTCCCAAGCCAGCGCCCAGGAGTATTCGACCAGATAGCCCAACGGCCCATCCGCTTCGAACGGCAGCGGGTGCCGGAAGATGTGGATGCCGTCCAGCACTTCATAGGATCGCGTGTACTTGCCGCCGACCGGACAGACGACGCTCACCGTGTATCCGGCATCGCGTAGCGTGCGTGCCTCCTGCCAAACCCGGCGATCGAGAGGCACGGTCAGGTTCTCGACGATAATCAGAACGCTCGGCGTCTTCTTCACGCTCTACTCCTGCGCCGATCATGGCGCATGACGAATGGTTGGCCCACGGCAGCCGGCTGCCGGACCCGCACATCCTCGACGAAAAAGGTGAATGAACGCCCCAACGACTTGGTGGTGAAACTCACTGTGCGCGACCCGAATTGGAACACCGGCGCGCTTTTCGCTCCGATAGAACTGGCCTCGATCTTGCGTTGACAAGCCGTGCAAATTGCAGCTGTCTTGTTAACCAAGCCTTAACCTGTTTTGCGTTTGGGAGAGTGCCGCGTGTACCGAATTCCCCGATCCCGGCCATGGCCGCCACAAATCGATCTTGGCACGTTGCGCGAGACGCTCGCCTACATGCATGACGACATGGCGCGTGCACCGGGACTTGAGAAGTTGAGGGATGCGCTTGCCGTCGCCATGAAAGAAGCCGAGGCGGCAGACCGGCAGGCCCCGCCGCTTGTGCCAGGTCCACTTGCCGCGCGTTTCCTGCCGCGCTGGAAGTGATCGCCATCAACGTCGTGCGCGCTTGATGTTGACGAGCTGTGACGCCTCACTGGGACGCCATACTGTGCCACCTCAAAGCCGCAACTCACCGCCTCGCAACTGGTAGAGCACGAGCGCTGTTGCGACGGCCAGATTGAGGCTATCGAGGCGTCCAGCCATCGGGATCTTGATACGCTTTGTCGCCGCCGCGGTAAGCGTGTCGCTCAAACCCGGACCTTCGCTCCCCATCATCAGCAAGACCGGCCCCTTGAGGCGGGCCTGGCGAAAGTCTTCCTTGGCCGCCAGATGGGTTGCCGCCACCTCGCCCGACCACGCGCGCAACCAGGCGAGGAACGCATGCTGCTCTGTGCGCACCAGTGGCACGGCGAAGATCGAGCCCATGGTGGCGCGCACGCATTCACGGCTCCACGGATCGCAGCAATTGCCAACCAAAATGACGCCCTTGGCGCCTACCGCATCGACAGTGCGGATGATGGTGCCGAGGTTGCCGGGATCGCGCACCTCTTCCAACGCCAGCCATACATCGTCTTTGGCGAGATCTCGAGCGACCGGCAGATCCGCATACCTGGAGCGGAACACGCCAAGCAGGGATTGCGGGTTGTCCTTGGAGGCGAGCTTGCCGAGCACGGCCTGGCTGACGGCCATCACATCGCCACCTGCGGCCGACACCCAGGCCGATAGCTCGCGGGCGACGCCACCATCGAGTACCGATGCGAGCGCCACGAGCACCTGCGGCATCCAGCCGTTCTCGCGCGCGGTCATCAGGATCGAGGCGCCTTCGGCGACAAACAGTCCTGTCGCCTTTCTTTCCTTGCGCATATCGAGTGCACGGATCGCCTTGACGCGCTCGTTCTGCAGGCTCGTGACGAGGAGCGGAGCCGGGGCAGTCGGTGTGCGCGGACGTGAGTGATCGCGTGTCATGACGAGCGCTCGACGCGATTGGATGGGGTTGCGTTGTGAGCCGAAGTCCAGCGCGTAAAGAGCGATGTTGGCACGGCATGCCTGCCCGCCGCCTCGCGGATGATCAATTCGCCGACATCAAGCTGGCCCGCGCGAGCGCCTAGGACCTCCTCGACCAGTTGACCGAACGCCAACGTCGAAGCGCGAATGGCGTAGACCGTCAACACCAGTGCTGCATGACGCGGAGCCAACAGCTTCGCGCAGTCTTCCAGCAACGGTTTTAGGGACGTAAACAAATCCCAGGTTTCGCCTGCCGGGCCGCGCCCGAACTTCGGCGGATCGATGAGGATAATGTCGTAGACTTTACCGCGCCGCACCTCGCGCGCGGTGAACTTTGCAGCATCATCGACGATCCAGCGCACCGGAGCATCCCCCAGGCCCGAAGCCGCTTGGTTCTCGCGCGCCCATTGGATCGCCTTCTTGGAGGCGTCGACGTGCGTCACCTCCGCGCCAGCCTTTGCCGCGAGCAGCGAGGCGGCACCAGTGTAGCCGAACAGGTTCAAGACACGCGGCCGTTCGAGCGGCGCTGTTCTGCGCAGGCTGGCGATAGTGTCGAGCATCCAATTCCAATGCGGCATCTGCTCGGGAAACAGCCCCACATGCCAGAGGCCCTGCAGACGACAGGTCATGGTGACGCCGCCGATATCGATGGGCCAGTTTTCGCCAACCGGCTTGTCGATGCGCCAGCGGCCTTTCTCCTCCTCGTCGCCGGAAGCTGAGAAAACCGCATGTGCCTTGTCCCATGCAGCGCGCGGCAAACCGGGCGACCACAGCGCCTGCGCCTCCGGCCGGTCGAGCACGACCGTGCCGAAGCGTTCGAGCTTGCGTCCATCACCGCTGTCGAGCAACGCATAATCGGCAAGGCCCGGCATTTCGATGATGGAGATGTGCTGGCGGGTGGTCATCGGCTCGGCATGGCGCTGGAACAACGGTGATGGTGCTGTGGAGGTGAGATCATTCGAAATCGGAGCCAGACGCAAGCATGCGGCCAGCGGAAGCACCGCCCGCGATAATCCATCAGCGAATTCTGGAATGAGATCAGCGCTGGCGCACGCTGAGTGCGGTTCGGCGGTTCTTGGCGCGCCCCTCCGCCGTGCCGTTGTCGGCCACTGCATGCTGCTCGCCATACCCCTCCGCGCTGACGCGTTCGGCAGTGATGCCGAGCCCTGCGAGCTCGTTCATGACGCGCTTGGCGCGATCATCGGACAGCTTCAAGTTCATCGCCGGATCGCCCTGGTTGTCGGTATATCCGCCGATCTTGATCTGCGACGTCGGGAACGCCTTCATGATCTCGGCGACCGATTCGACCTGCGAGCGCGATTCCGCAGTCAAATCGGACGAGCCGGTCTTGAAGTTCAGCCGGTCGAAGTCGAACCACAACCCCTTGTCGATCGGCCGCGAGGCGTCCTCGAGAAAGCCGATCAATTTGCTCTCGACGCCCTTCTCGGCAAGCTCGATGCTCTTGCCGGTCGGCAGCGCCAGGCTCATCAGGCCGCCAGCGCCGGGCTTCATGGCGGCAAGCAGGGACGCAGCCTTGGCTGCCGCCGGGGCCGCTACGGGTGCGGGCGCCGGTGCAGGTGCGGGAGCTGCGGCAGCGGGCTTGGGCGCTTCGACAGGTTTTGGCGGCGCAGGCTTGGGCGCTTCGGCGACCTTGGGCGCGGGCGCCTCGGCCTTTGACGCGACCGGAGCGGGAGGGGCAACTGACGCCACCTTCGGGTTGCATTGGCTCAAGGCAAACACGATACCGGCCAGCACGGCGCCCGTAATCAACAGGCCGATGATGCTGCCGATGATCGAGGATCCGGCACCGCGCTGCTCCTCGTGCTCGTGGTGCACCGTGGCCGGGGCGGCAGCTTGTGGCGCGCGCGCGACCGCCGGGGCTGAGTGAGCAGCTGCGACGACAGGGGCCGCAGCTTGCGCTGCTGCTGCGCCAGCACTACCCATCAGCCCCATGGCGCCCGAAAGCGCACTCGGCAACGCGCTCATGATGCCGCTTTTCTCTTTGCCGAGCAGAGCGCCAAGTGCTGCCCCGGTGACGGAGCCGCCGAGCCGGTTGCCGAGCACGGCCAGAACCATCGGTCCGGCGAGGCTGAGCAGCGAGGATGCCGAGCCCGCATTCTTGAGGCCGGCGAGCGAGCCGAGCGCGCCGATGATGCCGCCCATGTTCTTGCCGAACAGCATGTTGAGCAGCGTCGAGGCGACCGTGCCGACAGGACCGCTGGCCGCCGTCGGCGCCAACAGCGATCCAACCGACGACAGCACGCCGCCGCCCGAACCGAGCAAGCCGCCGATGGCTGGATTCTTGATCATAGAGATGACATTACCCATCAACCCGGCATCACCCGCGCCATTGGCCAACTGACCGAGCACCGCGGGAAACGCAGCGCCGAGCGCCTTTGACACTCCAGACTCGGTTTCACCCGTGGCCTTGGCCGCGTTGCGAAGAAAGTCGGGCGTCATAAGGCCCGACAGGAAATCAAGCGTACTCACCGACATGTTTTTTTCTCCAACTACACCGCACGATCCGCCGGGCGGGATACGGCCCTGCCGGCGCAAATTTCAAGGACCAGATTGCCCCACATCGCATCAAAGGAAAGACCGAGCCATTCCAGCGCCCAAGAAACTCTTAGCTGAGAAATACTGGCAATGCCCACGACGAAATTGCATCAGCAATGGACGATATGAATGCGCGCACCTGCCGTGCCCGCCGGGAGACACATCCCGCCGTTCAGCCGGCTGGGTTGGCAATCAGGCGATGTCGTCGACGACGGCGTCGCCCGCATTGCCCTTGATGCGCTGCGCCAGGGACGCTTCCATGAACATGTCGATGTCGCCGTCCAGAACCGCGTCAGGGTTGGTACTGACGACCCCGGTTCGAAGATCCTTGACCATCTGGTAGGGCTGCAGCACGTAGGAGCGGATCTGGTGGCCCCAGCCGATGT
>CAZLHQ010000088.1:0-13224 GCA_964559355.1 uncultured Hyphomicrobiaceae bacterium
TCATCGCCACCGCGCTGGTCGACACCGGCTCGCGCATGGACGAGGTCATCTTCGAAGAGTTCAAGGGCACCGGTAACTCGGAAATCATTCTCGATCGCAAGGTGTCCGACAAGCGCGTGTTCCCGGCCATCGACGTCGCCCGCTCGGGTACGCGCAAAGAGGATCTCCTGGTGCCGAAGGACCAGCTCAAGAAGGTCTACGTGCTGCGCCGCATCTTGAACCCGATGGGCACCATGGACGCCATCGAGTTCCTGATCGACAAGCTCCGGTCGACCAAGACCAACTCCGACTTCTTCTCATCGATGAATACCTGAGCTAGGATATACAAAAAGGGGCGTGCTGCCCCTTTCTCGTCTGTCACGGTAAAGTCGTCATGGTCACACTGGAAAAGCGGGTCCAAGACCTCGAATACGTCGTTGCTCACCTTCCAGAGGACCTAAATGCGAGGTTTGCTGGGGTTGACGTGAAGCTCGCGACCATCCGGGAGGCGCAAACGCTGCACACGCAGCGGTTCACGACGCTCGAAGCAAAGGTAAACCAGCTGGCCGTGGAATTGTCAGCAGACCTTACCGCGCTAAAGTCGGACGTCTCTACACTAAAGTCGGACGTTTCTGCGCTAAAGTCGAACGTCTCTGCGCTAAAGTCCGACGTCTCGGAGATGAAATTCAATCTGGTGGAAATCCTGAACCGACTTCCAAAAGCCTGAAGGCCACGAGTTGGTAGGGCCAGATGCCGTCTGAACGCGCGTGACGAGCAAAGCGACAATTTTCGCCCTTTCCACTGTGCCCGGCCGCGCCGGCGTCGCCGTCGTTCGCATATCCGGCTCACATGCCGGCATGGTGCTGAATGTCATGACGCCCAAGCGACCCAAGCCGCGCGAAGCCGGCGGTCGTAAGATTCTACATCCGCGTACCGGCGAAATTCTCGATCGCGGTGTCGTGCTGTGGTTTCCATCCCCGCGCAGCTTCACAGGAGAGGATGTTGCCGAGTTCCATCTCCACGGTGGCGTGGCCGTGGTTCGCGCGGTTCTTTCTGCGCTGGCCGAATTTCCAGACTGTCGTGCCGCAGAACCGGGAGAGTTTGCGCGCCGTGCCTTCGATAATGGCAAGATCGATCTGGTCGAAGCCGAAGGTCTAGCCGACCTCATCGACGCCGAGACGGAAGGCCAGCGCAGGCAGGCGATCCGGCAAGCCCAGGGGGCTCTGTCGAGCCTCTATGAGAGCTGGCGGCAGACCCTGATCGACGCGTCGGCCATGGTTGAAGCGTCGATCGATTTTTCCGATGAGGCCGACGTTGCCAATGATGCCTTCGCGCAAGGGCGGGCGCTGGTGGCCGATCTGGAGCAACACGTCAGCCGCCATCTCCAAGACGGGCACCGCGGCGAAATCTTGCGAAGCGGCTTCCGGGTCGTGTTGGCGGGATCACCCAATGTCGGCAAATCGAGCCTGCTCAATGCTCTCGCCCGAAAGGAAGCGGCAATTGTCTCGGAGGAGGCTGGCACCACCCGCGACGTCATAGAAGTGCATCTCGATCTCGGCGGTTTGCCCGTCATCGTCTCCGACACGGCCGGCATCCGTCCAACCGAGGCCGCTATTGAAAAGGAAGGCATCCGCCGGTCGTTGGCGCGAGCTGCGGATGCCGATCTGATCGTTTGGCTGACCGACATCCACGCACCTGAGCCGACCTTGCCGACTGAGCTCCGAGACGTGGCGGACCGGACCCTGTTGGTCGTCAACAAGGCTGATCTTTCGCCCGGCGGCGGTCAGCCGACGCTTCCCGACGACATGATCGCCATCTCGGTGAAGACCGGCGCGGGCCTTGATGTGCTGACCGAGCGTGTTGCGAGCATTGCGGCCCAGCGTATCGGCCCGGGCGACCAGCCGGCTTTGACACAAGATCGGCATCGCCGGCTGTTGCAGACGACACTAGAAGAGCTGCATGCGTTTCTGCGTGGCGACGCCAACCACACGGAACTGCGCGCGGAAGAACTTCGCCGCGCCGCTGTCGCGCTTGGCCGCATCACGGGGCGGATCGATGTCGAGGACGTGCTCGATCAGGTATTCGGTCGCTTCTGCATCGGCAAGTGAGCATGCGCCGCGATTGGCAGCCAACTTGTTTCACGTGAAACACCGCGGCAATCGTCTTGCAGAACCAACACAATGTTTCACGTGAAACATTGGTCTGGAGAAGGGTGGTCAGCGGCTTTGACCAGCCGTCTCTGCACGGCTATTGTGCCGCGCGTTCAAGAAGGATTGCAGGCTTGAACAGCGCCCTCAGTGGGCGGCATGCGGCTATCTCGAGCAGGTCCGATCTTGACGCAATCACATGGGTCGTGGTGGCCTGCCCTAAGCCATTGTTTGAGAGTCTCATTCACGCCTTCGATGGAACCGGAAGCGGTTCCATCTCAGACGATCAGGCTCGAGAGCCGTTCCGGTTTTGATGGAATCGCGTAACAGCTCTACGCCTTTGTTTTGTCGTGCTTCTTATCGGAAAACCGATTCCCACTTTTCCGGAAGCACTCTAGGGTCGCGATCAGGACAGACCATGGAAACTCGCAAATTCGACGTCATCGTCGTCGGTGGCGGCCATGCCGGCTGCGAAGCAGCAGCAGCGGCGGCGCGCATGGGGGCACGCACGGCGCTCGTCACGCACAAGGTGGCGACCATTGGTGAGATGTCCTGCAACCCGGCGATCGGCGGTCTCGGCAAGGGGCATCTGGTGCGCGAGGTCGATGCGCTGGATGGCCTGATGGGCCGGGTGGCCGACGCTGCGGGAATCCAGTTCCGCCTCCTCAACCGCTCCAAGGGTCCGGCCGTGCAGGGGCCGCGTGCCCAGGCCGACCGTAAGCTCTATCGCCAGGCGATGCAGCAGGCGCTGGCGGAACAGAACGGGTTGGGGATTGTCGAAGGCGGCGTTGAAGACCTCATCGTTGCGGCCGGGCGCGTCGTGGGCGTGATATTGGCAGATGGCAGCCGGATGTCCGCCGGCGCCGTCGTGTTGACGACCGGCACGTTTCTCAACGGCCTCATCCATCTCGGCGAGCGCAAGACACCGGCCGGTCGTATGGGCGATGCGCCGGCACTGATGCTATCTGACCGTCTCTATGCCCTGGGCCTCGCCATGGGGCGGTTGAAGACTGGCACCCCGGCACGGCTGGCTTCGACATCGATCGACTGGGCAAGCCTCGAGATGCAGCCGGGAGACGACGATCCGGTGCCCTTCTCGTTCCTGACGGGCCGGATTTCGAACCCGCAGATCGCCTGTGGGATCACCACGACGACGCCGGCTACCCACAATATCATCCGCGCCAATCTGGCCCGTTCGCCGATGTATTCAGGTCAGATCGGCAGCGTCGGGCCGCGGTACTGCCCCTCGATCGAGGACAAGGTGGTGCGCTTTGCCGACCGCTCCGGCCATCAGGTATTTCTCGAGCCCGAGGGCCTGGACGACGACACGATCTATCCCAATGGGGTGTCGACATCGCTGCCGGAGGAGGTGCAGGAGGCTTTCCTGAAGACCCTCCCGGGCCTGGAGAGGGTCATCATCAAGCGTCCAGGGTACGCCATCGAGTACGATTATGTCGATCCACGCGAGCTTCAGCCGACACTCGAGGCCAAACGGCTGCCGGGGCTTTTCCTGGCCGGCCAGATCAACGGCACGACCGGTTATGAAGAGGCTGCGGCACAGGGCGTGGCAGCCGGCATCAATGCCGCGCTCGTGGCTGGCGGCGGACAAGATCGCTTTGCCGTGTCCCGCGCCGATGGCTACCTTGGCGTCATGATCGACGATCTCGTCACCCGCGGGGTCAGCGAGCCCTATCGCATGTTTACGTCGCGGGCCGAATTCCGTCTGAAGCTCAGGGCCGACAATGCCGATCAGCGGCTGACCCCGCTGGGGCAAAGCCTCGGCTGCGTCGGGGCAAAGCGGTTCGAGGCCTTCGCAGCCAAGTCGCGGGCGCTGGACGAAGGCGCCACGCTGTTGCAATCGCTGGCGCTGACGCCGACCGAGGCGACCCGGCACGGCCTGGAGATCAATCGTGACGGGCGCCGCCGCACGGCATTCGAGCTGCTGTCCTACCCGGGTGTCGATCTTGGGTATCTGGCCCGCATCTGGCCGCAGCTCGCCACGCTCGATGCGCAGACCGGCAGGCAGCTGGAGGTGGACGCGCGATATACCTCCTACGTCCGTCGCCAGGAAGTGGATGTCGCCGTGCTCCGGCGTGATGAGGCGGAGGCCATCCCGACAGACTTTGATTATTCGGTCCTGCCCGGGCTCTCTAGCGAAATCCGCCAGAAGCTCATGCGCCACCGGCCGGCATCGATCGCGCAGGCCATGCGCATCGATGGGGTGACGCCTGCTGCAATTCTGCTGTTGCTGGCGAATCTGAAGGCAGCTCGAAAGACCCGCGAAAAGAAGTATCGCGCATGACGAGGCCTGGCCATACGCGGCCGGCATCGCCCGGGCCCAGCGGGCCAACGGCTGAACCCGCCCAGATTGCCGAGTCCGACGATTTTGTCCGCACGTTTCATGTTTCACGTGAAACATTGGCGCGGCTGCAAACCTATGCCGAGCTGCTGACGAAGTGGCAGAAGACCATAAATCTGGTCGCGCCAAAGACGCTTCCTGAACTGTGGCACCGCCATTTCGCCGACAGCGCACAACTCTTCCCGTTGATTCCGTCCGATGCGCGCCACGTGATGGACATCGGGTCGGGTGGCGGCTTCCCGGGCCTGGTGCTGGCCATCATGGCGGCAGATTTGCACCACTTGGACCCTGCCAGGCCACCCCTCCATGTCACGCTGGTCGAGAGTGATGCCCGCAAATGCGCCTTCCTGCGGGAAGTGGCGCGGCAAGTTGGTATCGCTGTGGACATCATGTCGACGCGAATCGAAACGATTCCGAATTGCGATACAGTGGCGTCAGTGGATGTCATCACGTCGCGTGCGTTGGCCGCGTTGCCGTTTCTCTTCGAACTTGTCTCGCCGATCTTCGGCCCCGGTTGTGTCGCCCTGTTCCTGAAGGGGCGGACAGCCGAGGACGAGGTGACGGCGGCCCGCAAGTCGTGGGCATTCGATCTGGAGCTGAAGCCGAGCCTGACGTCGAGCGATGCACGAATTGCCGTGGTTCGAGATTTGAAGCGCAGAAAGGAGGGCTGATCCCGTGAACGGAATGACAGGGGGAAGCCAGGCACTGCGAGTGCTCGCCATCGCCAATCAGAAGGGCGGGGTAGGAAAAACAACGACGACCATCAACCTTGGCACCGCGCTGGCGGCCATAGGTGAGCGTGTCCTGGTGATGGATCTTGATCCGCAGGGCAATGCTTCGACCGGGCTCGGCATAGCGCCGGAAACCCGCCGGCGGACGTCTTATGATGTGCTGGCCGGGGAAGCCTCGGTGATCGAGTCGGCATTGCCGACGGCGGTTCCCGGGCTCTATGTCGTGCCGGCGAATGCCGATCTCGTCGGTCTCGAAAGCGATCTCATGAACGACCATAATCGGGCGTATCGTTTGCGCGATGCCCTCGCTCATATGGTTGCTCAATCGCGCGCCCGACCCGATCAACCCTCGTTTTCCTATATGCTGATCGATTGCCCGCCTTCGCTCAACTTGCTGACCCTCAATGCCATGACCTCGGCCAACGCCGTGCTGGTCCCGGTGCAGTGCGAATTCTTCGCGCTCGAGGGTATTTCGCAGCTGAAGGAATCGATCGACCAGATACGCGGTTCACTCAATCCCAGCCTCGAGATCCAGGGCGTCGTGCTGACCATGCATGACGCACGCACCACGCTGTCGCGCGAAGTTGCCGACAACGTGCGCGCCTTCTTCGGCCCGAAGGTCTACGAGACGGTCATCCCGCGCAACACGCGCGTTGCCGAGGCGCCTTCGCACGGCAAGCCGATCCTGCTTTACGATTATGATTGTGCCGGCAGCCAGGCCTACATCCGGCTGGCAACCGAGATTATCGAGCGCGAGCGCCGCTACAAGGCGGCCTAGTCGAGTCAGTTCAAAATCAGAAAAGAGTATCAACGAGTTGTGACAACAACTCGGATTGAGGAGCAAGAGGGGGCTCTGACCTTGATGACTTCACCGATGCCCAAGAGCAGATTGGGACGCGGCTTGGCCTCGCTGATCGGCGAGCCGACCCAGGCAACGACGCGCTTGCCGCCGGAAGGGGAGCAGCGCCTCATTCCAATCGATCAGTTGAAGGGTGGTCGCTTCAATCCGCGCAAGGACTTCCGCGAGGAGGAGCTGGCCGAGCTTGCCGACTCGATCCGCCAGAAGGGTCTGGTGCAACCGATCATCGCCCGTGCCGATCCGGCGACCCCGCAGTTTTATGAGATCGTCGCGGGCGAACGCCGCTGGCGGGCGGCGCAGCGAGCGGGCCTGCATTCGGTGCCGGTCATCATTCGCGATCTCGACGACCGCGAGGTGCTCGAGCTGGCGATCATCGAAAACGTCCAGCGGGCCGATCTCAACGCCATAGAGGAGGCGGGGGGCTACAAGGAGCTCGTCGATCGCTACGGCTACAGCCAGGAGCAGCTGTCGGAGATTATCGGCAAGAGCCGCAGCCACGTCGCTAACACGCTGCGCTTGCTGCGGTTGCCCAATGCGGTTCAGGCGCTGGTGCAGATGGGGCAGCTCAGTGCCGGCCACGCCCGCGCGCTGATCGGTCGTGACGACGCCGAACAGTTGGCGGAGCGCATCATTGCCGACGATCTCAACGTGCGCGAGGTCGAGGCTCTCGTGCAGGCGGGCGAACTGGTCGAGGCGCCGACCGCGCGCAAGGTACGTGAAAAGGATGCCGATACCCGCGCCTTTGAGAAGGAGCTGGCGGATGCGCTTGGCCTCAAGGTGGAAATCAAGCGCGGCTCGGGCGAGAGCGGCAACCTGGTTATCAAGTACGGCAATTTCGACCAGCTGGATTATATCCGTATGCGGTTGGTCGGTGTGGGGTCGTGAACCTTTGCTCGGCCTGCCAGAAATTCGCGGTTGGCTGGATGTGACTGCAACCTGCATGGGTTGATCGAAGAATTTCGGGCGGCTGGTCCTGTGCCACGCCGCCCGATTTTTTTGTCTCCTCCCAGTCGGGACTTGACGGGATACCGATCAATTTGTTGCAACACGTTCGACAACGTGGCGCTTTCTTGCGCTGCGGCTAGAGTGCTTCCGGAAAAGTGGGAACCGGTATTCCGATAAGAAGCACGACAAAACAAAGGTCTGGAGCCGTTCCGCAATTCCATCAAACAACGGAACGGCGCTAGGTGAGGAGCGATTGAGCCATGAGCGATGATGTGCTGGGGAAGCTGGCAGCGACCATAAAGGCCCGCCGCGCTGCCGCGAGCGACACGTCCTATACCCGCCAGCTCCTCGACGCCGGGGTGGAGCGGTGCGCCAAGAAATTTGGCGAGGAAGCGATTGAAACTGTCATAGCAGCTACGCATCAGGGTAATGACGAGTTGAAGGCGGAAGCTGCCGATCTGTTGTATCATTTGCTGGTATTGCTGGAATGTCGGCAGGTTGCCTTGGCCGACGTTCTAGGCGTTCTGGATAATCGCACCGGCACGTCGGGACTGACAGAGAAAGCGCAACGGGCGGCGTCATGAATGAAATTCTGGAACGGCTGGCAGCGTTGTCACCCGGCGTTCCATCGCCCATAAAATCGGATCTGCAATTCTCGCCGTATCGATTGTTCAACCGGCAGGATTGGGCGCGGTTGCGCGCCGATACGCCGATGACGCTGACCTCGCCCGAGCTCGAGCAGCTCTCGGGTCTCATCGAGGAGCTGTCGATCGAGGAGGTGGAGACGATCTATCTGCCGCTGTCGCGGCTGCTCAATCTCTATGTCGCCGCTTCTCAGGAACTGCACGCCGTCACGTCCAAGTTTCTCGGCCGGCGAGAAGGCAAGGTGCCGTTCATCATCGGTGTCGCCGGGTCGGTGGCGGTTGGCAAGAGTACGACGGCGCGTGTTCTTCGCGCCCTGCTTGCGCGCTGGCCGGATCATCCGCGTGTCGATCTCATGACGACCGACGGGTTCTTGTATCCGAATGCCGAGCTTGAGCGGCTTGGCATCATGGACCGCAAGGGCTTTCCTGAAAGCTTCGACACGACACGCCTTTTGAATTTCCTTGCGGACGTAAAATCCGGCATCGAAAGCGCCGAGGCTCCGGTCTATTCGCATTTCCACTACGACATCATTCCGGGCCAGAAGACCCGCGTCGATCATCCCGACATCCTGATTGTGGAAGGCCTCAACGTCTTGCAGGCGGCGCGCTTGCCGGTCGATGGTCAGGCGATACCGTTCGTTTCGGATTTCTTCGATTTCTCAATTTATATCGATGCCGACCCGGCCTTGATCGAACGCTGGTATGTGACGCGCTTCATGCGGCTGAGAACGACGGCATTTCGCGATCCCGCCGCTTATTTCCACCGCTACTCGCAATTGTCGAACGAGGCGGCAGAAGAGCGCGCGCTGACGATCTGGCGGTCGATCAACTTCAAGAACCTGCGTGAAAACATCCTGCCGACCCGGCAGCGCGCCAGCCTGATCCTGCGCAAGGGTTCAGATCACCGCATCGAATCGGTGGCGCTACGCCGAATCTGAAGTCGTGGTCGGTCGTTTCGAAAATTCAAAAGAACGAAAACAAAGAAAAAGGGCCGCCCGGGGTCGACGGCCCTGCAGTGACGTCTCTTTACGGCGGAGAGGCAGCTATCGAGACGCTCAGCTCGCGGTCTTGGGCCAGTTGCGGCGCGGTGTGGCAAGGCTCATGGCCCACTCGTTGAATGCGAGTTGTTGCTTCAGGAGCAGTGTCACGTAGGGCGATTTGACGAACTGTTCTGCGAACGTCATTTGCGCGGCAATGGCCGTGTTGGTGGTCGCCATGCCCGCACCCAGGAGCGACATCACCAAGGCTTGCGTGACGGCCGGGCCAGTAGTGGCCGACGGTCGTCTGTCGGGGTCGTCTTCGGCCTTGGGCAAGGCGGCCGAGGACGGTGGGGCACATTCGGTCGGTTTGGCAGCGGACTTCGCGGCCCCGCCGCTTGGCGCGCGGGGCGTGGCCTTGGGCTCGGCCGAAAGGCGCGGCGCAGATTGAGTGGTGGCGGGCATGGTGCGGCTGCGGCTGGGCCGCGCTGGCTGCACCAGATTGGCGTCGCTCGAACCGCTCGCAACGGCCGATAGCTGTGCCTTTGCGCGCGGCTGCGTTTTCAATTCCTGCATCAAATCCTGCCGCACCAGGCTGAACTTGTCGCGCAGGCGGCGGATCACGGACGGGTCGGCAACGCCCAGCGTGCGGATTGCTGTGGTCGGCTTCAATTCCGGGTTCGCGGCAATCAACCGGGCGATGGCGTCGAGCCTTTGGCGATCGTCGATGCCGCTGCCCTTGGGGCGTCCGCGGCGTGTCCTCATATCGGGCATTCGCAACAGCCTTCGCTCAATCGAATCGCGTCAGCATTTATTGTCTGAAACAAGCCGTCGTTTCCAAGGAAAATAAATCGTCCGCTTTTAATTTGTTGCCATGCGCATATACATCTGTGGCCCGGATACACCGAAATCCAATGCGACGTATTAATCGCGAGAAACAAAAACGGCGAAATTCACTATTGAATGAATTCCGCCGGGATTTGTTTTTTGTCGGCTAAGCATTGTTCGTCAGACGAGTAATTGTGCCGCCCGAGCCAGCGTCCCGAGCGGCGCTTGCGGCCTTGCACCCATATGCGAGATGACCTCGGCGGCGGCCAGCGAGCCCAGATGACCTGCGGCCTCCAGGCCATGGCCGGCAGTCAAGCCGTATAGGAAGCCGGCGGCATAAAGGTCTCCAGCGCCGGTGGAATCGACCACCTTGTCAACCGCGCGCACCGGTATTTCAAGGCGCCGGCCTTCGCTCAGGATGACCGAACCCTTGGCGCTGCGGGTCAAGGCCGCCAATTGGGTGTCGCGCGCGGCATTGGCAGCTGCAATTTCGAAATCGGCGGTTTCATAAAGCGAGGTGATTTCGCTTTCGTTGGCGAAAAGAATATCGACGCCGTCGCGGATGAGGTCTAGGAACTCGGCGCGATGACGATCGACGCAGAAAGAATCCGACAGCGTCAACGCGACCCGTCGGCCGGCACCTTTGGCGATGCGTTGCGCCTGGCGGAAGGCTGCTTTTGCATCCGGCCGGTCGAACAAATATCCCTCCAAATAGATCACCTCGGATTTCGAAATCATGTCCGCGTCGATTTCGCCCTGGTCGAGATCGGTGGAAATGCCAAGGAAGGTGTTCATGGTGCGCTCGCCATCGGGCGTGACCAGAATGAGTGAGCGCGAGGTCGGCGCCTTGCCGGCCACCGGCCTTGTAGCAAACGCGACATTTGCCGATTTGATGTCGTGGGCGAAGATGCGGCCGAACTCGTCTTCGGCCACCTTGCCGATGAAGGCGGCGCGGCCACCGAACGAGGCGACGCCGACGAGAGTGTTGGCGGCGGAGCCCCCCGAAATCTCCATCGCTGGGCCCATGTCGGTATAGAGGGTCGAGATGGTGGCGTCGTCGACTAGACGCATGTGGCCCTTGGGAGCGCCGTGCGCGGCCAGGAAGGCGTCGTCGCACCGGCCGATGATGTCGACGATGGCATTGCCGATGCCAACGACGTCGTAGCGAATGTCGCTCATGGAAACTCCCCTGCTAACCCGGTTGTCGGGGGCGCACTATAGGTGGGGTCTTTCACGGGGCAAGTGCGGCGTTGCGCGCTTCACATCTGCTGCCGGGGCCGACGCCGCCAGCGCGACACGTTCAGCCCGCGTGCGAAGCCAGCGACAGCAACAGCCGCTCGGCCAGTGCGTCCTCGATCGCGGCATTGAGCCGGGCTGCCTTGAGCGCATCGGCGGTGGCGGCGAGCGCCTTGTCGAGCGAGGGACGGCTCCAGCGCCGGCATTGGGCGGCGAATGCGTCGCGCTGCTTGAAATGCAGCGGCGGCCGCAACTGGCGTAACGCTTCCTCAAGGCTGTTGCCCTGGTCGAGATCGGCGCGGACGCGGTGCAGCTTCTGTAGATGGCGCTGAATGGCGGAGATGACTGTCTGGGCGTCCTCGCCTGCCGTGACGGCGCGCGCCAGCTCGTTGACGGCGAGTGCCGCGTTGCCAGAGGCCGCGGCATTGACGATGCGATCAATGGCAAGTTCGGAGGCATCGCCGACAATCGCTTCGACGTCATCGATCTCGATGCGCGCACGGCCCTTTGCGTAGAGGGCAAGTTTTTCGATTTCGCCGCGCGAAAGGGCCCGGTCGGCGCCGAGCCGGGTCGCCAGCAGCGTGCGCGCATCGCTTGCAATGGTCATGCGGGCCGCATCCAGCACGTCGCGAATGAGGCTGTCGAGATCGCGGCTTTCATCGCCATAGCAGGCGACGGCCGCAGCAGAAGGCGATTTCTCGAACACGGCGCGCAGCGTATCGGTGGGCTTCAAGTTGCCTGCCTCGACGATCAGCGTGCCTGCGAGATCGCCCGCTTCGACGAGATCCTTGAGCACGGCGGCGTTGATGATGCGGCCGGTGGTGACGCGCACCACCTTGCGGCCGCCGAACATCGGCATGGTGCGCAGCTCGACGCCGAGCCGGTCGCGGTCGCCCTCGACATCGGCGTCGTCGAGGCGGATGATTTCGCCGGGCGGATTCTCCCGCTCGGCGATGCGCTTGGCCGTTATCTGCGCACGTTCGCTGACGAGCCCCAAATCGGTGCCGAAGAACAAGAACGCAGCGAGCGCCTTATCGGGATTGGCGAGGAACTTGTCTGCGAGGTGGGCTTTGACGGCGACCATGGCGATCTACGGCCCAGCGTTAGAGCAATACTGCGGTTCACGTCGTGGCTGGCGTCATCGGCACGGAGACAGCGCCGGGTGACAAGCGTAGCTCGCGCGAGCGGCCGTCACACCGGGTGGGCGAGATACGCCGCAAGACGCGTGCGCAAATCCTGCGCCATGGTGGTGGCAGCGCGGTTTTCGGCGTCATTGCGGGCGCGAACATTAGCGAACACCGACGTGAATCGCTCGAAGCCGGCGCGGCTGGCGCTCTTGCCCTGCAGCACCACCTTCTTATCGGCGATGCGGACCAATCGGAAATCGGCATCGATATTGTAGACGGAGCCGGAGGCATCACCGCTCACCTTGACCAGCGTCGAAGTGATGGATTCGCGAATTGCGATCTCCAGCCGGTACTCGGGAGGCAAAGCCTGACCGCCGCCCGTGGTCTGGAAGATGACCTCGTTGCGGATCTGCTGGCCGACGCGGCCGGGAATCGGGGCGACCTCGACATGGGCGAGCTTTTCGGAGGCGCCGGCGCCTCCCAGCGAGGAATCGCCGTAAAGCGGACGGAAGCCGCTACCGTCGGCGCAACCAGAAAGGGTGGGAGCGGTCGCCATCAGTGCCAGGACGCCAAGCAGAACCGTGGCACGGCGAGGCGTTGCCCCGGTGCCATTGGCTCTGCCGATACGCGCCTCAGCCCACCACATTCACGATCCTCTGCGGTACGACGATGACTTTCTTGATCGGTCGGCCGTCCAAGGCCTTGATGACCGATTCGAGCGCCAGCGCGGCCGTCTCGACCTCTGCGTTACTGGCCGAGCGAGCCACCACCAGCTCGTCTCTGCGCTTACCGTTCACCTGTACGGCAACGGTGACAGAATCGTCAACGAGCAACGCCGGATCAGCCACCGGCCAGGGCTCATTGGCGACCAGAGTGTTGTAACCGAGCCGCGCCCAGCATTCTTCAGCCAAGTGCGGCATCATCGGGGCGAACATCTGCACAAGAAACTGGGAACACTCCCTTATTGTCCAGTCGAGACCATTGCCTGACTTGCCCAATACTTGGTTCAACGTGTTGGTCAGCTCGTAGAGTTGCGCCACGGCGACGTTGAACCGCAGCCCCTCGATATTGCGAGCGACGGCATCCAGCGCCTTGTGGGTCGAGCGGCGCAACGCCTCTGCGTCGGCACACAGCACGGCCGGGCGGGGCGCACCGGCGGGTGCGGCCTTCTCGGCGGCGTCGTTGATGACGCGCCAAATGCGCTGCACGAAGCGGCCGGATGCGGCGATCCCCTCGTCGGTCCAGATCACGTCGCGTTCGGGCGGGCTGTCCGACAACATGAACCAGCGCGCGCAGTCAGCACCGTAATGGCCGATGATGTCGTCGGGATCGACGGTGTTCTTTTTCGACTTCGACATCTTGGTGACTTCGCCGATCTCGAGCGCGTCACCG
>CAZLHQ010000089.1:0-13096 GCA_964559355.1 uncultured Hyphomicrobiaceae bacterium
GCTTCCTCGGCGACAACGAGAACATCCTGTTCTGGGTGTCGCAGTTCCTCTCCGAAGCGCTGCGCTTCTGCCAGAGGAATCCCAACGACGAGTTGCAGGCTGTCGTCATGTTCGACGAGGCCGACCTCTATATTCCAGCAAACGCCAAGCCGGCGACCGCCGAGCCCTTGCAGAGCCTGTTGAAGCGTGCGCGCTCTGCCGGTCTCGGCTTGATGCTCGCCACGCAATCGCCCGGCGACCTCGACTACAAGAGCCGCGATCAGATCACCAGCTGGTTTATCGGCCGCGTGCGTGAGGACACGGCGCTGCGCAAGCTCAAGGCGGCGTTCCAATCGGAATCCGGCCTCGATCCAGCAGCAGTGCTGCCACACCAGACGGTCGGCGAGTTCCACCTCGTGCAAGAGGGCCTCGTGCGCTCGATGAAGGCACAACGCTCGCTGATTCTCGCCGAGCAGGTGCCGTTCGACCGTATCGAGCAACTGGCTTCAGAAACCCGTGGCCTGGATGAGCGTCAGTTGCGGCTGTTCGATCGCCGGTGAGCGCACTTGAGACCCTGATCCTCTGAGATGAACGCGCATCCGACTTCCAACGAAGTCGTCAATTCTGGCACTCGGTCGAAGGCTCAAAGCAGGCCATCGCGACATGAGGCCATTCCAAAAAGTTTGAACTCGCTTGAGGTGCCGCCCGCGCTCACCACACAGGCTGTGGGCCGCACGATGGGAAAGCAGCATCGCGGAGGCTCAACAGCCGAATTGCGCGTTGCAGAATTGCAACAATTTTTCTGATTCGCGCGCTTCCACGGGCGAGACAGCAATGTGATGACCGTTCACCCGAAGTCTCAATAGCCACACGTCCCGATCCCTGGAATTGATCAGAACCCGTTGTTATATTTCCATTTTTGACGGCCGCGAAAATGCCCCATCGGTTTTCGCGGTGATTCTAGTTAACGCCGTTTTCGCACATGCGAGATGCATCGCGCGTTCTAAGCGTTTAAAGCGTGTGCGATATCCCGTTTTCAGCTAAAGTGCCTTCCGTCTTTCAGAAAGGTAGAGGGTTCTGAAGGATGGGGGCTTTGGTCGATCCGCAGGTGGATCGTCTGTTGCTTTGCGTTTTTGTCCGCGGGGTCGTGTTATGGTCGACAAGTCATTCGTGATGATGGTCCTTGCCACATTGCTGGGTCCGGCAGTTGGCATCGGTCTGTTTGTTCTTATGCACGCGATGTGAGCTTTTTAGCTGGCGTAAATCTCAACGCGCACGGCGGTGCGTGAGTTTATGCTTGCTGTTGCGTGATCGCGTTTCAGCTCGAGGGTTCCCTGGTGGGACGGCCTCGATCGCGAGACATTTTCCAACCAGCAATTCTTCAAACAACCATGCGGTTGCTGACGTTTGCGCGTCGGCTGTAGTTGGCGGGCATTGCACAATTTTTCGCGATGCACCTCGGCCGAACGCACCAACATCGTCACATTGTTGCGGGCATGAACCGGCGCTTCCATCTCGGTACGACAGGCTTTAAACACTAGGCGTGCCAGCCCCGCGTCGTTTGCCTGCTCGGCGTGCGGCCGTCCCGCAAGCGAATGCTGCGCGCAGCCCCCGTTGGCCGCCGCCCTCGACCGGTCCCAGATTGCCGCCATGCGCAAAAAGCTCCTGAACGACTGCTTCCTGCACGACAGCGAACGGCTGCGCCACGATACGGCTGTTGCAATATTGGCGGAGCGCCTGGCGCCCGTCACCGGCACCGAGGACGTGGCGATCGAAGCCGCGAGCGGTCGCATTCTGGCCGAAACTGCACACGCCCTCCGGCCGGTTCCTGCGCACACCAATTCCGCGGTCGACGGCTATGCGGTCTCCTCCCGCCACTATGACAAGCAGACCGGTGGTCGATTTGCGGTCTCGGCACGGGCCGCGGCTGGCCATCCGTTGACCGCTAATCCACCGCCCGATAGCGCGGTCCGCATCTTCACCGGGGCTGTTATCCCAGCGGGCTTCGATACTGTTGTCATGCAGGAGGATTGCGAGACCGGCGAGAGCGACCGCGCACTGCCATTTGTCGTCATTCCTCCTGGCCTCAAGACCGGCGCCAACGTGCGCAAGGCCGGCGAGGACGTGGCCACAGGGGAGGCGTTGTTCGAAGCCGGCGCTCTGCTGCGACCACAGGATGCCGCCGCACTCGCCTCCATCGGATTGGCCAGCGTCCGCTGCCACCAGCGCGTGCGCGTCGCCATCGTGTCGACCGGCGACGAGGTCATCCGGCCCGGCACCCGGGCGCTTGGCGAGGGCGAGGTGTTCGACGCCAACGCGCCGATGCTCGTCGCGCTCGCACGCAACACCGGCGCCGACGTAACCGACCTTGGCGTCTGGCCAGACAAGGCCGACGAGATTCAGCGCCGCCTTACCCAAGCAGCCTCGATGTTCGACGTGATCTTGACCTCGGGTGGCGCCAGCCGCGGCGACGAGGACCATATGGTGAGCGCGCTCGATGCCATCGGCAAGCGTCACTTGTGGCAACTGGCGATCAAGCCGGGCCGCCCGCTATCGATGGGTCAGATCGGCGATACGGTGTTGATCGGCTTGCCGGGCAATCCGGTCGCCGTGTTCGTCTGCTTCCTCATGTATGTCTACCCGGCGTTGCGCCGGTTGGGGGGCGCGCCCTGGCCGCATCCCCGTCGCTTCGCCTTGCCGGCGGCGTTCGACATTTCTAAGCGCAAGACCGGCAGGCGCGAGTTCCTGCGCGGCATTCTCGTCGACACGCCTCAGGGTCTCCTTGTCGACAAATATGCGCGCGACGGCTCGGGCCTGATATCGGGTCTGCGCGCCGCTGACGGGCTGATCGACATTGGCGAAGATGTCACCGCAATCGCCAAGGGCGAGCCGGTAGCGTTCATTCCGTTTTCCGAGTTCGGCATTCTCGACCGATGAGTGTTGAACGTCGCGGTGTTGCCACGTTCGGGTCCATGCCGCGCCATAAAACCCGATTAGCCAGAAGAGCAGCATGAGTGCGCCACGCCATTCGGGATGGTGGCGACGGTCTCATCGCGCTCGTTGTTTGTCGCTTCCCGTCTGGCGTCGCCGATGCTCGCAATCTTTCGCCTCTTCACCCGATTGCTGGAACTGATCGTCACCATTCCAGTGCGGGGCGTTCGGTTTCTCACCGATTGGGTTGCGTTCAATCCGCGGCTCGGGCCGCTGCGCCACGTCGCCACCGCCGCCATCCTCTATGTCATGTTCGCCATCGTCCTGGTCTACGTGGTGGCGCCCATCCGCGGTTTTGTCGGCAGCCATTACGCGGCCGACAAGTTGCACTATGACGCCGAGCGCTGGCTCGCCACCGCCATCTACGATGCCAAGGGCAGCTTCGTCGGCACCTTCGACCCGCGCCTCGACAGCCGCCGCGACGTCAACTACACGGACGCCGCCATCGAGTTCGGCAATTACACGGCCAATCCCGATCACAAATCGATTCCGGTGCGCTCGGTGCCGGAACATTATTGGAAGTGCCTCGTCTATCACGAGGATCGCTATCTCGGCGGCCCCTTGAATCCGTTCGGCATCGACCTGCTCGGCGTGCTCAAGATTCCTGTTTCGACCATCAAGCGCTCGATTGCGCTGAAGCGGCCGAGCCTGGGGGTGGGCGGCTCGACGTTGCCGATGCAGTTCGCGCGCGTCATTTACAAGACGCCACCGCGCGGCGACGAGCCGGCAATAGAGAAGCTCTCGCGCAAGTTTTCCGAATGGTGGCTCGCACCCGTCATCCACCGCACGCTGACGCAGGGCGGTAACGACACACCGCTGAAAGCGTGGGCCGCCAACCACATCTGGCTGGCGCAGCGAACCGGCGGCGCACCGCTGCACGGCGTCGAGGTGACGAGCCGCATAGTGTTCGGCAAGGAGGCCAAGGATCTGACGATTGCCGAGCAGTACGTGCTCGCCTCGGCCGTCAACAAGCCGATCATTCTGCTCGATGGCAGCGACCGCCTCAACACCGTGCGTCTCGACCGCTGGCGCTACATCACCGAGGTGCGCGCCCGCACTTGCGCGGAAAAGCTGCTGCAAGAACCAGAGCAGCAGAAGGAAGTCGTATTCGATCTCGTAAAGCTCGCCGGCGGCCCGCCCGATCCGCACGTCAAGCCGCGCCTGCAACAGGCGCTCGACCAGTTCGCACCTGATCAATCCCGTCGCGCCCAGGCCAACCCCGTCGTGCGCGCCAACGTGTTGATGCCGGCCGCACGGTTCGGTTTGCGCGAAGAGATGAAGCAGCGCTACGGCTTTGGCTGGCGCGACTACGTGCGCGGTGTCACGACCACGTTCGACGCCGCCGAGAATCTCGCCTTCCATGCCAAGGTGCAAGACACACTGACAGCGCTGAACACCAAAGTCGCCGCCAAATTGAACCCAGGCTTAACGCTCGACCCGGCCAAGGCAGACGCCTCTGGCAAGCTACCCAACATCATCCTCGTCGCAGCCAACGCGCGCGGCGAAATCGTGCGCTACTACGAGACCGGCGAGACGGCCGCATATTTCGGTTCCATAACGGCACGCAGTGAAACCACCGGCTACTACGACCGCTCGCGTGAATCGCGCATGATCGCCTCGACCGGCAAGATGCTGGCAGCCGTCGCCATTGCCAACGAGCTGACCGATACGCCCAACACGATGTACCTCGATACCGATGCGCCCGCTGCCGGGCTCGAGACCTGCCGACATGGCGGTGGTGGCCGGCAGGGCCGCAAGGCCATCGTCGCGTTTGCCTGCTCGCTCAACAATCCGGTCGGCAATCGCACCGCGCGCGTCGGCCAGGAGCGCGTCAAATCGCTGATCGACCGCTTCGGTTTCACCATGCCGCCGACGCAATCGAATGGCGAAGGCACGCCGCCGTCAACAGCCGTCGTGCTCGGTCAGATCTCGGGTGCGCCGCGCCGCGTGCATCAAATGTCGGCAGTGATACTGGCCTCGCTTATTGGCCAGCGCACCCGCTCGGTGCCCGAGCCGACGCTGATCAAGTCCTACGATCACACCGCACTCGAGCACACGCCCGATCTGATGGCGCCGCAGCCGCTCAAGTTGCGCGCTGGCGACGTGATCCAGCGCGGCGCCAACGGCCTCATCAAATCCCTGCTCGAAGCGCCGCTGTGCTATGAGGCGTTCCAGACATCGCACGGCACCTTGAAAAGCCTCGCGCCCTGGTGTGCTGCGCGCAAAGGTGGCGTGCGTTTGCACTTCGCCAAGACCGGCACGCAAGTCACCGAGGATCCCGACGCCAGCATCGACACGTTGATTACCGGCGGCATCCAGTTCGGCAACGGCGCGGCCTACTCGTACCTTGTTCTGGTCGGCACCGGGTCGGTTCGCGAGCCGTTTGCGCGCAAGTTCCACGCCGCCGACATCACGCCGCTTGCCGAAGCCTTACTCTTGGAACTGGAACGTCACGCCAAGGCCAATCCAGAACCGCGACTGCTGCCGCCACCTCCCGCCCCTTCGGTCTCGTCGACGACCGCGCCGCACGAGGCCGCGCATGTGGCGACGAGCCCAACGCGCAGCAATGCCCAGCGCCAACCAGCAACGCCGGCCGACATGGTGCAGCGTTCTCTCGCCCTGCAATAAATGGAATCAGTAGCGCCGCCGCCGTCGCAGGAGAGCCGCGGTAGAGACACAACCGCGCCCAACTGGCGACATGAACCATCGCTACCCCTGAAGCTGGATCACACATGACCGGGGGCAGATCGGTCGGTTGAAACTAGCAACGCTTTTCATGCGCATTTGAGATTGTGAGCATCGCAAGATGCCACGGCATTGATCGAGCTGCGCATGCCCAAAGCAGAAACTCAGGTCGTCACATGTCGTTTCCCAGCGACGCTACGCGCACCAGCACTTCCGCCAAGCGTAATTTCGAGCTCGATCTATCCGGCGGCGATGGCGATTGGCCCGACGAAACCAAGCGCGGCCGCGATTGGAAGAAGGCGGTTCTGGTCATCGGCCTTGGCGTGCTGTCGTGGGTTGCGACCTACATCGGCATGCTCGAGCTGATCGAGAGCAACATGGGCGATCTGCCGCTGATCCACAAAGCGGTGATCGGCTTCTCCGTCGCCATGCTGATGACCATGATCATCTGGCTGCTCGACCAGATGTTCTCTCCCGCTTCGCTTCCCACCAAGATGGCATTTGCCGCCGGCTACATCTTCCTCACCATCATCTCGGTCGGTTTCGGCTTCGGCTTTTACTGGAAGGTACTGGAAAGCCGTTCGGAGTCCTCCCGCTCCGCCGAATCGGCAGTGACGCAGGTGCAATCGTCACTGCACGCGGCCTCGACACGCATGACACAGCTGTCGACGACGCTCGAGCAGTTGACCCAGCTCTCAACGCAAAAAGCCGAGATCGAGCGCGCCAAGGGAGCCTCCTGCCCGGACAGTAGACCCGGCGATGGCCCGCGCCGCAAGCTGCGTGACGAGGATGCACAGCGCTTCGGATTTGCGGCCGACTTCGTCAAGGGTCGTGTCGGCACGGTGAAGAACGATCTGGCCGCCCTCGACGGCGATCTGGCGCGCATCGTCAGCGACGACAAGTCGACGGTCGATGCAGCATCTGGAACGCGCAACGACTTCATGCGCGCCTTGGGCCGTAAGCTCGACATCACGGTCACCGGCTTCAACGCCTTCCGCACCGATCCACAATTGAAGCAGCTGCGCGCCGACCTGGCCGAGCGCTCCGAAAAGACGGTGTTTGCCGACAGCCGTGGCGGCACCTTCGCCTGCCCCGATCCGCAGTTGCAACAGGCGCTGAAAGGTGTCGTGCGCGCAATCGACCAGTTGCCGGATCTGGAGAAGCCCAAGATCGCGGCCGTAGAGGGATCGGAAGCGACCATCGAAGCTTTTAGGCGATTGACCGCTACGTTCTATGGCCTGCTGTCGTTCAAGCTGCCGCCATCGGCCGACGAGTTGCGCGATCTGCAGAAAAAGGCCGTGCAGTCGGTGGAAGCGACACCTGCAACGCACAAGGCGCTCGCGGGCGATGCCACGGTCGGCTTATCGAAGCGCGACTACATTCCACTGGCGATCGCCATCTTCGTCGATCTGTGCCTGTTGCTCGTCTCCATGAGTCGGCCGATGAACCGCCTGCACGGGCTGGTGCCGAAGATGCGCGCCGCCGAGCGCGGGCCGGTGATTCAAATCCTGTCGCGCTTCAACGAGATTCACCGCGACGACGAGATCCGCCAGAACTTCGAGGTCTTCCGTCACGTCGTTTTCGATTTCCACGGCGCTTACTACGTCGCCGTGCCGCTCGACGCGCCCTACAAGCCCGCCGGCCCTTACACCAAGTCCTATTCGACCGAGGATATCCAGGATCTGCAGCTGGAAGCACATCTGCTTGCAAACCTGTTCACGAGCTTCGAGCAGGAGAAGATCTTCAGCCGCGTCTATTCGCCGTTGCTGACGACGCGCGCGGTGAAGAAGAAGCTGCTGCGTCAGGGCAGCAAGTTCGCGCACGCCGAAGCCTTCCGCGTCTATCGCTTCCGCGACGGCGCCTGGTCCGAAATCATCCTAGGCGCGGTGATGGGTGCGGCGCGCCGCGTCGAAGCCGAAAAGAAGAAGCGCCGTCTGGAGCAGCAGCTGTTCACGTCAACCGAGCCCACGCTCTCCGCCTCGACCGACCGCAGTGCAACGCGCACCGCCAGCGAGACGCAAGCAACGCCGGCACCGGTTCTGGTTGCCGATGCCGCTCCAAACACGCAGTCAAACTTGAGCGTTGCAGCTGCAACGCGCGGCGGGTTCTTCAGCCGGCGTGCCCGCGAAGGCATCGCCTCGGCCGCACCGCCGAGCTTGGATTCGAACTCAACCGCCGAACCATCCTCGGCCATCGAGTTCGGGCCTTACGCTGCCCGCGCCACGCGCGAAATCGCCGAGGAGCGCTATCGTTCGACCTTGCCGACGCTGCGCGGCGAAGACGGAGCGCTCGATCGTCCGCGTTCGCGCCGCCGGGGCTCTCGCGATACGGGCGGGCGGCCGGCAGCAGCAGGCGAGGAAGAGCTGGCGGCACGCGATGCGGAGAAGCCTGCAGGCGAGGTCGTGTTGTTTGCGCTGCCGGGCAGCAGCCAAGCCGAATTAGGCAAGGCCACTCCATCGGCGACGACTTCGATTGAGGAGCACGCCCCTCGCACGAGCGACAGCGCCAGCGCCTCGCCACCCGCATCCATCAGGCAAGAGCCCGACGCGGCACCGATCCCAACGATGGAGCCGCGCGTCGGCATCATCGTGCGGCGAGAGACGGCAGAGTTCACGATGCCCGTGACCGAGGCAACTCTGCCCGGCGCCTTGCTGGCTGCAAAGCTCGGCGCCATGGCCACAGGCAGCGGCATCGTTGCAGCCCTGGCTAGTGCTCGCATGCTCGGCGACGGTGTCGGCGCAGCGCCAAACAGCGCTGTTGCAAATGCACCCGCGATCGAACCGGTGGCGCAGCTGCCACCGCCCTTGCCGACCACACCGGCGAAGACCAGCAATGCGGGCGCAACCTACCTCGATCTGGAGCCGCTCGACCTCGACGACGAGGAGCCGCAACCGCTGTTTGCCGAACCCGATGTCGATATCCGTGTCGCTGATATTTCTCGACGATTTCGTCCGTCCGCAGCCGAATAGCACCCACCGCTTTTGAGGATAAGGCGTGAACGCTTTTGCCTCAGAACATGCCGGGTCGAAACGCTTGTTTAACCCTATTGGTGCCAGAATGAACGGGTAAGAGACAGTAAGCGACAAGTGCGACACGGACTAACTTACGTATGAATTTTCACGCAGCCGCCGCATTCAAGAGGAATCAACATGCGCTTCAATGCTCTCCCGCAGATCAGCGTGATCAAAAAGGAAGAGAAGGAAGCAAGACTGAAGGCGTTCATCGGAGAACATCTCAGCCAAGCTCAATCAGCCGCGCAGGGTCGGATCTGCGATCGGGTGTTGTTGCTGCTGGCGCGCTCACATGAAAGCCCTGTCGTGCGTGCGCTGCAATCGATCGTGGCCGAGGGCCGCGGCGAGGGCATCGTACTTAAAACCATCGTGACGACACATCGTGGCGACCAGCCGATTGATTGGCCGGCCGAACTGGTATCAATGACCGATTGCCGACTTGCCGGCGATCCCCGCCTGCTCGATGCACACGAGCAGCTGTGGCTCGATGGCGAAACCGCCTGGATCGGCGATTGCATGCGCCGTGAGCCAGCCAAGCGCGACGCATTCGAGTGCTATGCGAGCGGCTGCGAGGCCACCGCGCGTTCGGCCGAGAAGGCCTTCAACCGCGTCTGGGACAAATCCAGCAAGGTGGCGCTGGTCGGCGAGAGCGCGGCAGCAACTGCAGTTGCCGAGATCGAGCCGCACATTGCCGGGATCGCCGCCGGCGACACCTCGACACCGACGGCAGCCACCCGTCACTGACGTTCGACCGCCCTTTCTGCCTGCTCCTTTCCTGTCGTGTCCTGTCCTGTTCTGCCCCTGCGACTTTGAAGTCTCCTCTCCCATGACTGCAACAGAAAATGACCGGCACCCTCGCCGGTCATTTTTGTTGTCGAAGTGGTGGTGCCATCATTCGGACTGGAAGAAGGCGTCCACCCGCATCCCCGGCCGCAGCGGCGTCTGGCCGGTAAGATCCACCGTCACCTCCAGCACATCGACATCGGTGGGCCGGCGCGGTCCGCGTGCACCAAGCTTGGGTGCCGCCAGCGACGGCGCAATGGCCGAAATCTTGCCGGCAAACTCCTGCCCCGGGAAGGCAACCGTCTTGACGACCACCTTCTGACCGATCTTGATTTTTGACACGTCGGACTCGCTCACCTCCGCCTTGACTTGTAGCGCCGACAGATCTCCGATCACGATCAGCGGCACATCGGGCGAGGGTGCGACGATCTCGCCATCCTTGGCATTGACTTCCAGCACCGTACCCTTACGCGAGGCGCGAATGCGCGTCTTGTCGAGCAAGGCGTCGGCAATGGCGACTTCCGAACGAGCGCCACTGAGGCCCGCTTCCACGCGGCTCGGCTCGCCGATGTTGGATTTGGTCTGAGCCTTGGCGACATTGATGCGCTCCTTCTTCAGCCTCGCTTCGGCATCGACCAGGCGGCGGCGTGCATCGTCGACGTCGCGCTGATTGACCTCTCCCTTGCGTTTGGCGCGCAGCATATTGTCGAGCTCGATGCGAGCGCCGGTGACTGTCCGCTCAGCCGAAAAAACCTCATCCTCGGCCTTGCGCACATCGGCCCGCGACGAGTTCAGGTTGGCGTTATCGCGTTCGCGCATGCGGGCGCCCGATTCCGTCTCGGCGGCGGCGAGCTTGGCGCGATACTCGGCATCCTCCAGACGCACCAGCATTTCACTGTCCTCGATGGTATCGTTGACCGACACCAGGACCTCTGAAACCCGGCCGACCTGCGGCGCGCCGATACGGATCATGCCGCCCCTGGGCTCGACACGGCCGGGCGCGGCTGCCAGCCAGTTGGTAGTCCCGCCAGCGGCATTCGCGGACGATGCGCCATCCACCTTCGCCGCTGCGACCTTGGGGCCATCTTTCACAAGCGACGAGCCGCTGATGATGTAGCCGCCCATGGCGGCGATGATCAATGCCATTGCGGCAAGTGCAATTCTGGTCATGGGACTTGGCCCTTCGCTCGCTGGGGTTGGCGATTGCTGTTGGTTAGGCGGCTTCAGCAACATGGATTTCATGTTCCTCGGTCGAACCGTCGCCGGTGCGGCGCTGATCGACGATACGACCATCCTCAATTCTGATGATCCTATCGGCGTAGGCAAGCGTGCGATGATCATGCGTGACCGCCAGCACCGCGCGCGAGGGGTCCTTGGCGACCTCTTTCAGCAGCGCCATCACAGCCGCGCCGTTCTCGCTATCGAGTGCCGCGGTCGGCTCGTCGGCCAGGATCACCGCGGGCGAGCCCGCCAGCGCACGGGCGATGGCCACACGCTGCTTTTCGCCACCGGAAAGCTTTTTTGGATAGGCGCCAAGACGATGGCCAAGCCCAACCGCGCGCAGCGCCGCCTCTGCCTGCTTTTGCGCATTGCCGCGCCCGCCGCGCACATCGAGCGCCAGCATGACGTTTTCCTGCGCCGTCAGCGTCGGGAACAGATTGTAGGACTGGAATACGAAGCCGACCTGGGTGCGGCGGAGATCGGCAAGGCCCTCCGCATTGCGGCCCTTGGTGGTGTGGCCGTTAATGACCAGCTCGCCCTCGGTCGGCGACAGGATGCAGCCCAATATCGACAGCAGCGTCGTCTTGCCCGAGCCCGACGGCCCCATCAGCAGTGTCAGCTCGCCGGGGCGCAACTGCATGTCGACACCCTTCAGAACGCGGATCTCGGTATCGCCCGAGCCGAATACCCGGGTGATGCCCTTGGCTTCGAGAATGGGTGCACGCGAAGCAGCGGTGTCGTTTTGGAGTTTCACGGTCATGTCACGCTCCTGTTGGGTTCCGTCCGGTGGGGAGTGGTTCTGAGCAGGAGTGTGGCCTTGCCGGGCGAGACGCGCTGTTCCGCCGGAGACAAGGGTCAGAAACTGATGTCGACTGCGGCAAAATGCCTGCGTTTCAGCCACTTATGCTGCCTCTGCTGTTAAGAGCAGCACTCTAGGTTGCGTCCTCACAAAGGATTCCCAAATCAGCTGGAACGTGCTGGCCGACAAAGGATACGACGCCGATTGGATCAGGGATCTCATCGAGGACCAAAATTGCACGCCACACATTCCGCCGAGGCGAAATCGCTACGACGGCGCAGCCTAGAGCGGCGCATCAAGAATGATGAATGGAAAGTGTAGACGGGGCGTCAAGACCCTTAACACGGACCTTTATTGGGTCATACGCAATTTCACGGATCTCTTGGCGATGTCCTGGAAGACATCCATTATTCCACTATTGTCTGATGCATAGAAGAAGTGTGCGGCGTCAGTGGCACACTTCTTGAGCACATCGTGGGCGCGCGTGCCTGGTCCGGCATCTGTGCTTACGGCAATCGAGTAGACCTGGGCCGAGGGAGACGTTTTGAATTCGTTACAAGCCTCGACCGAAAGACGATCGAGTTCTTTGTCTGCATCAAGCGCATTTGCCATCGGCTGGTTGTAGGGGTTGCTGTCAAAGATATAGCCGTAGGGCGTGAACGAGTCATTGCGCGCACCATCTGCCAGCACTTTGCCTTGAAGACCCAAGCTCTTCGGATCGAACTTGTAGGGCTCAACCGTATTGGTCTCACCAGCGCAGCTCGGACCATCAGTCACCATTGCCCCATCGGTGAGTACGATCATGATCTTCTCGACACTGGCCGAGCTGGGAGCGCCATCGGGGAACGGCTCTAGCGGCGATAAGAGGCGCATCCCCCAACTGACGGCAGGCGCGATGACTGTGCCCATGTTTCCGTAGGCCTCCAGCTCGTCAATCATACTTTTTACGGCTCCGGCGTCGTCCGTAAGCCTTTGGATCTTGTACCGAGGGCAGTTGAAATTCGGACCGTAGACCCAGGGATCTTTTCCGAGCGGTGCTGGCTCCACTGATGAATAGCCGGTATTGGTTCCGTTGCTCGTATTTAGGCAATAGCCAGATGAGTTGGGAGCAGGCGGCCATATGTACGCAGGCCATTTGCCCCTACCGTCGGTTGCCCCAGGACTGTAGACATCCTTGTTGTGATAACCGTTGGGACGCTCAAGGACGCATCCGCCCCACTGGGTTCCCGAGAACAGTGCGTTATTTGTGTTATCGACGTATTGGCTATTCTCCTGGCCAATATTCACGGCCATGTTGAAGGGTACCACCGAATATCTGACCTTCGATCCGACGCGCTTATTGGCCTCGATAGTATCGATTAATGCCTTTGCTGCGTCTTTCAATTGGTTCATGCGGCCAATCATTGAGCCACTGATGTCGAGCACCAGCACGAATTCCTGGTCGACCTGTTCGTAGTTCGCTACCGATCGGACATTTATTGTCGTCCGGGGATGGCCGACGACGCCCATTAGATAGTTTGGAAGCTCAACCGTAGCCTTCCCGGTACCGCCTGTACCCGCCTCATAAGAGTATGACCTGAGACCTGTCTCTCATCCACTCATTGGGAGAGTCTTGGATTGATGTTTT
>CAZLHQ010000090.1:0-12915 GCA_964559355.1 uncultured Hyphomicrobiaceae bacterium
GAGGTGTGCAAGATGCGCGCCTTCACCGAGCTGTGGGACGAGATCGCGCGCGAGCGTTATGGCGTGACCGACGCCAAGAACCGCATGTTCCGCTATGGCGTTCAGGTGAACAGCCTCGGCCTCACCGAGCAGCAGGCGGAGAACAATCCCTATCGAATCCTGATTGCCGCACTCGGCGTCACCTTGTCTAAGAATGCGCGCTGCCGCGCTCTGCAGCTCCCCGCATGGAACGAGGCGCTCGGTCTGCCGCGTCCGTGGGATCAGCAGTGGTCGCTGCGCATGCAGCAGATCCTCGCCTACGAAACCGATCTCCTCGACTATGCCGACATCTTCGACGGTTCAGTCGAAATCGCGCGCAAGGTAAGCGCATTGAAGGAAGAAGCGCGCAGCGAGCTCGCCACGATCGAGAAGATGGGCGGCGCCGTGGCATCGATCGACTACATGAAGCGCCGCCTCGTCGAGAGCAACACCGCACGGCTCGCAGCCATCGAAAGCGGCGAGCAGATCGTCGTCGGCGTCAACAAGTGGACGGAGACCGAGGCCTCGCCGTTGTCGGCGGGCGAAGGCGCGATCCAGGTGATCGATCCGGCCGTCGAGGCCGAACAGGTCGAGAGATTGAAGGCATGGCGCGCCGCACGCGATGCAAAGGCCGTCAGGACCGCGCTCGCCGAGCTCGAAAGCGCTGCGAAAGAAAACCGCAACGTCATGGACGCCTCGATCGCTTGCGCCAAGGCCGGGGTGACGTCCGGCGAATGGGGCGGGCTGCTGCGCAAGATCTTCGGCGAATACCGCGCGCCGACCGGCGTTGCCCAGGCCGCCGCCCCGCGCGATGGCCAAGCGCTCGACGACGTGCGCGCCGCTGTCGAAGGCGTTTCCGCCAAGCTTGGCCGGCGCATCAAGTTCCTGGTCGGCAAACCGGGTCTCGACGGCCATTCCAACGGTGCGGAACAGATTGCCGTGCGCGCCCGCGACTGCGGCATGGAGGTCGTCTATGAGGGGATCCGCCTTACGCCGGCGCAGATCGTGCGAGCCGCACTCGACGAGAGCGTGCACGTTGTCGGCCTGTCGATCCTGTCGGGCAGCCATGTGCCGCTGGTGAAAGAAATTATGGAACGCATGCGCGCCGAGGGGCTCGACGACATTCCGGTGGTGGTCGGCGGCATCATCCCGCCGGAGGATGCCAGGACGTTGAAAGCGTTCGGCGTTGCTGCCGTCTACACGCCCAAGGATTTCCAGCTCAACGACATCATGGCCGACATCGTGCGTCTGGTGGCGCGCGAGCGGCAGGCAGCATGAGATCGAGACATGAGACACGACACCCGCGTAAAGCTCGACCGGCAGGTCAAGCTGCGCAAGCTGAAGTTCATCGGCATCGGCCTGGCGGGGCTATTGGCCCTCGTCGGCGGCCTCCTGCTCGTCGATCTTGATACGCACGAGACCAAAACGCGCCTTGCCGGCACGATCGAAAGCGTGACGACACCCGCGCAGAAAGGCGCGCAAGACGGCCTCGACGTCGGCGTGAAACTCGACGACGGCCGCCGCGTTCGCGTGCTAACGCTGCGCTCGCGCGAGCCGCACGTCGGCGACCACATCGAGGTGACGGAGCACCGTCACCTGACCGGACGCACCACGTTCACCTATCACTGAATTGCGCCGCCACCGACCGGGCTGCGATCCGCAGCCAGAGCGGTTGACGCGCCAGGAGTTCCGCTGCGGCAGGAAGCCCCTTGCTCGCGGCCTCGGCTGTACTTTCGTCGTGGACTGGCCTCGGGTAGACTCGTTAGCCATGAGCGACACCACCCCATCGACTTGGCGGGACTGGCTGCTGCCCGGCGGCGCACTGGCGCTCGTGTTGTTGGCAGTGGCGGGCAGCTATCTGTGGCGCGCTCCGCAAGTGGCCCCTCGCGAGTGCGGCCTGACGCCATCGGCCCTGCATGACGGTACGTTCCTCAACTGGCGGCTTTCGATGGCGCCGGGCGAAGGCTTGAGCGGTGAGGTATCCGCCGCGGTTCTGCTGGATGACGGCCGCGAGATCATCGCCTTCAATGTCACCAACGCGGGGGGCCTATCGGCCAACGATCGCGTCGTCGTCTCCGAAATCCAGTGCGTGCACCGCAAGGTGTTCCTGCTTTCGACAACCGGCAAGGCGCAAGCGCCAGCGACCAACTGATCGGGAAAAAACCGCACAAGACGATTGACCGCCCCCTCGCCGCCGATATAGTCCCGCCTCCGGAGTTGGGAAGCGACAGGGCCCCTGTGGCGGAACCGGTAGACGCGGCAGACTCAAAATCTGTTGTTGGCGACAACGTGCCCGTTCGAGTCGGGCCAGGGGCACCACATTCAGCGCGGGCGGCGAACAGCCATATTCGCCGTGCTGCACGAAGCCGGCGCAGCAAACGCTGTCATTGCAGCCCGCGGCCAAGCCCGAACCAAGAAATCCTATTCACCCGGAACGATTCTCGCGTCCACCGACGGATCGGCCATTTTCGCGGGCCGCGCAGCCGTCGCCTTGCCGCGCGCCAGCTTGCGCATCACCTCGGTCGCTCCACGGCGCAACTCCGATCGAATAAAACCGCAAGATTGCGCCGGCGCTTCCAGTTGATGTTGCCCCAAGGCCCAGCGCTGCCAGAGCCAACGGTCGAGCCGCGTGCGGTCGCGAAGCTCGTCAAGGATCGCCGGCTCCAGTTCCTCAAGCGCGATCTTGCGCCAACCTCCGGCGCGATTGCGCTGCTCGAAAGTATTGACGCGCGCCGCTTGCGTAGCAATTCCGAGCCGTTCGCCGAACCACGCCACCAGGCGATCGCATTCGGACATATCGCCGATGAAATCCATACCCGACAGCGCATCTTCCAAGCGCCGGCACTTCTCGTCATGGCGCATGGCGGCAATCTTCGCATAGGGCAGCTCGAGCCAGCGATCGAGCAGGAAATTCGCCACCGGATCGGCGGGCAAAGCGCGCATGTGGGTGGCGAAGCTATATGCTCTCTGGCCCGCAGCGAGATAGCGCGTCATGCGGAAATTGTACCAGGAGACCATCAGGCTTTCGGGATCGCGCAACAACATCGTGCGGTAGATGCGCCGACCGGCGAACTGCTGTTGCAGCGAGCGGCCTGCGTAGTGGCCGGAAACTGCAGCGATGCGTTCACCATCGAGCGCGACCGACAGACGATACTTACGGCCAAACAATTCGAGCGGGAGAGAGGCCGTGCGCTTGGTCGGCATCCAGAAGCCCTTTGGCCCCAGTTGGTCCATCAGGTGCTGCTCGATGGTCGTACCGGCGCACTTTGGAACATGGATGTGGATCAGCAGCGGCTTCATGGGCCATCCCTATGAAATGCATGTTATTCAAATTACGCGAGCAAAACGTGCATAAGCCTACCCTCATAACTTGCATGGGCTAGAGCGCCGGTCACGTTTATCCCCACAATGCAACGCCAGAAAATAGATGATTTTTTGACGTGTGATGCGCTGCTGCCTCATGACGCTCACTGACGCTTTGGTGGGTCTGGCCAGGCAACGGCATCGCGGCTTAAGGTGGGCTCGATCGATGAAACAGAAGGCTGCGCTTTGCGGCCTGCGCCTTGAGCGTTGGGACTGTTGCTGAAGGCAACGCCGACGGCGGGTGACGACGACAAAACGGTGAAGATGCCAGCGATGCGTTTGCGTCGATGTCGACGCGCTGCGAATAGCCTCCTGAGGTCAACAGGTTAGAGATATTTTGCAGGCGCTTTGCGGTGCATCGCGCTTCACCACCCGACCGTTGCTTGAGTAGGCGTGAATGTGGTATCCGGCACGCATTTCCCAATCGAGGTCAAAGATGGTCGCGAGACGACACATCGGCCCCGCCAAAATCCTGGGGCCTGCCGCATTCGTTTGCGGCTTACTTGTTCAGCTGCTGACGCTACCCGCCGTTGCCGGGCCTGCTTTGCTGTTCGAAGCCAGCTCGGGCAAGGTTCTTTATGCCGAGGACCAGGATCACCTGTGGCATCCGGCTTCGCTGACCAAGATCATGACCGCCTATGTCGCGTTCCAGGCGATCCGCGACGGCAAGATCACGCCTGAAACCAAGATCGTGTGCACCGAGGATGCCGCCAAGGAGCCGCCCAGCAAGGTCGGCTTGCCGGTCGGTGCGGAAATGACGGTCGAACTGGCGCTGAAAGCGCTGATCGTCAAATCGGCCAACGACGTTGCGGTGATGCTCGCGCAGACCATCGGCGGCAATATCGAGACGTTCGTCGCGCAGATGAACGCCACCGCCAAGCGGCTCGGCATGACGCGCACGAATTTCGTCAATCCCAACGGCTTGCCCGCCCCCGAACAGGTGACGACGGCCCGCGATCTGGCCCTGCTGGCGCGCGCTGTCGTGCGCGACTTTCCCGAGTATTCGGAGCTGTGGTCGATGCCGGCATTTCAATTGGGCAAGCGCCGCCTTGCATCGCACAACTCGCTGCTGCGCACGTTCGAGGGCGCCGACGGATTGAAAACCGGGTTCATCTGCGACAGCGGTTTCAATGTCGTGGCCAGCGCCACGCGCGATGGCAAGCGGCTGATGGCGGTGGTGTTGGGCGAGCCGACCGGACATGACCGCTCGCTCCGCGCAGCAAGTCTGCTTGAGCATGGCTTCCAGCATGAGGGCTGGAAATCGCTGTTCGACCTCAGCCCGACGACGCTCGAAAACCTACCCGTCGATGCCAATGCCAAGGCGGCTGTGAGCGTGCGTGAGACGGTGCTGTCGTGGGACTGTGGCTATCGGCCGAGGGCGCGCGCCGCCGACCGCGTGCGCACGCTGAAGTCTCGCGCAGCACGCGCCAAGACGCGCAACAAGACGCCGAAGGACTCCCAGCAAAAGGCTGATGCACCGGCGGCCAGTGAATCCAAGAAGCACTCCCAATCGGAAGCCAAGTCGGGCAAGAAGCCGCCTGCTGCAGCGGCCGCAACGGCAGCGGAAAAAGCGCAAGCCCCCAAGAACGCCAGCAACTGACGCGCCGGTCTTGCGGGGTCAGCGTGCAGGCATGTGCCCGGCACTCCGCAGCGCAATCAATGCGTGCTGCCCCCGCTCGCCAATCACCCGCCAGCTATGCAGCGCCGCTCACACGATCAGCTCGAGGCGGCGGCCACGATAAGGGCAGCCACCACCCGACGGCGGCGATGCCTCCTCGTCGGCATCGGGCGCGGGCCGACTGTCCCTACCGCGCGGACCCGGTTCGTCCTCACGCAACGGCGGCCCGGCTGACCCATCGCCGCCGGCGCCGCCACCACGCTGAGGCGCCTGCGGGCTGGCGGTCCCGCCGCCGCCCTGGGCTGGCGGTGTTTCGGCGAGACTGGGAGCAACGCCGGCAACGATCATCAGCGTCACGGCAAGCGCCAGCAAGGAGCCGGCCCTTGCGACTGGCCGCACCGCGGCGCGCCGGAACGGCGTTGCGCGATCAATCGTTGCTCGAAGCGCCATTGCCATGCCTCGCTGCGATCGTGAGGATCCAGGCTGGCTCCTCCGCAGCCCGCGGACATGACCGCCCCCACGCAAAAGACCCACGTCGATGGCAGCCGGCCGCGAACTCATATTTGTTAATCATAACACCGCGTCGCCTCAGTCACCTAACAGCTCCAATGCCGCAGCGCGTGCCGGGCATCGCGTTTCAGGGCAATGTTCAGCAATGGTCCCCCTAGGCGGTCTTAGGGCAGCAAAACCCAGCGTTTGCACGCGTTCGCGCGGACCCGGCGCGCTTAATCGTTTCAACTTGGCGCAGTAGAAATGGCTTCGAATTTGCTTGCAGGCTTGGCCGACAACCAATTTCACAGCGCCCGAGTTAACGAGGCCTTGAGGGAAATATGATGGTATGCGGATGGCACCCCGACGAAGACGCGACCCCGACACCGCAGGATGTCGTGTTCATGGCCGAGACTTTGGAGGGGCGGCACGGGCAACACGCCGCTGAGATCGCAGAGTTCTTCTCGAGCTTGCATTCGGACCGCGGCGATGCAGGCCGTTCGTGGGCCTGGGCCGGAGTTGCGCAACTCGTGCGCAAGCGCGAGCGGCAGCGCACTGCCTTGGAGTAGCGCGGGCGGCCCGGCAAGCGGGAGTGGGTGCGACGAGAGACGACATGGGGCAGGAGGCGACGACAGCGGCGGTCAGTCACCATCGCGGCTATGCGCGGGCTCAGCTCGTCGCGGCCGCGAATAGCGTCGTGGCCATTCTGAAAGGCGAAAGCGACACCACGCGAGCCCAGCGCGATGCACTCGCGGCTTTCGCCGTGCGCGTCGCCAGCGCCGGTCTGCTCTATCTCTCACAGGTCGTGCTGGCCCGCTGGATGGGTGGCTTCGAATACGGCATCTACGTTTTCGTGTGGACGTGGGTTCTGGTGCTCGGCGGACTGTCCCACCTTGGCCTCAACCTTGTCATGATCCGCCTGATCCCGGAATATCGCGAGAAGGGCGAGCTCGATTTGTTGCGCGGCCTGCTACGTGGCGGCCGCCTTGCCGCATTCGGGCTCGGCACGCTGATCGCCATCGCCGGCATCGCCGGCCTTGCTGCATTTTCCACCTACATTGAAATGCACTACGTGATGCCGCTCTATCTGGCGCTGGTGTGCGTGCCGATGTTCGCATTGACGGATGTGCAGGACGGCGTCGGTCGCGGCAACGCCTGGATGGGCATTGCACTGATGCCGCCCTATGTGCTGCGGCCGCTGCTGTTGCTCGTCGCCATGGCCGCCGCCCATTTGGCAGGCTTGCCGATGCAGGCAACGACGGCAGCGGGCGCGGCCATCGTCGCCACATGGCTTTCCGCCCTGGTGCAGACGCTGCTCGTCAACTCACGCCTGCGCAAGACCCTCGAAAAGGGCCAGCGCCGCTATGACTTCGGCTTCTGGCTCAAGACCGGCGCCCCGCTGCTGATGATCGTCGCCGCCGACCTTGTGTTGCAGAACACCGATGTGCTCGTCATCTCGCGCTTCATGGGGCCAACCGAGGTCGGCATCTACTTCGCCGCCGCCAAGACCATGAGCCTCATCATGTTCGTGCACTATGCGGTCGGCAGCGCAGTGGCCAATCGCTTTGCAGCGCTGAACGCACGCGGCGACCGCGAGGGATTGAAGGCGTTCGTGCGCGATGCCGTAAACTGGACCTTCTGGCCCTCGCTGTTGTGCGCGGCCATCATATTGGCGCTCGGCAAACCGCTGCTGTGGCTGTTCGGACCACAGTTCACGCAAGGCTATCCGGTGATGTTCATCCTGGTCATCGGCTTTCTGTTCCGCTCGGCGATGGGGCCGGCGGAGTTCCTGCTCAACATGCTCGGCGAGCAGGCTCTGTGCGCGGCGGTGCTGGTGGTCTCGGCGCTGCTCAACATCGCGCTTTGCTTTGCGCTGGTGCCGCAGTTCGGCATGATGGGCGCAGCCAGCGCCACCGCGTTCTCGCTGATGACGGCGGCCGTGCTGAACTACATCGTCGTGCGCCGCCGCCTCGACATCGAAATCGGCATCTGGAACAACTTCGGGCGGAAGTGACCCCGGCGGTCGTGACGACGTTGCCAGAGCGCGATCAGCGCCTGCACATCGGCGCGAGCGTATGAAGCGCCGCGGCCAATTCATCTGAGACCGTCTTCACCGGACATCGTTGGCAAAGAAACAAAAATACCGGCTACAGCTGGCAGCCGGTATTTCAGAACTCAGCCCATTCGGCGTCGTGTTTGGCCCTTGGCGCCCAATCACATCGACGAGCCGACCACCAGCGTCCAGAAGCTCTTGAACTCGGTCTTGGGTTCGTGGACGAGGGCAAGGCCCATGTGCTCGGCATCCGAGAGCAGCAGGTTCTTGTTGTGCCCGGCGGAATTCTTCCAGCCCTTCAGCACTTCATCGAACGTCACCTGGCCGGTGCCGACATTCTCAGCCGCAAGCCGCGCCTTGTAACCCGACCGCTTGACGCGATCCCATGGGTTAGAACCGTCCGAGCCGTAATGCGAGATGCGGTCCCATTTGGCCAGATCGCGCGAATGCGCCTTTGCGGCGGCCGTCAGCTCCGCATTGAGCTTCAGGGGTTTCAACCCGTTGTCCTTGCGGTACTGGTTGATGAGATCGCGCGCCATGTCGACGTTGAGCTCGGTCTTGGAATAATCGCGATCCGAAAGTGCACCCGCTGGCGCCGTCTCATAGCTGCCCGAAGGCGCCTTGTCGTCGAGCTTGGCGACCTTGATGCCGCTGCCACCAGAGGCAGCCGACCGTGCCGAGGCGGGTTCTCCGCCAAGCCCGTGGCTACCCGTGCGGGTTTTGCTGATCGAGGCGGTGGACGAGGAGGGACCGTCGGTGAAGCCCGACGTAATGGCGCTCGAGTTGAGCGCACAACCGGCAACAGAAAGGCCGGTGAGGCAGAGAAGGACGACGCGATACATTCCACTTGCTCCCGCATTGAGACGCGCGGTTTTCTGCTTCAGCATCGCTCGAACCCGTTAAACTGCCGTTAACGCTAACGCGATCTTGAGCAAATCGGCCCTCGGCTGCGCAGCGTCCAAACCGGCCGGAGCATCCGGCAACGGAGTCTCGCCTGCCACGCGCGAGGATCGAGCGTCAAAAGCGTGTCTTTCCAAACTGGTATTTCTGGCTTCCCTCGGCCCGCCTATGATTTCGCCCGAACAACGTGTCGCCAATTTGACGGTGCGGCGGCGAAACGTCGGCCAAGTCCTTAAAGTCGGGCACTTCTGACCGCTCCGAAAACCGTGAGTTGCCGCTGCACGGCCCTTCCCTGCACGTCCCCGACCTCTCAGTATGAGCCGTTCTTCCCGGTGATTCGCGCGTCCGGCCCAGCCACAACCGCACCCTTTGAGGCTTTCCGCCCAGGCTGCGGCATCGACCATCGTGTCGCGGAGACCCTGACGCCCATGGCCTTGATCAGCGATACGCCGCTCGCCAGCCACCCGACCGCCTCGGCGCGCATGCCGGTTAGCGCCCTGCAGAACCTGGTGCTGGTTCGCCTTGCCTGCGAAGGCGGCGCCACCCGGGCCGAAACCATTCGCGATTTGTCGTTCTTCGTCGCCCACCGGCTGTCGCCGGGCGAATGGCGCACCACTGCGGAAGCGGCCCTGGACGAGTTGCTGGCACACGCTCTGGCGGTGGAAAAGCGCGGTCGTTTCGCTGCAACGCAAGCGGGGCTGGCGCGCGCGGGTGACTATCTGGCGCTTCGCAAATCGGTGACGCTGGGGCAATGGCCGGAAGTTCGCGACAGCCAGTTGATCGCCCGCGCGCTTGGGCTGGAGGCGGAAAGCACGCCAAAGCTCAAGGCATTGAGCACGCCTGAGGGGCTGCGCGCCCTGGTCGTGCAGCAGGCGTTCGGACTACCGCGCCGGCTGCGCACGACGCCGGCGAAGTTGCGCGGCGAGCTGGCCCTGGTGGCGCTGGAGCGAGCCTTCGGCAACAAGATCAAGAGCGGGCTTGGCGCGGGCACCGGTCTCTCGGCCAAGGCCGGACGCATGCTGGCCGCGCAGCTCTCCCGCCGGCCGCGCGAGTTCGCCTCCGACAGTCGCCTCATCGCTGCGCTGGCCGCCGAGCAGGTGGACGCCGCCCAGCCGACCCTCGATGTGCTGCGCGCGGCGATCATGAAGCGCTTCGTCTCCGAGATGCTGGACGGCGCCCCCGCCGATTCTCCCGAGCGCGGCTTGCAGCCGCAACCGCCACGGGTGGCGCGCACCGCGACCCGCCTGCGCGCGCCAACTGCGGCAAACGACGTCGAGCCAGCCGCCGGGCCGCCCGCCACTTTGCGCCCGGACCTCGACGAATTTGCCGCAGAGATCGGCCGGCGCGCGATACCGGTCGCGGAGGGCTGGCCAGGCAACCGCAAGGCGTTTATCTCTCATGTATGGCCGTCGATTCGCGACGGACGGCCGGAGTGGGGGCTTAGCGAGATCGAGTTCAAGTGCATGCTGGTGGAGGCGCATCGCGCCGGCCGCTTGGCACTGGCCAGTGCCGACCTGAAAAACAAAAGCAACATCAAAGATTTTCAGGATTCGGCCATCAGCTACATGAATACCGTTTGGCATTTCGTGCGCGTCGAGGACTAGGCCCCGCCCAGCAGGCATTGCTGGTGGCGGCAAAACCGGCCGTTCTCGTCACTTAAGCGTTTCGGAGACTTGGCACGTGAAGCATCAGGAAGCTCTCAAGGCTGATGTCGCCCCCGACAAGCTGTCGAAGGCCTTCGAGCACTCCATCACCTGGGAGGACGACATTTGGCGCGCCGACCCGGTCGACGTGGAGGCGGTGCATGCCAAGGCGCGGCGCAAGTTCTTCGATCTTCTGGATGCGGTGACGGCGGGTCGCGATAATCCGCGGCGACGCCGCTCGGCAGACGCGCAGGCGCGCATCCTGCTGTTTCATGGCCAATCAGGCGCCGGCAAGACGCATCTCATTCGCGCGCTGCGCACCCGCGCACATCGCTCGGGCAAGGCGTATCTGGGCTATGCGCAGATGTCACCCGACATCGCCAACTATGCCGACTACTATCTGCGCCGCCTCATCGCCTCGCTGGAACGCCCGTATGATCCCGATGCGGAGGGCGTCAGCGCGCTCGCCCGCCTCACCCAGCACCTGATCGACGGCGCCGACATGATCGCGCCTGCTGACATCGAGAAGCTGCGCGAAGCAACCTTGGACGACCGCGCGCTGGCGCAGCTCGTGCACACGCTTGCCGACGAGATCGTCGCGGCGCCGCGCTTTGCGGAAGAAAACATCGACATCAACATCATCCGTGCGTTGCTCTACCTGGAGCGGCACGACCCGCGCATCGAGCAGCGCGTGCGCCAGTACCTGCAGTGCCGCCCGCTGAACGAGCTTTCGCTACAGTCTGTTGCGGCGCTCGATCCCAATGTCGGCGATGGCCGCGCCTTCGACATCATCGAAGGACTGGGCCGGTTGATGTGGGCCGTCGATGGCGCCTCGTTCGTCTTTTGCATCGATCAGGTCGAGGATTTGCGCTTCTTCGACGATGCGGAGGAGCGCTTCCAGAAGGCCGTGCGCGATCTGATCCAGATTGCCAACCGCGTGCCGACCGCCATCATCGTCATCTCGTGCCTGGACGATTTCTATGCGCAGGTGCGCGAACCGCTGGCGCAGTCCTACAAGGATCGCATCGAGAAATCCGGCCCCGTCGCGCTTTACGAAAGCCGCACGGCGGAGGAGGCGCGCCTCATCATCGCCCAGCGCCTCGCGCACGAGGCCGCGCAAACCACCGACGCCATCGTCTATTCCGACCCGTCCGCCTATTTCGGGCCCGAGTTCTTCGAGGAGTTCAGCGGGCTCTCGACGCGCCGTCTGCTGGAGCACGCGCAAAATCGGCTGAGGGCGCAGACCGAGCCCGGCGACGACGATGTCGAGCCCGCCCGCAATTCGACCAGCGAGGGCGAGCGGCCCGCGTTCATCTCCACCCTTGCCGCGGCCTTGGGCTTCGGCCGGCCTGACCCCAAGCCCGCGCCCATTCCGTTGATCGAGGTCGACTATCGCGAGATGTGGGAGCGATTCCACAACTCGTCGGAAGCCGAGACGCCCTCCGACGACAACGAGCTGATGGACGTATTGGGCGCGGCCTTGAATCTTGCTGCCGCCGAATGGGCGGGTGCGGTGGAAATCACCACGCGCCGGCTGGAGATTGCCGACGATCTGCCAACCATGGAGCTGTCGATCCGCCAGCGCAACGGGTTGGAGACGGAAGCGCGCGTATTCTTGTGCAATCGCAAGATCCAGGGTGGCGCCTTCAAGCGTCAGCTCGATACGGCGCTGCAATCGATGGGCGGCAAGAGCTGCTTCATTCTGCGCGCGGCCGACTATCCGCCCAACACCAAGAGCCAGGCGGCGCAGGCGATGCGCAAGTTCCGCGAAGGCGGCGGGCGCGCGCTGACCGTGCCGATCGCGGAGTGGGAGCGCATGATGACGGTGCGCGAGTTCCACGCCCATCACAAGAGCGATCCGGGCTTTGGCGCGTGGTTCGCCGAAGCCAAGCTCCTGTCGAACCTGATCGTCGTCATCCAGCTGCTGCGGCTCGATCTCCTTGGCCGCCTGCTGCCGCGCGTCATCAACGGCAATGCGGAAGCTCGCCCCGCGACCAACTCCAGCGCTGGCCTCGCCACGGCCGACGCTTATCCGCCGATCCGCGACAGCTTCGCCGTGGTGCCGCCGCCCTCGCCCTTTCCTACCGACTACTCGGTTGCCTATGATGGCGGTGGCGCGCTCGACGCTGCCGTCGCCGACCAATCCGGAGAGGTGAACGACGAGCTGCCGCTTTCGGTGATCCTCGATGAGAACGGCATCGCCTCAGGCTCGATCTTCGCCGGCCGCGAAAACATTGGCCGCCGCCGCCCGGTGACGCTCAACCCGAGCGTGATGAAGCGGCATGCGGCCGTGCTCGGCGGCTCTGGCTCGGGCAAGACCACGCTGGCGCTTTCGCTCATCGAGCAGCTCTTGCAGCGCGGCATCCCCGCGATTCTCATCGATCGCAAAGGCGACTTGTGCAGCTACGCCAACCCGGAAGTCTGGCGGGCCGATGACGACGAGCACGCCGAGCGACGCGCCCAGCGCGAGAAGCTCGCCGACGCCATCGACGTTGCCGTCTATACGCCTGGACGCGCGTCTGGCCGCCCGATCTCGATCACGCTGCTGCCCAACGGCATCAACGAGCTGCCCGAGCATGAGCAGCAACTGCTCGCCAACCTGTCGGCGGCCGCACTCGGCGACATGCTGCACTTGAAGAACTCGGCAACCCACCAGAAGCAATCGGGCACGCTGTCGGTGGCCTTGCGCATTCTGGGCTCGCGTCACAGCCGCGAGGTTACGCTTTCCGACCTCATCAACCTGCTCGAGGACGAGGACCCGGAGCTTTCCGACCTCACGCAGCGCATGGATCCCTCGGGCAAGCTGCGCCGCGATCTCGTCGCCCAGCTCG
>CAZLHQ010000091.1:0-12556 GCA_964559355.1 uncultured Hyphomicrobiaceae bacterium
GGGACACGCCGACGATCGGCCCGAGCTTGTCGCGGTAGCGCTCGAAGACCTTGGCATTCTTGATCTCGATGCGCTCCGGCTGCTTCAAGATATCGTCGATGCGCATGGTCTCGACCATCACCCGGCCCAGGTTCTCCCAATGCGCATTGGCTATGGCCAGCCGTTGCTCATCGCTCATTTGGGGAAACGCCTGGCGCAGATTGTCGAGGGCGCGCTGATGACGCTTGGGATTGACGATCGGGGCGAGACGCCGCCAGAACCAGGCCGATACCCGCGCCGAAGGCTCCAGTGGCAGCGCGTGGAAAATGCCGACGACGGCCCGCAATGCGACGTATTCAAGCCGGAATTGGAGATCGCGAAGCCGGGTAACGGTGCTCATTTGCGGGTGATCAGCTTTGCAGAAGGCCGATGGGACGAGTGCGGCCTGTGGCATCACGCCAGGAGTGGCCTTGACCGCGCTTCTGCCGATGGTTTGCGGCAAGGTCAACCCCTTATGCCGAAACGGCAGCAAGCGATGAACGCCTTTCTACGGACGGTGTCGTTGCGGCAGGTGCGGCCGGTCGGGCGTCGATCAGCGTGCGGAAATGCTCATGCTGCCTTCGCGCATCAATGCCGGATCGGTAAAGGAGGGGTGCAGACCCTCGCGCACGACGAGCCGGCGCAGAAGCGGGATCGACTTCAGCGCGAACAGCCCGGCGCCACGCATCAAATGCACCGGCAACAGCGGTGACAACAGCGATTTGTTGAGCAGATCGACGGTCCAGATGCGCGAGGTGACGTCGGCGCGGCGGGCCTTGTCGAACGCGCGCATCGTCGTCTCGTCACCGATGTCGCGGCCGTCGCTGATGGCCTGTGTTACGCAATCGGCAAGCGTTGCCGCATCCCTGAGGCCGAGATTCAACCCTTGTGCGCCGATCGGCGGAATGACGTGTCCGGCTTCCCCGACGAGGGCTACGCGGCGCTTGGCAAAATTGCGCGCGGTCAGCCCCGACAACGGGAAGACGACGCGCGGACTGAGCCCGGAAATGGTCCCGAGCAGGCCCTTCAGTCGGGATTCGAGAACCGCGCGGAAGGCCGCATCGTCGAGTTCCGCCAGACGTTTGGCGACCTCGGGTCGCTCCACCCACACGAGGCTCGAAGCGCGTCCCGGCATCGGCACCACCGTGCATGGGCCGGCCTCGCGGTGCAATTCCGTCGATATGCCGTCGTGGTCACGCGAGTGGTTGAAAATGGTGGTCAAAGCGCTCTGCTCGTAGGCCCAGCTGTCGGTCTGGATGCCGGCCGCCTCGCGACACAGCGAGCGGCGGCCATCGGCCCCGGCGACGAGACGGGCGCTGAGCTTGCGTCCCTCGGCCAGTTGCAACGTGACGTGCGTTTCAGTGAATTCGAGTGTTCGCACACCCTCAGTATCGATCATCGTCAGATTGGGCGCGCTCCGGCAGCAGGCTTCGAGCGCGGTGACGAGCGGGGCGTTGGGCACGTTGAAGCCGAATGTCGTCCGCCCGATCTCCTCAGGGCGGAACGTCACCTCCGGGGCTCTGAACAACGTATCGCGATCATCGACGATTCTGATCGCCTGAAGCGGCGCAGACTGAGCCTCGAGGGCGTCCCACACGCCCAGGTTGACAAGCATGGCGATAGAGCCTGGAAACAACGCGGCCGTGCGCATGTCCGGCCGGTCTCCCGCGGGCCGGTGTGGCGGCGCCGCAATAGCACATGTGACACCCATGCGCGCCAGTGCCAAAGCAGTGGCCAATCCGGCCGGTCCACCGCCGACAACGACGGCATCGAAGACACCTTCGCTCGAGGATTGGGCGTGCCGTGAAGATGAAAGCGCCATCGCTGCCTCCGCAGACCCCTATCGGTGCGCGCCGCAACAATCCCGGTCGCCGCCGCGCTGCACACGTTACGCCCAATTCGACTCGCCGCACCAGCGATCTGGCGCAGTCCGCGACAACGTGATGGGAGGAGCGGAATTCAAAAATTCTTGAACGTTCACCTGGGCAGAGCAGGGGCCATCGCACCGCCGTTCAGTCAATGCAGATTTGCCTGCAAAACAGCCGATCTGCCGCTCATTTTGGGTAGAACATTGAATAGTCCCACTAATCTTCGAAACGTGAGCGATTGAGGCCAAAATCGATCGTTGCAGATTCGCCACGCGGAAGGTGTGACGTGGAATTGTAACTGCATTCTCGGTTTACGGGCGGGGAGGGTGTCGGTTAACTGTGGGGTAGCTGGTTGACAGGTTGTGGCATCGTGAGCCTCAGCACTCGGGTCCAGCCTGCACTTCGGAAACGGGTGCCGCAATCTCAAGTTCGGTTGTGAGTGCCAGTAGCGTCAGTTGATCGGAGAATGTACATGATTGGGGGACTGTTGAGGACGACCAGTCTGGCGGCGCTTCTCGCCGTTGGTGGTCTCGTCGGAGGGATGTCGCAGGCCAATGCTGCCGATCTCGGTGGCGACTGCTGCGCGGATCTGGAAGAGCGCGTCGCCGAGCTCGAGGCGACCACGGCTCGCAAAGGCAACCGCAAGGTCAGCCTCACGGTTTCGGGCCAGGTGAACGAGCTGGTCTACTGGTGGGATGACGGCCACGAGTCGAATGTCTACGTCGGCACGTCGGGCTATTCGTCGAGCCGCTTCCGCTTCAAGGGCGACGCCAAGATCAACGCCGACTGGTCGGCGGGCTACTATATGGAAGTCGAGGTCGTCTCGGCACAGGTGCACACGCTCACCGCGACGTCCGATGATGGTCCTGCTTCAGCGAACGCCGTCAAGCTGCGCCAGTCGAACTGGTTCTTGAAGAGCAAGACGCTGGGCACCATCACGGTTGGCCAGCAGAGCCATGCGACCGACGACATCATTCTCTACTCGCTGGCGGGCGTCGGCATCGCATCGGCCTCAAATCACAACGTTGCGCCGGGTGCGGGCTTGCTGATCCGTCGCAGTGGCACGGGTACCAACACGGTGGCGTCGTCTGCGTTGCTGCAGTTCCTCGACAGCGATCGCGCCAACCTCGTGCGCTACGACTCGCCTTCGATCGCCGGTTTCACGTTCTCGGCGTCTTGGGGTGAGGACGACATGTGGGATGTCGCCCTGCGCTATGCTGGCGAGTTTGCCGGCATCAAGGTCGCCGGCGGCATCGGCTACCATGAGGAGCGTGATAACCAGGGTGATGACGGCACGGCGAACATTTCGCTTATCGCGCCGGGCACCACCTCTGCCGCGGGTGTTGACTTCGATGAAGTCCGTGGTTCGATCAGCGTGTTGCACGAGCCGTCCGGTCTGTTCGTCGACTTCGCCGGCATCTGGCGTGAGTTTGACGTGAGCTACGACAAGTCGGACTTCAAGTACTGGGATGTCCGCGCCGGCATCCATCAGAAGTTCTTTGCTCTGGGCAAGACGACGATCTTCGGAGAGTACGCCAAGGCTGAAGGCGCGCTGGAAGGCTCGCTCACCAGTGCGAGCGGCTTGCTTTCTCTTGGTGACAATGTAGCTCGGGTCAACTCCGACGAGATCACCGTCTATGGCATCGGTTTGCAGCAGAACATCGACGCTGCAGCCATGCAGCTCTACATGGGCTGGCGCCACTTCGAGGCGGATATCTCTACGAACAACCTTGCGAATACTGCGAACGTTGCTCGTCCGACCGACGGCATCGACACGGTCTACACGGGCGCTCGCATCGAGTTCTGATCCGAGCCGTGCTCCGATCTGAAGTCGTCAAAATTAAAAGAGAGAGGGCCGCGCCACCAGCGCGGCCCTTGTCTTTCAAGCTGCGGCCGACGCGGTAGGGCAAGGCGCTCGCATCAATCTCCCCCGTCACCCCGTCGCAGCCCAACACCGGCCTGCCGAGTGTTGGCCAAAGAAGAGGACGGGGCCCAGACACGTCGCTGCGAACTCTTCTTGCGTTGGCAAATGCGCGCGTGCGGCGAACGCATCCCGTCACCGCTTGCGTCTCAACTGCTGCCGCGTGTCTAGGTTCCCGCCTTCGCGGGAATGACGGTGAGATTGGGGCGATTGACCTGCCACAAACACTCCCGTCACCCCGTCGCAGGACGGGGCCCAGTCACGTCGCCGCGAACTCTTCGGGCGTTGGTGATGACGCGTGTGCCGCGAGCGCATCCCTTTCACCGCTTGCGTCTCATCTGCTGTGACGTGTCTAGGGTTCCCGCCTTCGCGGGAATGACGGTGAGATTGGGGCGACTGACCTGCCACAAACACTCCCGTCACCCCGTCGCAGCCCAACACCGGCCTGCCGAGTGTTGGCCAAAGAAGAGGACGGGGCCCGGACACGTCGCAACAAATGCTCTGCCGGTGATGAAAGACGTGGTGGCAGCATGCGCTTTCTCGCCACGCTGGCGTGGAGCGCCGCGCCGGGTGTCTAGGTTCCCGCCTTCGTGGGAATGACGGTTGGAGGTATTGGCTCGCGGTATCACCAAATTCCACCGGCATGACGGTGGTGGGCGGGGCAGGCCAGATGCCAATCACTCTACTGTCCCCCGACGCCGGAACCCACGTTCGACGCTGCGCGCGAATCTCTGATCGTGCAGGGTTGCGCGAGACAGCGCCATCGCTACGGCCTTCTTCCTTATGATCACGACATTCATTAGCGCGCGGACGCTTCCAGCCAGCGATCAGGCTGCGTGACCTGTATTCTGTGGATCGCGCTGTGGAAAACGCCGTTGCATGGTTCAGATGCCACAGGGCCTTCGTGTCCTGCATGCCACATTTCCAAGTGAAACCTTGCTCGTTACGCATGCTTTGATTGCGGCGGGTTCAGGCGTCATCTAAGAAAAAACTATTGGTTGCGAGTCGTGTGGTGGCCTCACTGGCCATTAGGACGTGCTTCAGACCCTCAGGTCGAACGCAGGTCCGCGGGAAGCTAAGCCCGGCGCCCACGCCTCACAGCAGCGTATCTCCAGCGTCAGTTCTGTAGCGTCATCAGCGTTTCGCGTTCTGTCCGAGCCGCGTGCGTTCACGCGCGTGCGTGCTGCTCGGTCGGGACACGAACAACAGCCGGGCCGCGCGTGCGCTTCCCGTACCGCCGGATACTTCGAAATTGGAGATGACTATGATTGGGGGACTGATGAAGAGGACCAGCCTTTTCGCCATCGCCGCCGCTGCTGCGACCACCTTCGGGGTGAGCGCCCAGGCTGCGGACCTTGGCGGCGACTGCTGCGCGGATCTGGAAGAGCGCGTTGCAGAGCTTGAAGCAACCACCGCCCGCAAGGGTAACCGCAAGGTTTCGCTGACTGTTTCCGGTCAGGTGAACGAGCTCGTCTACTGGTGGGACGACGGCTTTGAGTCGAACGTTTACGTCGGTACGTCTGGCTATTCGTCCAGCCGCTTCCGCTTCAAGGGCGACGCCAAGATCAATGAAGACTGGTCAGCCGGTTACTACATCGAGGTCGAGGTCGTCTCGGGCCAGGTGCACACGCAGACCGCGACTCAGACGGTCAGCGCTTCGGGTGCCGTGTCGGGTGGCGATGACGGCCGTCAGGCTGTCGCTCTGCGCCAGTCGAACTGGTTCTTGAAGTCCAAGCGCCTCGGCACCGTCACGGTCGGTCAGCAGAGCCACGCGACGGACGACATCGTGCTCTACTCGCTGTCGGGCGTCGGCATCCACTCGGCTTCGAACCACAACGTTGCGCCGGGTGCGGGTCTCTCGCTTCGCCGCACTGGCACTGGCGCCAACACGGTCTCGTCGGGTGCGCTGCTGCAGTTCCTCGACAGCGATCGCGCCAACCTGATCCGTTACGACTCGCCCGCGATCATGGGCTTCACGTTCTCCACCTCTTGGGGTGAAGACGACATGTGGGACGTCGCCCTGCGCTATGCGGGTGAGTTCAACGGCGTCAAGATCGCCGGTGGCATCGGCTACCACGAGGAACGCGACAACACGGGTGACGACGGCACGGCGAACATCTCGCTCATCGCGCCGGGCGCTACCGCTGCCACGGGCGTCGACTTCGACGAAATCCGCGGCTCGATCAGCGTGTTGCACGATCCGACCGGCCTGTTCGTCGACTTCGCCGCCATCTGGCGTGAGTTCGACGTGAACTACGACAAGGAAGACTTCTTCTACTGGGATATCCGCGCTGGTATCCACCGGAAGTTCTTCGCGCTTGGCAAGACGACAATCTTCGGCGAGTACGCTCGTGCGGAAGGTGCGCTTGAGGGTTCGTTCACGACGGCTAGCGGTCTCGGTGGCTCCACCACTGCGCCCGCTTATATCAACGGCGACGAAATCACCGTGTACGGCATCGGTTTGCAGCAGAACATCGACGCTGCAGCAATGGAACTGTATATGGGCTGGCGTCACTTTGAGGCCGACCTGTCCACGAACTGGACGGCTCGCCCGACCGAAAATGTCGACACGGTCTACACCGGCGCCCGCATCCAGTTCTGATCGTCGTCAAGCTTCAATTGTATGACCACGATGAGGGCCGCGCTTCACCGCGCGGCCCTTGTGTTTTCAGGTTGCGTCTTTTCAGGATGCGGCCGACGGCGGCGCGCGACGCCCGCCCCAATTTCTCCCGTCATCCCGGCGCAGGACGAGACCCAGACAGGTCGCCACCGAAGCTCTACCGGTGATGGAAGATGCGCTGGCAGCTCGCGCATCCCGTCACCGCTTGCGTTTCAACTGCTGCCGCGTGTCTAGGTTCCCGCCTTCGCGGGAATGACGGGTGTGGGTGTGGCTGGCCGTATGCCACAAGCCCGACCGGCAAAACGGCGACGGTTGGCGGGCGGCGCCCGCATCCAGTTCTGATGACTGGGGCTTCGGCCTCCAAGTTGTAGGCCGCGTCGCAAGACGCGGCCTCCTTTTTTGCTCGCGTGCACATGGTTGAAGGCGGCTCGATCGCTGGTTGTAATGCGCGATTCGACGGCGTAGTACGTCAGCGCTTCTCCTGGGCGGCAGGCAGCAGTTGTGCAGGGCGTGCAAGAGTCGAGGCCGTTGAATTTGTGGACAATTCAAGGTTTTCCTCAGGCAATTTAGGGATCTTCAGTGAATGTGGGAACTGGGCCACATGGCACCGGGAACACACTCAAACCCGGAAATATTCATCGGGACTTAACCACGACCGATTGATGCTTGTGATCGGGAGCGCGAGGCATCATGTTCACAACGAATAATGAAGTGCCGCGTTAGGGCCGGCGGGGTTCTTACGATGAGACTTGGTAAAGTAGCGATTTTCGGCGTGGCGTTGATGGCTGTTTCTACGGCCGCCGCCGCGTTTCAAGAACAGCAGGGCGCTTCCGCTCCCGCGCAGCAGCCGGCTGCTCAGGCGCAGCAGAAGCCTGCGGTGGAGTTTTCCGTGCCCGAGGCCAACAAGGGCGTGGCGGGCACGGAGGTTCGCATTCCTGGACTTGGCAAGCTTGGCGTGCTGCCGAAAATGGATTTTGGCCTCGAGCTGCTTTACGGCGCGGCCTCCGATGGCAAGGCGCAGGATACGCCGTCGAACGTTACGGACGAAGGGGACCTCAGGATCCAGGGCACCGTCAAGCATCGGTTCTGATGCGCGTGTGCTGGAGAGCGGCGGTTGTGCATTGCTGATTCGCCAAGGGAGCCGATAGGCTCCCTTTTGCTTTGTGCAAATGGCAATCAGGTTGATCTCCTCGCGGAGCGATTGAAGTGAAGCTCGCCGGCATTTGCGTTCATATTTTCACCGGCCTCGGGGCGGTGTGCGCTCTGCTGGCGGTGGAGGCGATCTTTTCTGGCAATTGGACCGGCGTGTTCATTTGGCTGGGCGTCGCTTTCCTCATCGACGGCATCGATGGACCGATCGCGCGGGCTGTCGACGTGCAGGGGAACCTGCCGCGCTTCAGCGGCGAGCGCATCGATCTCGTGATCGATTATCTGACCTATGTGTTCGTCCCTGTGCTGGCGCTGTTGCTCGCCGGGCGGCTCCCCGAGGGTATCGGCCATGGGCTTGGCGCCATCATCTTGCTGTCGTCGCTGTTCCATTTCAGCGACGTCGAGAGCAAGGCGCACGACATGGCCTTCGTCGGCTTTCCCGCGATCTGGAACATCCTGGCGTTCTACGTGTTCGCGCTCGATCTTTCTCCAGTTGCCGCGACCGGGCTCATCGTGGTCGCCACGGTGCTCACCTTCGTGCCGTTGCATTGGTTGCATCCGGTGCGCGTCAAGCCGCTTCGCCCGCTGACCTTGACACTGACTTTGGCGTGGTCCGCGGCGGCGCTGTGGACGGTGCTGCAGGGCTTTCCCGCACCGATGATGGCGCAGGCGGTGCTTGTAGGTGTCGCTGTCTACGGGCTTGGGTTGTCTGCGTGGCTGTCGCGCGAGGCGTGGCGCTGAGGGGCGAGGCGACAGCGCTTGCGCATAGAAAAACCGCGGCAAATCTCTTTGCCGCGGTCATCAAGTGCTTAGGGTAGGCAATCGCGTGCCGTGCTCTACCTCGTTGGCGGTGTTGCCGCGTTTGCTTCGGGCACCAGGCCCTTCAGATACTCGGTCAAAACGGTCGTATCCTTCTTCTCCATGCTCTCGACGAGCTTCTTGTAGGTGTCGTCGGAGTTGGGCGGCAGCTTGTGGGCGATGCCGCGATGGCAATCGATACACGTCTGTCCGGTGGTCAAGGCTTCCTGGTGTATCTTGGAGGCGCGCGGCTCCTGCACTGCATAGTCCATGTAGTCGAACTTGTGGCAGTTGCGGCATTCGCGGCTGTCGGAGTTCTTCATGCGGCGCCATTCATTGGAAGCGAGTTGGAGGCGCTTGGCGTTGAACTTCTCAGGTGTCGATACGGTCGCCAGAAAGTGGTGATAGAGTTCGTTGCTTGCCTGAATCTTGCGGGCAATCTTGTAGCCCCATTCCTTGGGCACATGGCAATCCGGACACGACGCCCGGACGCCCGACTTGTTGGCGTAGTGCACGGTCGTCCGGTATTCCTTGAAAACGTTCTCCTTCATCTCGTGGCATGAGATGCAGAAGCTCTCGGTATTGGTGAGTTCGAGCGCCCAATGGAAACTGCCCCAGAAGGCGACGCCGAGTACGATACCGGTCGCCAGCAGTGTGCCGAGCGCCGTTGCGCGCGCGGGCGTTGCCAGCCAGTGAAAGAATCGGCGGATGGCGCCAGGGCGAGCCTCGCCAGATTGGGCGCCGCCAGTGTTATCATGTGTCATGTGACTTCCCTCCCAACCTCGTCGCAGCGCTAGTATCCTGTCTCCGAATTGCCTTTAGTTTAGCCGGCACGGTGGCAAGGCAATTCGGAGACTGAAGGACACTAGTAGGCATAGATTTTCTAGTGTGATTCAGTCTCGCAATTGCCTTCGAGAGCCAGCAGCGAAGGTGTAAGGCGATTGCGAGACATCACACTAGCTACTTGACCTCGGTTGCATTCTGGAACGTGTTGCCGACCAGCGGTCGCGCGTCAGCCTGCGGCACATGACATTGCTGGCAGAAATAGCGGGTGCCCGCGATCTTATCGAGGCGCACGCCCTGGCGGTCGACGTAGTGCGTTTCGGAAACCTTGGGCGCCTTGTATTTGGTGTTGCCCGGCCAGTCGTGGCAGTTCATGCAGGCATTGTCGGTGGGAGTGACCTGATAGCCGTCGACCTTGTGAGGGATGAGCGGCGGTTGCTGGCGATAGGCACGGCCGAAGCCGCCGTCGGAGAATGACTGACGGCCGGTCTCGGGGGCGGCGTTGGTCTGATTGAGAACCTCCGCGCCGCCGAGCCCGCGCGGGACAGCGCCTTGGCCCTGCGCCAGTCCGGCGCCTACGACGGTCAAGCCTGCGCATATCGCTGCAGCTAGGAGACGTGCGTTCGTCACGATCCAAGTTTTCATTTGGTGATCCTCCATCAGCCGTGTTGGAAGCTCATGCGGCCTGTTCGAGTTCTGGTTTTGAAGTGATGTCGCTGCGAGGTGGCTCGACGCGGCGATCAAAGCGGTGGGTAAAATGGAAAACCCGCTCGGGGCACACGTCGATGCAGCGGCCGCAGGCGGTGCAGTCGGAATTAGTGATGATGGGCGTGGCATTGGTCGGCGCGCCCTTCAGGGCCGGCGAAATAACGTGCATCTCCGGACATACCGCATAGCAATCCATGCAGTCGTCGCAACGATCGCGCCCCCCGGCCGAGACCCGCAGCATGCCACCGGTGTTGACGAGCGTGTAGAACGCGCCGACCGGGCAGATGTGACCACACCACCCGTTGCGGGCGACGAACACGTCGAACAGGAAGATCAGCAGAACGCTGGCGAGCCCCCAGGACAGGCCGAACAGCAAGCTGCGATAAAACGTGGTGATGGGGTTGATCAGCTCGAACGCGATCGTTCCGGTCAAAGCGGAGGCGAGTAGCACCGCGCCGAGCACGAAATAGCGCGTTTTCGGCTTCAGGTTCCAGCCCTTCTGGATATCGAGCCGGCGTCGCACCCATTGCGCCAAATCGGTGACGGGATTGATCGGGCATACCCACGAGCAGTAGGTGCGTGCATTGAGCAGCGCGTAGAGGGCGAGCACGATTGCCGCGCCAACGATTGCCAGCATCTCGGGACGGTGGCGCGCGGCAAGGCTCTGCAGCAGCACCAACGGATCAGTCAGCGGCAGCACATCGAGCGTCATCGACGAGGCGAGCGTGCCTTTGGCGATCCACAAGCCAAGCCAGGGTCCGGTCGCAAACAGCAAGAACACGCCAAGCTGCGACAAGCGCCGCGCGATCAGCCAGCGATTGGCCACGAGGAAACCATGCTGCTTGCGAGCCTCAACGCCGGGATCGCGGTTCTTGCTCATCTGACGGCTCCCGGCGGCGGTGTCGGCATCCGGTCGGGCAGGTCGATCATGCCTGGAACGAGTTCCTTGCCGGCCTTCTTCTTTTCTTCCCAGCCGCGCAGGTAATGCTTGTCCTGGGAGCCCTTGGCCAGCTCCATCGGCAGCACGCGTATCGCCGTCACTTCCAGAACGCAGGCCTTTTCGCATTTGCCGCAGCCGGTGCAGGCGTCAGCGTGCACGACCGGCTCGAAGATGGCGTGCTTGGCGGTGCGGGAGTTGTGCGTCATCTGCAGCGTGATCGCCTTGTCGATCAACGGACAGACGCGATAGCACACGTCGCAGCGCAAGCCTTGCATGTTGAGGCAGGTATCGCGGCCGACCAGCGAGGCAACGCCCATGCGCGCCTTCTCGATGTTGACGAGGCTGTGGTCCAGCGCACCGGTGGGACAGGCCTTGACGCATGGAATGTCGTCACACATCTCGCAGGGAATATTGCGCGCGATGAAATAAGGCGTGCCCGCCGCCGGGCCGTCACCGAGCTCGGACAGCACCAGGGTCTTGTAGGGGCAAGAGCGCACGCACAATCCGCACCGTACGCAGGCCGATTGGAATTCCCTTTCGGGCAAGGCGCCCGGCGGCCGCAGCGCGGCTGCGGGCAATGAGCGCGACAGTCCAGCAAGACCGGCAAGGAACGCCGCAATTGTGCTGGCGCCGACGCAATAGGTCGCCAGCTCCTTCAGCGCGCGGCGGCGCTTGGGATCAAATCCCCGCCCTTCCTCGGCTTTGGATGCAGCCATCTCATTTCCCTCGTTCGGCCGCTCGTTTGGCAGACTGGCTGCGGGCACCACGTGCTACGATGCCCGCACAAAATTGCCGCCTCTAGCCAACTTCGACTTTGCACGCGCACTTCTTGTAGTCCGTCTCCTTGGAGATGGGGCAGGTGGCGTCGAGCGTCAGCTTGTTGACGAGCTGCGTCTCGTCGAAGAACGGGATGAAGACGAGACCCTTGGGCATTTTGTTGCGGCCGCGGGTTTCGACGCGCGTGACCACCTCGCCGCGCCGCGTCTTGACTTTGACGACCTGGCCGCGATGCAGTTTGCGATCCTGCGCGTCCTCCGGGTGCATGAACAATGTCGCATGCGTGACGGAGCGATGCAGCTCTGGCACACGTCGCGTCATCGAGCCCGAATGCCAATGCTCCAGCACGCGGCCGGTGCACAGCCACAGGTCGAATTCCTTGTCGGGGCTTTCAGCTGCCGGCTCATAGGGACAGAAGATGACGGCGGCCTTGCCATCCTTCTTGCCGTAGAATTTGACGCCTTCGCCGGCCTTCACATAAGGATCGTAACCCTCGCGGAAGCGCCACAGCGTTTCCTTGTCGTCGATGACCGGCCAGCGCAGACCGCGTGCCTTGTGATAAAGATCGAAGGGCGCCAGATCGTGCGCCTTGCCGCGTCCGAATTGCGCATATTCCTCGAACAAGCCTTTTTGCAGATAGAAGCCGAACGCCTTGCTCTCGGCGTTCTCGAAGCCTTGCTGCACCTCGCTCACTGGGAACTTGTTGACGACACCATTGGCATAAAGAATGTCGTAGAGCGTCTTTCCGCGATATTCGGGCTTCTTGGCGATCAGTTCTTCCGGCCACACCTCCTCGACCTTGAAGTGCTTGGAGAACTCGACCGTCTGCCAGACGTCCGAGCGCGCTTCACCGGGCGCGTTGACCTGTTGACGCCAGAACTGCGTGCGCCGTTCGGCGTTGCCGTAAGCGCCTTCCTTTTCCATCCACATCGCGGTCGGCAGGATGAGATCGGCGGCCAGCGCCGTGACGGTCG
>CAZLHQ010000092.1:0-12553 GCA_964559355.1 uncultured Hyphomicrobiaceae bacterium
GGTTGCAGGTTCGAATCCTGCCGGGCCCACCAATTTTCTGCCAGTTGTCCTACAGTGCGCCGCGTGGCCACCGACGGGCGGCGAAACACCAGTGAGGATTTCGGTGCGCGCGCCCCAAACCCCGATCCGCGCCTTGTTCATCGCGGATGACCGTCCGGGCCACTACAATCTGACCAAGGGCATCCTGGCAGCGATCGCGACCCGTGCCGCAATCGACATCCGCCGCCTCGACGTAGCCCGTGCACGCTGGCTGCCGGCACGCGTAATGGCAGCAATGCTCGCCAGCAGACTTCCTGCGCGCACGATCCTGCGGCTCGGCTATGGTCTCACGCCTGCAGATCTTGGCGCCGCCGACCTCGTGCTATCGGCAGGTGGCAACACGCTTGCTGCCAACATCTGTGCCGCGCGCCTGCTCGGCGTTCCCAACATCTTCTACGGCTCGCTGCGCCGCTACCGCGCCAGCGATGTCACGATCGCCTTCACCTCCTACGAGGGGCAGGCTACGCACCCCAATATCATCGCCCTGTTGAAACCGAGCAGCCTTGATCCAGCGGCTTTTCCCCCACCGCCTGCCAGCGCGCCAAACGTGTTGGGCCTGCTGCTTGGCGGTAATTCGGGCGAGGCCCGGTTTGCGGACGACGAGTGGACGGGAATGCTGACCCTCATGGAGGGCATCTCACGCGCGCATGACGCACGCTGGATCGTTTCGAACTCGCGACGCACGCCGACAGCAGCCAGTGACGCCTTCGCAGCGGCGGCTCGGGCTTCCTCGGGGCGCATCGAGTTGATCGACGTGCGCACCGCCGGCCCCGGCACCCTCGACCGCCTGTTCCGCGATGCCGGCGCGATGCTGGTGACAGCCGATTCGAGCACGATGCTGTCGGAGGCGATCTGGCTCCGGCGTCCTGTCGTGGCGCTGGCGCCGGCCAGTTTCGAGCTGGAGCCTGCCGAGGCGCGCTATCGCCAGCAACTGACCGACCGTGGGCTGACACGAACGCTGGCGATTGGCGACGCTGATCCCCAACGCATCATGGCGGCCTTCGCCGCACTGACGCCGCTTGCCGAAAATCCCGCGCACAGCCTGTGCGAAACCATCGCCGCCCGCATCCCATCGCTGTTTTCGCGCACTTGATCGAACGCGCCCCGAAACAGCGAACCCGCCGCACCCCACCGCAAACAATCGACGGTCAGCTGTCGGCCTCAATGACGGCAACGCTCTCGCCGGCATGCACCTTGCGCAGCACACGCACGTCATCCAGGGCGTGTGCCCAGATATTGCAGCGGCTCGCGAGCCGGATCTCTCCATTGCGCGAAATCGGCGTTGGCCCAAAACCGATCGCGATCGAATCGCCATCCGGCCAGAACGCGATCTCGCCGCGCTCCACGATGTCACGCGCGCTCTCCTCCACGGGCGCCGACAGCGGCGTCCTGAAGTAGACTTCCTGTCCCCACGTCTGCGCCTTGGCATAGATCGGCAGCGCGCTCCAGATGCGGTCTGCGGTGGCCGAATCGAGCAGGCGGGCGCGGATCGCCACCTCACCCACGCGTATCAGGATTTCCCGCATCTTCCCTCCGCCCCTTCAGGCCACGAGTCTTGTCATGATCACCTTTTCACCAGCAACGCATTCCCGCAAGGCCCCTGCGTCATCGATCATGACGGCGATGACGTTGGCGGGTGCAGGCAAGCGCATTTCGCCCGGGCGTGAAATCGGCGTGGCGCCAAACGGGATGAGAATGCGGCGTTCCTGCGGCCAATAGTAGATTTCACCCGGCTTGGCGTTGAGGCGCGCGCTGCGATCGCGGCCGGAGGCTACCGGCACCTCGAAATGCACCGCATCCCCCCAGCGCTCGGCAGTGCCGTAAAGCGGCAGCGCCGCCCATATCCGATCAGCAGTTTCGCCATCCGCCAATGCGGCTCGGATCGCACCCCGCGCCAACTTTATTTCGATCAGCCGCTGGCCTTTCGAAGCGCCACCCGAACGCACCGCAACCTTTCCCGCCACCGGGCGCTGTCGTCTCAAGATGTCAGTTGGCATGGCTTGGTCTTGTTACATGGTTCACAGATCGGGGAGACGGTTTGGGAGCGGTCCGCCTCAATTACCGCCATGTCGGTTGGACCGTGATCCATCTCGTGCGCCTGGGGCCGCATCGTCAAGGCGCCGGATCGTCAAGGTCATGTCCGCCCGCCTCAAGCAACAGCGCGCTGACGACCGCGCCGCAGATTAGCAGTGCCTCTCGTTGACATCATAAAGAGCACATAACGCGCGGCCTGCATTGACTTTTTTCGGCCATCGAATCAGCCCGAAATGCGCTCACGTCAACACAAGGGGCTGCCATGACCGGACTTCCAGAGAATGTCGAGGAATTGCTGACGTCGCTGATCGAAAAATCACGCCACGAGATGAATATCCTGATGGCGTTGTCTGACGCGATCCGGCGGACCGACGAGCAGATGTTGCGGGAAGTTCGCAGCGTGACGCTGCATCACGAGTTGAGGCGCGAGCAGATCAAGGGCGAGTTGCAGGCGCTGGCAACGCGATTGTGCTCGTTGCCGGCCCGGCCTGTTTCCACCAATGCCAATACACTCCACCGGCATCCGCCCGCCATCTCCAGCGCCGCCGAGGAAGCCGCCACTGAAGCGGTGCCAGCCTGGAGCAATACGGTGCGCCAGATCGATGAGGAGCTGGCTGAGACATTCGCCGATAGTGGCCCGCGGCATTGAGTCGAGATGCGATACGTTTCGAGCCCGATCGCGGTGCCAGTCCCTCGGCTGGCGCAGCCATGCGTCGTCACAAAGACGCAAGGCTGCCCGCCAGTGCCTCGGCAAAGCGGTCGAGGTTGTCGTCGCTGCCGCACGAGACGCGAATGCATCGATTGAGCGGCGCGACGCCCGGCATGCGAATGAAGACGTTGCGGGCGAGCACACCATCGAGCACCGATTTGGCGAACGCGCCATCGCGGCCGCAATCGATGGCGACAAAGTTGGTCGCAGAGGGCAAAGGGATAAGGCCGTTGTCACGGGCGATGTCGCCGATGCGCTGGCGTGCGCGAGCGATGTTGGCAACCGCTGTTGCCAGATACTCCTGATCCTCGAGTGCGGCCAGCGCGCCCAATTGGCCGACGCGGTTGATGCCATAGTGGTTGCGGACCTTCTCGAACTCGGCAATCAGCTCGGCCGGACCAAAGCAATAGCCGATACGCGCGCCTGCAAGTCCGTAGGCCTTGGAAAACGTGCGATAGCGCAGCACGTTTTGCCTGCTCAAGTCGACGCCCGGCAGCGTTCCCGCAGGTGCCGTGTCCCCATAAGCCTCATCGAGGATCAGCAGCATGTCGCCAGGAACAGTATCGATCAGGTGCTGGATCTCGCTTGCGCGCCACCACGATCCCATCGGGTTGTCGGGATTGGATACGTAGAGCACGCGCGCCTTTTCCCGCTTGGCGGTATCGAGCAGCGCGGCCAGATCCTCCTTGTCGTTGCGATAGGCAACCTTGACGAGACGGCCACCATGCATGGCAACGTGGAAGTTGAAGGTCGGATAAGCCCCGTCCGAGGTCACGACCGTATCGCCCGGCGACAGCACCACATGCAGCGTCAGCCCCAGCAACCCGTCGATGCCTTCGCCGATGACGACGTTCTCGGGTCCGATGCCCATGTGGCGGGCGATGCTCGAACGCAGCTCGTGGTTTTCGGGATCGGCATACATCCAATTCTCGGCCGCTGCCCGCGCCATCGCCTCGACCGCCCTCGGCGAAGGCCCGAATACGCTTTCATTGGCGCCGATGCGGGCGACAAACTTGTGTCCGGAATGGCGCATCAGGGCCTCGGGTCCGACGAAGGGAACCGTCGGCGCGATAGCGCGCATACGGGCATTGACGAGCGGATGGCTCATGGACGTAAGCGCCTCCCGCGCCCGCGTTGTGCCGCGTTCCGTGACATCGTGCGCGACATCTGGATTGACTTGGATGGGCAGACCTGCCGCCGCCCAGCGCCTCGGGACTTGATCAGATAAGGCCGAGTTCGGCAAGCTCGCGGCGCATGCGCTCGGGCAGGCCGCTGAGTGCGCCGTCGCCATTAGCGCGAAGATCGGCAGGGGCATCGCTTGCCGCCAGATAGCGCCAGCCCTGAAAGGCGCGCCTGGGCTGCGGCCGCACCGCAACCAGCGCGGGATCGAGCAGCAGCAGGCAACACGGCGAGCCATCCTCCTTCTTGCCTTCACCAAAGCCGATCAGCTTCTGGCGCACCTGGATGGCGCCCTTGATCACCCAGTAGAGCGAGCCGCCGTCGAGCAGCTCGGCCTGTCGCTTGGGCGTCTGAAAGGTGGTGTGAAAGAGTTCGGCCTTACGGTCCCGTTTCTTCGCCTCGGCGATGCGCTCGCTCTGCCACTGCGCCAGATCCTCGATCGAGGTCGCCCCCACGCACAGCTTGACGAGATGGAGTGTCATCGCAGTCTTCCCGAGTGAATGAGCCATTCCCGCAAGACGGCCTCGAAATTGACGGCCACATCCAGGTCTACCGTAGACCCCTGCCTGATCTGCATACTCGGCGAATTCCGGCAGGTAGACCAGCCCGAGATGGCGCCAATGCACAGCCAGCACAATGATCGAGACCCATGCTCGTCACCTGCAGAAGAATATAGCCATTTTCGCGGTCACGACGGGAAAGCGTCTTCCAAGCCCTTGGAACCGGATCGGTCGAGCAATGCGCCCTGCATCAACAGATGCGGGGCAAAGGCTCATCTTCCAACTCACCGATGAGCCTTTGCCCGCCAGCCGACGTTTCCAGCACCACGCGTTGCGGCGGCTCGGTGATATTGCCAATGATCGCTGCCGCCTCCCCCCCCGCGATGGACCGCCACGAAGCAAGCAGTGCGTCTACGGACGCCGCGCCAACAACGGCGATGACGCGGCCTTCTGATGCGAGATAATAGGGATCATAGCCCAGCATCTCGCACACCCCGCGCACTTCATCGCGGATCGGCACGCGGTTCTCGTCAAGCCGCACGCCAAAGCCGGTGGCGGCGCAAATCTCATTGGCGACCGCCGCGAGACCGCCGCGCGTCGGATCGCGCATGAAGCGCGCGCCATGCTCCACTGCCGTCTGAGCCAGCGCGATGACCGGAGCGCAATCGGAACGGATGCTGCCGCTGAGATCGAATTCCTGGCGCGCAAGCAGCACGGCGACGCCGTGATCGCCGATGGGACCGCTGGCGAGTATCGCATCGCCTGGGGAAATGAGATCAAAGCCGAGACGCACATGCGACGGGCGCACGCCGATGCCGGTCGTCGCGAAATAGATGCCACCGCCGTTGCCGCGCGGAACCACTTTCGTATCGCCCGCCACCACCTTGACGCCGGCCTTGCGCGCTGCGCCGGCAAGGCTGGCAACGATGCGCTCGAGCTGTGCGATCTCGAGCCCCTCCTCGATAATCGCCGACAGCGTCAGGTAGTGTGGAATGGCGCCGCTCACGGCGAGATCATTGACCGTACCATTGACGGCAAGCGTGCCGATATCTCCTCCGGGAAACTCGATCGGCTGGACGACAAAACCGTCCACGGTTGTCATCGGCACTCCGGCACTAAGATCAAACGGGCTTGCATCGAGCGTGACATCGGGGCCATCCGCAGCCAGATGGCGGACAAAGATCTGTTCGATCAACTCGCGCATGAAGCGGCCGCCATTGCCGTGCGCAAGACGGATAAACCTGTCGCTCACTGTTCCCGCCCCATTCCGCTCGCAGCAGCACGCCTCTTTTGCCGCGCTGCCGCCTCGACCACCTGACCAAATGCAAGTCCGCCATCGTTCATCGGCGTCACACGAGGCAACTCGACCGTGTAGGCCGCCGCCTGCAACCGCGCGATCACCTGCTCTGCAAGGATTCGGTTTTGGAAAACGCCGCCCGTCAACCCGATCGCATCGAACGTTTCAAAGGCGCTGATGGCCGCGACTTGCGCCAGAAGCGCCTCGCCCATGCTGATATGGAATTGCAACGCACGCGCTTCCTGGCTGGCCGATTGATCGCACAGCATCGGCAGCAGAGCAGCCCAATCACTGCGCAGCACGCCACTCTCGTCCACCACCAGTGGCAGCGCAACCCGATCGAGGGAATCGCAATCTGAACAGCGGGCCGCAAAATGTTCGAGTTGCATCGCCCCCTGACCTTCGAACGTCGTCTCTGCCGCACCGCAGACGAGAGCGGCAGCGGCATCGAACAAGCGCCCGACAGCAGATGTCTGCGGCGCGTTGAGCTTCATCTCCCAGGCACGCCGCACCATTTCGCCGGCGGTAGCATCAACAGGGGGCATGTAGTCGCGGCCTGCCTCCCACATCAGCGCGGCGGCCGATCGCCATGGCGCGTGCGCAGCCAGATCACCGCCGGGTGGACAAAACGGACGCATGCTCGCGATGCGCCGCCAGTCTCCGGGGGCGCCGATCAATGCTTCACCACCCCACAGCGTTCGGTCTGAGCCAAAGCCCACGCCATCCCACGCGAAGATGAGCCATCGCGCAATGCCGGGGTGTTCTGCCGCCAATGCGGATGCGTGTGCGGCGTGATGTTGAACGGCAATGACGGGCAAGCCCTGGCGGCGCGCCCAGCGGGTGCCAGAAAAGCCCGGATGGAAGTCGCAGGCGATGGCGGCAGGCTCCGCCTGAAAAAGCCGCGGCAGCTCACCCGCCAGACGCACCATCTGGTCGAATGCCCGCGGTGTCGCCAGATCGCCGATATGGGGTGAAATGATCGCACGATCGCCAATGCCCAACGCGACGGTCACCTTGTCCTGACCTCCGACCGCCAGCAATGGCTGCTCGAGCGCTACTGGCAAGGCGACATCGAGCGGGGCGATGCCGCGACCGAGCCGCAACGGCCGCACACGTCCTGCAATCGGTCGCAACACCGGATCGTCCGCCGGGCGGATGATCTCGCGATTATGATGCAAAAACGCGTCGGCAATCATGCCGAGACGCAACTCGGCATCATCCCTGGCGGTAATCACCGGCTCACCGCTCACATTGCCCGACGTCGCAACAAGCGGCGCGCCAAAGCCGTCAAGAAGCAGGTAGTGCAGCGGGCTATAGGGAAGGAAAACGCCCAGATCGCCGAGCCCGGGAGCAAGTCCGTGGCTCAGCGGGCACGTACTTTTGCGCGGCAGCACGACGATCGGAGAGGCCGGGTCGCAAAGATGCCGCGCCGCCTGCTCGTCCACAACAACACTGCGGCGCACGACTTCGAGCCCATCTTCACCTGCGCGCGGGAACATCACGGCCAGCGGCTTGTGTGGCCGCCGCTTGCGCTGACGCAACCGGGCGACGGCTCCATCATCGTCGGCAGCACACATCAGGTGATAGCCGCCGATGCCCCGCACTGCAACGATGCCGCCGTCGCGTAGCGCACTGATCGCGGCCGCCAGCGCAAGTTCGCCATCTAGATTGGCGCCGACTTCGTCGTGCACGCGACGGAATACGACAGAGGGGCCGCATTCGGCGCAGGCGACGGGCTCGGCGTGAAACCTGCGATCGGCTGGATTTTCGTACTCGGCGCGGCAGGACGGACACATCGCAAAAGCCGACATGCTGGTGGCCGAGCGGTCATAAGGCAACAACTCGATGATGGTGTAGCGCGGCCCGCACGCCGTGCAGTTGATGAATGGATAGCGAAATCGACGGTCCGCGGCGTCATGCATTTCCGCCAGGCAATCGGGACAAATCGATTGGTCCGGCGGGATGTGGATTTCAGCACCGCTGCTGACCTCACTTGGAGCGATCGTAAAGCCGCTGTACCCGACCACAACCGCATCGCGAGCGCTCGCAAGCTGCGGACGCGACAGGCCAGGAGCCTCTTGCAGTACTGCGGCCTCGAACACCTCGAGCGCATCGGCCGTCCCTTCGGCATGGATCAGCACCTGACCGGACAGATTCTTCACCACGCCCGCAACGCGCGACGCCGTGGCGAGACGCTGCACGAATGGCCGGAAGCCGACGCCCTGCACGCGCCCGCGCACGACAAGGGAGCGCGCAAGGACCGGATCGGCACTGCCAGTTGCGCAGGCTGAGCCACCGGTGTGCCGCGTCTGCTTCGTCATTCAGGCTGCCGTCGGCGTATCTGCCCGCTTGCGCACGCCGTTTGTCCACCAGATATGGCAGGCGCCCTCGTCCGACACCATGCACGGGCCGACCGGATTGCGCGGCGTGCAGGCCTCGGCATAGAGCCGGCATTGATCCGGCTTCAACTTGCCGAGCACGACCTTGGCGCAATCGCAACCTGGCGGCATTTCACCGGCACGCTTGCGGTTGGGGTCGCCGTCGAGACCGAAGCGCTGGCGCGCATCGATGCCGGCGAATGCCGCCTTCAATGCAAACCCCGAGCGCGGGATGATGCCGATGCCGCGCCAATTCGCATCGACGACATCGAGCGTGCTTTCAAGCAATGCCCGTGCTGTCGGATTGCCGCCAGTGCGCACAACCCGCCCGTAACAGTTCTCGAGCGTTGCCCGCCCCTCCATCATCTGCACGATGACCGCATGCAGGGCGCCGAGAAATCCTTCCGCCGAAAATCCCGCAATGGCGGTCGCCAAACCATGCTGCTCGGGGACGAACTGCCACTCCTCGGGCCCCATGACGGCCGACACATGTCCTGGCGCGATCAGGGCCTCAAAGCCCGGACTGTCACTCTTGAGCAGCATTGCAACCGCTGGCCACGTCAACCGCGCCGACAGCAGAATGCTCAGGTTCGGCGGCAGCTCCTGGGCGATGAGCCCGACGAGTGGCGCCGTCGTCGTCTCGAAGCCGGCAGCAAAAAACACGATCTGCCGGTCGGGCTCTTCACGCGCAATGCGCACGGCGTCTGCAGGCGAAGCGATGGGGCGAACACGCCCGCCCGCCGCACGCGCTTCGTCGAGCGAGCGTGGCTGCGACTTGGGCACGTTGGCTGGAACCCTCAGCATATCACCGAATGCGACGACCGTTACACCGTCGCGCAGGCTCAGCGATATGGCGTCGTAGATGTCTTCCTCGGGACAGACGCAGACAGGACACCCAGGACCGGCGATCAGCTCGATGTTGGGTGGTAACGCAGCCCTGAGCCCCGCCATCGCAATGGTGCGTTCATGACCGCCGCAAACATTCATGATGCGCAACGGCCGATCGATCTTCATCGCCTGGATGCGCTTCAACCATTCGCGTGCGGGATCGTGCGTGCTACTCGTGCTCGTGCTCATGGGTGCATTTCCAGCGCATGCGCTGCCATCGCCTCGTCCCGGTGGATGCGCGGGCGCTGCATCGTGCCCCCGCGATGCGCGGCGATCTGCGCGCCGAGCCAGTCGATGAAACCGGCAATGCCCTGCGGCCGGCGAGCTGAAACGGTCAGCACCGGAGCGGCATTGGCCAACTCGCGCACATGGCGAACCGCGTTCTCGACATGAAAATCATCGCCGAGAACATCGAGCAGATCCGACTTCGTGAGCAGTACCAGGTCAGCGACGCGGAACATGACGGGGTACTTGGCGGGCTTGTCATCCCCCTCGGTGACAGACAGCAGCGTCACATTCAAGTGATGCCCGAGGTCGAAGCTCGCCGGGCACACGAGGTTGCCGACGTTCTCGATGAACAGCATATCCAGGGTCGACAGATCGAGTTGGTGCAGCGCGCCGTGCACCATGTGGGCATCGAGATGACAGGCCTGCCCGGTCGTGATCTGGAGTGCAGGAACACCCTTGGCGCGAATCCGCGCGGCATCGTTCTCGGTCGCAAGATCGCCTTCGATAACACCGATCCTGAAGCGGCCGTTGAGCGCATCGATGGCCGCTTCCAGCAAGCTGGTCTTGCCCGAGCCCGGCGACGACATGAGATTGATCGCAAGCACGCCGTGATGGTCGAGATGAGCGCGGTTGTGGGCGGCTTGCCGATCATTGGCCGACAGTAGATTGGAAAGCACCTCGATCGTCGTCGAGCCGCCCTGCCGACGCGGGCCTCGAAACAGCGTCGTCTCGCCCGATATGGGCTGCTCGCTTGCCGGTGTGATGGCACAACCGCACGTCTGGCACATGACCTCAGGTGCTCCTTATCTCTGCCAAGCCTGCGTCGGCGGCGAAATCCGTGAGCTCGAGCCGTACAAGCAGCAATTCTTCTCCGACGACGACATCAACCTGCCAAGCGCCACAGCCCCCGCAGACGAGGCGGTTCACCGCCGCCGGACCAACTTCGCCGCACTGCCGGCAACGCACCTCGATCGCACCGGCTTCGATCTCGAGGTCCGCCTGCCCAGCGCACGAACCTGCCCTTGCGACGAGAAAGGCGCGTTGCAAGAGCTCCGGCTCGACGCCGCTCAGCGCACCGACCCTGACAACGATGCGTTCCACCCGCATGGCCCCGTTTTGCGAGGCGACGCGAGCGGTCTCTTCCAGCAGCCCTTGAGCAACTGCCAGCTCATGCATCTCCCACACCTGCCCTGGTGTTGGGCGTGGCGTTCGCATCGTCAGGCATCGGCGCTTGCGCCTGCAGCTTCTCCTCCTCCTCCAACATCTCGTCGATGAGGTCCCAGCTGGCGCGCGCCTCTTCTTCCGTCATCATTTGAATAGCGTAGCCGACGTGCACCATCACCACATCGCCGGGCGCCAACGTCTCGTGCTGCATGAGGATGAGATTGACGCTGCGCTCGATGCCCTTCGCCTCGCAGCGCGCAACAAACCCGTCGATTGTGACAATTCGCATTGGTACGGCAAGGCACATGTGCGACCGGCCTTCGAGTTGAGTTCGTATCAATCGCCACCACAATGCCGCTTGAATACCGCTTGCTCGCAACGGGTAGCGTGACAAGTTACGTCTTTGACGAGGACGAGCGTGCGAGTCCTTAATCCAAATCAATGTTCTTTTTCTGAAACACCCTTAAGCGTAGAAAATATTGGACCCGTTTGCAATCAGAGTGCGCGCGCCAGCGTGTGCTCGAATTCGATGACAAGCCGCCGCATGGCCGACGCAGCGACAATCCTTGTGCTTGGACTGGGCAACACGCTGCTGAGCGATGATGGCGTGGGCGTGCATGTGGTGACATCGCTGCAGCGAACGACCCGACATGACGACAACATCATTTTTGTCGACGGTGGCACGATCGGTCTGAACCTTCTTCCCGATGTCGAGGCCGCCAACGGGCTCATTCTCGTCGATGCCTCGGAGATCGGAGCAGCTCCCGGCACGGTCGCCACCTTCGAGGGTGCCGCGATGGACACTCAGCTCGGCGGCAAGAAGAGAACCCCGCACGAGGTCGCCGCTTTCGATCTCATCGCCACAGCATCCTTGCTCGGACGGTGTCCGCAATTGCGGGCCCTGGTCGCCGTGCAACCGCAATCGGTGACGTGGGGACTGGAGCCGACAGCGCCGGTTGCTGCCGCAATTCCTGCCGCGGAAAGAGCGGTGAGCGAGCTATTGCGCCGCTGGCGAGCCGACGCTGGCGAAGCGGCCACAAGTGGAGCCGAAACATGACCAATGCGCCTGCAAAGTCCGGCGGGTGGCCCGGCCGCACCGGAATGTCCGACGCCATCCTTCGCGAGATCGCGCAATTGCTGGCGAGCTTCCTGGAGACGGGTGAGAGCGGCGCCATCGATCTGCGAGGCATGCCTCTCACCGATTTCGATCGCATCGAACTGGAAGCCCGATTGGGCCAAGGCGAGGTGTCGGCGATCATCACCGTGGCAGGCACGAGCGAGATCTGGGAGACGGCGATCTCGGGAGTCTGGTGGGTGCGTCACCGTGGCGAGGGCGACCGGATCGCTTCTGAAGAGATCGTCGTGACGCGCATACCTAAAATCCTCGCAACGCATGTCGATGATGCGAGAGACGGCTTGGCGCGTCTGCTGACTTTGCTCGAGAAAGCCACGATGGACTCAAACGATCCGCAATCGGCGCGCCCCACAGAATGGCAGGAGGAAAGATGAGCGAACCTTCGACACTCGGAACGGCGCTGGCGCAACGCGGAGTTTCGCGTCGTGCCTTCCTCAAATATTCCGCCTATGTCGCATCGATCCTGGCGTTGCCGGCTGGTGCTTCGCAAGTGATCGCGCAAAACCTCGCCAAGGCGCGGCGCCAATCCGTCATATGGCTTTCCTTCCAGGAATGCACCGGCTGCACCGAATCGATCACGCGCTCGCACAGCCCAACGCTCGAGGACATGATCTTCGACCTCATCTCGCTCGACTATCATCACACGCTGATGTCGGTTTCAGGAGATGCCGCCGAGCATGCCCGCGAAGCGGCGATGAAGGAGAACAAGGGCAAGTACATCGTCGTCGTCGACGGCTCGGTGCCGACCAAGGATGACGGCATCTATTCGACGATTGCCGGCATGACCAATCTGCAGATGCTGAAAGACACGGCCAAGGATGCCTTCGCCATCGTGTCAGTCGGCACCTGTGCTGCGTTTGGCGGCATTCCGATGGCGCGGCCCAATCCGACCGGCGCTGCCGCAATCAGCGAGATCGTCAAGGACAAGCCCATCATCAATATCTCAGGCTGCCCGCCGATCCCCGAGGCGATGACCGGCACGCTCGCCTACATCCTCTCGTT
>CAZLHQ010000093.1:0-12510 GCA_964559355.1 uncultured Hyphomicrobiaceae bacterium
CGAGCTTCTCGAGCTTGGTCTGCGCCGCCCCGCGCGAGAACACCATGCGATAAAGCTGCTTGTCGCGCGCGACCTCGACCTCGCAGGTCTCCGACAGTGCGTTGACGACAGAGACGCCGACGCCGTGCAGACCGCCCGATGTGTTGTAGGCCTTGCCGTCGAACTTTCCGCCCGAATGCAGCGTCGTCATAATTACTTCGAGCGCCGACTTGGTCTTGAACTTGGGATGCATGTCGACGGGAATGCCGCGGCCATTGTCGGTCACGGACAGGAAGCCGTCGGTGTCGAGGCGCACCTCGATGAAGGTGGCGTGACCGGCCACCGCCTCGTCCATGGAGTTGTCGATTACTTCGGCGAACAGGTGATGCAGCGCCTTCTCATCGGTGCCGCCGATGTACATGCCAGGGCGGCGGCGCACAGGCTCCAAGCCCTCCAACACCTCGATGTCGGCGGCGGTGTAGCTGTCGGGAGCCTCGTTCGGCGCGCGGCTGCGCGCTTGCGTCTTGTTGGTCATGGCCTCGGGCGCTGTGGCAAAGAGGTCGCGATTAGGCTGGCCCATGATGCGCTGTCTTCTGCTGGTCGGGATTGGCCCGGAGCCGACGCGCGACACGAGTGTCCGGCGAATCTCTTTGGAAGTTTCGATTGCGCTCAGATGACATGGGGGTGAGCGGCTTGGCAAGCTGTGGCCTGCGTGCAAGTTGGGACAAAAATTCTGCATCACAGGCGCGCGCCAAATTGAGGTTGCAGTATCGGGATGCAGCTAACCTAATGAAGACGCGTTGGTTTATCTTTGCGACGGCAGTAACAACGCGACTTTGCTCAGAGCGGTGATTGTCGTGTCCTGGCCGCAGAAATAGAGTGCGGTTAGGCAAGTGTCGATCAGCGGCCCTTGATGCCGTTTATAGGATGGTGTTGCCATGACAGCGAAACTGGCGTTGCGAAGTATGTCGTGTGCGGCACTTTTTGCCGTGGCGGGGCTGGTCGTGGGATCGGGCAGCGCTGGGGCTTGGTATTGCGAAGCGTGGAGCAACCAGAAGGCCGGCTGGGCCAAAGGCTGGGGGCGCAGCCCGAATCTGGATCGCGCCAAGCGGCTGGCGCTGGGCAACTGTTTTGCTCGGTCGAAGGGGCGCAATGTGCGCTGCTCGATCACCTCGTGCAAACCATGACGAAGCGCGTCAGTTGCCGCTGCCACGGATAATGAAGGCCAATGCCCCTGCAAACGCGCCGACGCCGACGGCCATCAGGATCTGCGCGCCCGTGATCGTGGACATGTCGCCTGCCCACCAGGCGCGGCCGATGATGTAGGCGGGGCCGACCAGCGCACCCGCGATCGCTCCATAGGTGATTTCCGCTTGCCGACGTGTCATGGCGCGTTGCCCTTTTGCCGAGTGTCGTGATGCCGGGGGCCGAGTGCACGTCGCCACCAACTTCAAAGGGCCGATCATCGGCCGATGTCGGCTCTCTCACTATCAAGTCTTCGCGCGCGGGATGGCGATATTGTCGATAAGGCGCGTGCGCCCTAGTGTCGCCGCCGTCAGCACGCGCCCTGGCCGGCCACTGGCGGCTGACCAGGGACCTAGCGTTTCGGCGTCGCGCACGGCGACGTAATCGACCTTGGCAAAACCGGCCTTGAGAATGCTGGCAATGGCCGCCTTCACAGCCGCGGCCTCGCGTCCGCCCGCCGCCATTTTCTCGGCGACGGCGCGAATTGCCGCGTTGAGCGCCGGTGCGGCGATTCGCTCCTCGGGCGTCAAATAGGCATTGCGCGAGGACAGCGCCAAGCCGTCGCGTTCACGCACCGTCGGCACGCCGTGGATCGCCAGCGGCAGATCGAGATCGCGCACCATCTGGCGGATGACGCACAGCTGCTGATAATCTTTCTCGCCAAACAAGGCGACGTCCGGCGTCACCTGGCTGAACAGCTTGCAGCAGACGGTGGCGACACCGCCGAAGTGATGCGGACGAAAGGAACCCTCGAGATCTTCCGCTGCGCCCTTGGGATCGATGCGGGTGGCGAAGTGCGGCGGATACATTTCATCGACGGTCGGCGCCCATACCAGGTCGGCGGCGGCGCTGGTGAGCTTGGCGAGGTCGCCGGTCTCGTCGCGCGGGTAGCGCGCAAGATCTTCGGTCGGGGCGAACTGGGTCGGGTTGACGAAGATCGAAACGACCGCCCGGTCGGCCTTCTTGCGTGCGGTCGTGACCAATGTCATGTGGCCCGCATGCAGCGCACCCATGGTCGGCACAAGGGCAACCGTTTCGCCGGCCCGCCGCCACTCGGCGATGCGGCGGCGCAACTCCTTCAAGGTGCGTACAACTTTCACGGTGCCTATCCTTTTCGCCATGATCCGGACTCGTGTCGATGCTCTCGTGTCGATGCGCTCCTGCGGGCATTCAACCGGCATGGAGTGACGGGTTGACGCTCGGCTGAGGCGCAAGCTGTCTCTCGTGGGATAAACGAGAAGTCCGTCTTCCGACACAGCCGAGACGTATGCAACGGACTTCTCATTCTGAATCACACGAGAATCATATGGTTGGCTAGTGTCGTTCAGATCGCGAAATGCGTTCGCCGCCTGCTGCATAGTGTGACGAATTTCGCGATCACGACACTGGCAGGACACGTCGTCAAGAGACAGTTGGGCATGGGCATGCGTGTATCCCGCCGCGGCACGCGCCGCCGCGCGCTCGATTTGCTACTCTGCCGCACATGGCGAATCGCCGACGCGGCGAGGCGCATGATCGGCAAGGGTTATCGGCAAGGCGATGCGGAGCGGGCGCGGGCGACATGGCGGCATTCAAATCCACCGTTGAGGCAGCGAAAGTGGCAGATGCGGCATCGCGTGCAGAGACGCTTGCCTCGCGCGAGGAGATTTCCACCTATCATCTGCACGACGAGACGCGGCTGGTCGGCGCGCTGATCGAACGGGCGGCCTGGAGCGAGGACGATGCGCAGCGCACGGCTGTGTTGGCCCGGCGGCTGGTGGTGGCGGCGCGCTCCGACAAGGCGAACACACGCGGTGTCAGCGCCTTCATGAAGGAATACGCCCTGTCGAGCGAGGAGGGCGTCATTCTGATGTGCCTTGCCGAAGCGCTGCTGCGAATTCCCGACGCGGAGACTGCCGACCGCCTGATCGCCGAGAAAATCGGTGAAGGGCAGTGGACCCGCCACATGGGGTCGTCGGGCAGCTTCTTCGTCAACGCTTCGACCTTCGGCTTGATGTTGACCGGGCGCGTGGTGAAGCTCGGGGACGCGGCAGGTCGCTCGCCGGTCGATGCGGTCAAGCGGCTCGTCTCACGCTCGGGTGAAGGTGTCATCCGCCAGGCCTTGCGCCGTGCGGTCAAGCTGCTCGGGGAGCAGTTCGTTATCGGTCGCACCATCGAGGCAGCGCTGAAGGAGGCACGGCCGCTGGAAGCGGCTGGTTACCGCTTCTCCTATGACATGTTGGGAGAGGCAGCGCGCAGCGATAACGATGCCAAGCGCTATTTCGAGCGCTACATGCATGCCTTGGATGTCATCGGCAAGGCGGCCGGTGCGCTATCGTCGATGCATCCCGATGCGCTGATGGCGCGGCCCAATATCTCCGTCAAGCTGTCGGCGATCCATCCGCGCTTCGAGCCCGGCAAGGAGCGGCGGCTTGCCGTCGAGCTGATGCCGCGCCTCATCACCTTGGTGAGGGCGGCGCGCGAACGCGGCATCGCCGTGATGATCGATGCGGAAGAGCAGGATCGCCTCGACATCGAGCTGGAAGCGTTCGCCGCGGCTATGGTCCATCCCGCATTGGCCGATTGGCACGGGCTTGGCATCGCCGTGCAGGCCTATTCCAAGCGCGCCGTTCCCGTGCTGCGATGGCTTCGCCGCGTGGCGCAAACGACAGGCAAGCGAATCCCGGTGCGACTGGTCAAAGGCGCCTATTGGGACAGCGAGATAAAATGGGCGCAGGAGCGCGGGCTTGCCGACTATGCGGTGTTGACGCGCAAAGCGCACACCGACCTCTCCTACATGGCAGCCGTGCGCTACATGCTGGGCGATGCGCAGGCATTCTATCCCGCATTCGCGACGCACAATGCGCAAACGCTGGCCGCAGTGCACATCGCCGGCGGTGGCCGGCGTTTCGAATTCCAGCGGCTGTTCGGCATGGGTGATGCGCTCTATGCCGACGTCAATGGTCCGCAGGGGCTCGGCCGGCCTTGCCGCATCTATGCCCCGGTTGGCAACAACGAGGACTTGCTGTCCTATCTGGTGCGACGCCTGCTCGAAAACGGCGCCAACTCCTCGTTCGTGCATCAGCTCGCCGACGATACCACCAGTGTCGAGGAGATCGTTGCCGATCCGGTGGTGGTGCTGGCGCGCGATTGGGCATCAGGCGACAAGTCGCGCGTTGCGCCGCATGTGGCATTGGTGAAGCCGCGTGAAATCCTGCTGCCGCAGCGTTTGGTTGCCGAAGGCTTGGCACTGACGGAGCCGGCCGTGCGACGCGACCTCCTCGCGCAGATCCGCGAAAGCCTGAAACAACCATTCCTCGCTCGACCGATTGTTGCAGGAAAAGTAATCGAGGAGGTGGGCGAGCCGCAATTGGCTTTGTGCCCGCACGACCGCCGCGAACGGCTAGGAACGGTCAAGACGGCCTCGCGCGAGACGATCGGCCGCGCCATCGAAAGTGCGGTTGATGCCACCCACGGCTGGGACATGACGCCGGCTGATAAGCGCGCCGAGATTTTGGAGGTCGCGGCCCGCATGTTCCTGCGCGATCGGGCGCGTCTGATGGCGGCGATGATCCGCGAGACCGGCAAGACGGTGGAAAATGCGCAGGCCGATCTGCGCGAGGCCGTCGACCTGTTGCGTTACTATTCGAGCGAGGCACGCGCCGTGCTGGCTGGACCTCGCCGGTTGAAAGGGCCGACGGGTGAACTCAACTCCTGGCAGTTGCGGGCACGCGGGCCGATCGCGGCCATTTCGCCGTGGAATTTCCCGCTGGCAATATTCACCGGTCAGATCGCGGCGGCATTGGCGAGCGGCAATCCGGTGCTGGCCAAGCCTGCCGAGCAGAGCCCGATCACCGCGTTCCTCGCCGTCAAACTGTTGCACGAGGCCGGCGTGCCGCCCGAGTGCCTGCATCTGTTGCCGGGGGCAGGCGAAGTCGGCGCTGCGCTGGTGGCCGATCCGCGCATCAAGGGCATCCTCTTCACCGGCTCAAATCAGACCGCCTGGACCATCCAGAAATCGCTGGCCGAGCGTCGCGGCGCGATGGTGCCGCTGATCGCCGAGACGGGTGGCGTCAACGCCATGATCGCCGATAGCACGGCCCTGCCCGAGCAGGTGGTGCGCGATGTCGTGCGCTCCGCCTTCGATAGTGCCGGCCAGCGCTGCTCGGCGGCGCGCGTGCTGTTCGTGCAAGACGATGTTGCGCCGCGCGTCATCGAGCTGCTGGCAGGGGCGACCGAGGCTTTGGACATCGGCGATCCGCTCGACTACGCCACCGACATTGGACCGGTGATCGAGGAAGCCGCGCAAGATCGGCTGGATGCGCACAAGCTCAAGATGGCGCGGACCCATAAGCGGATTGTCGATGTGGCGCTGCCCGACGCCTGCCGGGTCGGGACGTTCGTGACGCCTGCGGTCTACGAGGTCGGGCGCATCGACGACATTGGCGGGGAGGTGTTCGGACCGATCCTGCATGTCATCCGCTATGCGCGCGGCCATCTCGATCGTGTCGTCGCAGCCATCAATGCGTCCGGCTATGGTTTGACGCTGTCGGTGCACAGCCGCATCGAGGGTGTCGCCGACTACGTCGTGCGCCATGCCCGCGTCGGCAACATTTACGTCAATCGCAACCAGATAGGTGCGGTGCCCGGTGTGCAGCCGTTTGGGGGTGTGGGGCTGTCGGGAACCGGGCCGAAAGCGGGTGGGCCGCTGATGTTACAGGCGCTATGCTGCGAGCGCGTCGTTTCCATCGACGTCACCGCGAGCGGCGGCAATTACGAGTTGCTGGCGGCTCCCGACCATCCAGGGACGGCGAAGGCGGCCAAAGCAGGTTGAGCGCGTTCCGGCAAGACCGCGGCATGCCGTGTCGCCGGGCGACATTGCTTTCGGCTCATGCGATCGCCATCTTCAGGCAGAAGAAGTCGCGTTAGGAGCTGCATTGGTGCGTGACGTGAAATGACCACTCCCCGCAAGCCGACCAAGCCGAACGATGCTGGAGCGAGCAAGGATTCGCTGGCACCAACACCAGTTGGCGGGCAGGGCGAGATTGCGCCAGCGCGGCCGCAGACCGATGTTGCAATCGGCCAGAGCACAGATGCCGAAATCGCCAGCTTCGTTGCGCGCATGAAGTCGGCGCCGCTCGTAAATACCGGTGATCGCGGGCGGCTGGTGTTTGCCATGGATGCCACGATGAGCCGTGCGCCGACTTGGGATATGGCGCTGGCGTTGCAAAGCGAAATGTTCGACGCCGTGAAATCGGTTGGCGGGCTCGACGTACAGCTCGTTTATTTTCGCGGCTTCAGGGAGTGCCGCGCCTCCAAATGGGTCAACGATCCTCAGGCGCTGGCGCGGCTGATGACGACGGTCGAGTGCCAGGGCGGCAGGACCCAGATACGCAAGGTGCTCTCGCATGTGCACGGGGAGGCGGCGGCGCGCCGCGTCAATGCCCTCGTCTACGTCGGCGATTGCATGGAGGAGGATGTCGACCAACTGGCCGCGCGCGCCGGCGAGTTGTCGCTGCTGGGCGTGCCGGTGTTTCTGTTCCAGGAAGGATACGATGCCGTCGCCGCCCGCGCCTTCGCGGAAATCGCACGCCTGACACGCGGCGCGCATCTGAGCTTCGACAAGGGCTCCGCCCGTCAACTGCGCGAATTGCTGACGGCGGTTGCCGTTTATGCGGCAGGCGGGCGGCGGGCGCTGGAGCAGCTGCGGGACGGGCGCGGTGCAGACGGTGCACGCAAGTTGCTCGCCAAGTTGCCCACGGCCAAGGGACAACCCTAATGCGCGCCTTTCTGCTCGGCGTTACGGCGCTTGCCGCAGTTCTGCTGGCTATATCCTGGTTCGTGCGGGCCAACCCGGCCGATCTGGCGCGGCGCCTTCGCTTGGCCGGCGGTGTTCTGGCATTGCTGGCGGCGGCTGCATTCTTGATGCGCGGCGCGCTGACATTGGCGGTGCCATTGGCGATGCTCGGATTGTGGCTGTTGGCATCGGCGGGCTCAGGCGGGTGGTTCGGCGCTGGCTCGGGCCAGGGCGCATCCGGCCAATCCTCGCGCGTTACCACAGAGCATCTGGATATGCGGCTCGATCACGAAACCGGCGCCATTGCCGGGCGCGTCCTGAAGGGGCTGTTTGCCGGTCGCGCCATCGAGAGTTTGCGGCCCGAGGAACTGGCGCTGCTGTGGCAGGATTGCCGTATTGCCGATCCGCAATCGGCGCAAATCGTCGAAGCCTATCTCGATCAGCGCTATCCGACGTGGCGCGAGGATGTAAAGCGGGGTGAGGAGAAGTTTGCAGCCGGCCCCGATGGGCGCATGAGCGTCGAGGAGGCCTATGAGATCTTGGGGTTGAAGCCGGGTGCAGACCGCGAGGATGTGCGCCGGGCGCATCGCGATCTGATGCTGAAGTTGCATCCCGACCGCGGCGGCTCGACGTACCTGGCCGCCAAGATCAATGAAGCCAAGGACGTGCTGCTCGACGCCAACGGCGAGACGTGAGCCTGCAGTTTGGTGGTGTTCGAGTTGTGTGCCAATCGAGGCCGCTTCAATTGGGCTTCATGACGAAACAGTCGATCGACTGCCGACGCAGTTCCTGACAGGCTTCGGAGGCGCCGGCGGAGCTGAGGCCGGCAAAGCGTGCGCGGTAGAGGCGGCGGTCGCCACGCGTCACAGTCTCTGTAACCGGCGCGGCGCGGCTCAACAGCGTTCCGGTTCGCTGCTGGGCCGTTTTGAGGAACTTTTCAGCCTCGCTGGGGCTGTTGTAGGCGCCAATCTGAATGAGGAACGTGCCACCACCGGTAGCCGTGACGTTCTTCGCCGCAGCCTGTGCAGCGTTGGGCGTTGCTTGGGCAGCGGCGGTGGTGCGCTCGGCACGTGGCACGCTAGCTTGCTGCGCGCTGGTGGAATCGATGGCCGGTTGGGAAGTGGCCGCTGCTGGCCGGTGGTCGGCAAGGATGCGTGAAAGCTGATCCTGCAGGCTCGACGGTTCTCGCCCCGGCGCTGTACTAGACGTCTCGGGGGATGAAGGCATGCTGCCGGCAAGAGCAATCGGTCCATCAGGGCCAGGCGGGGGCTGAATGGCGCCGTTCACCTGCATGCCGAGCGCGCTGGGGTGAGGGCTGGTTTCCTCGCGCGCTGATGTGGCAATCAACTCGGCGATGCTGGTGGGCCCCGAGGCTGATGTGCTCGATGGCGTGGCGGGCGGAGTTGGCGCAGCAGGCGCTTCCGCGGGGCGAGCCTCTGGCTCGGCACTGGCGGCGGTGGTTCTTGCTGCGTCGGCACGCGCGGCTCGGGCAGCGCGTCGCTCTGCCAGATGCTCGGCAACGCCGATTTGGCGAACCGTGGCGAGCTTGATGCGGCTGTTGTCGGGCTCTGGCGCAACGGCCGCCGCAGCCGGCTCGGCTGCTGGGGCAGGATCAGCACTTGCTGTTGATCGGCCTGTTGATTGGCGCGCTGGCGTGACCTTGGAAGATGCTGCGGGTAAGGGCGCCGCCGTTGGTGTGGGAGCAGCACTGGCTACGCGCGCTGGTCGCTTGATCTGGCGCGGCTCGGCAACGAGCACGGGTGCCTTCTGCCGTGTTCTGGTGGTGGTGGCGCGGGCGAAGGCGCGATCGAGGATTGTGCGCATCTCGGCGTTGCGCTGGCCTGCCGTGCTTCCCCCGAATACGGCAGCGACGAGGTGGCGGCCATCGCGACGCACGGAGGAGACGAGGTTGAAGCCCGACATCCGCGTGTAGCCGGTCTTGATGCCGTCGGTGCCGCGGTAATGGTAAAGCAGTGTGTTGTGGTTACGGTGGCTGGCCCCGTTGTAGGCAAAGCTGCGGGTTGCGAACACCTTGTAATGAACGGGGAAGTCGTCCTGCAGCCGCAGCGCCAGCGTGATCATGTCGCGCGCCGTCGTCGTCTGCTCGGAATTGGGCAGGCCCGAGGCATTCTTGAACGTGGTGCGGCTCATGCCGATTTCGCGAGCCCTGCGTGTCATGAGGCGGGCGAAGTTGTCCTCGCTGCCGCCGATGTGCTCGGCCAGAGCCACGGCAATGTCGTTGGCCGACTTGGTGACGAGTGCGCCGACCGCATCGCGAACGGAAATGGTGTCACCGGCTTCCAGCTCCAGCTTGGACGGCGGCTGCGCGGCGGCCTGGGCGCTGATCTTGATCCGCGAGCTGTAGGACAGCCGGCCCCGCTCGATCAGCTCGAACGTCAGATAGAGGGTCATCATCTTGGTGAGTGAGGCAGGATAGCGCGGCTCGTCTGCGGCGGTGTTGTGGAGCACCTTGCCGGAATTGGCGTCGATCACCAGCGCGGACCGTTCGGCGGCGTGGGCCGGACCGCTCAAAGTTCCACAAATGGTGATGGCACCTGCCACGGCAGCGGCCGTCAGCTTACCCAGCCGACGCACCGAAAACGCCGTCAAAGGGCGCCAAATAAGCGCCGGTGCCAGAAAAATCCCGCTCATATTCCGCTCAAAACGCAAACCCTGTCGTCGCGCGGCGGTTGACCGGCCCTCGTGACCAAACTGTCCGAAGATCGTCCCCGCGCTTCTCGTGCCCTCGACCCAATGGCCTAGTACACCAGTATTGTTGGGCAGCTTTTTGGCGTGTGCTGCCTGTAACCTTCCAAGTGTAGGCACACTCACCCAAAAACGCGGTTAACAGAGGTCATGTCGAGGTCTGGTGCGACATCTTGATGTCAACAATTTGTGCAATGCAGCAAATTTGGACTTGCAACGAGTGGCGACTGGGTCTACTTATCGAGCATGGATTTTGTGCATTGCAGCAAAATCTCGCAGCATTTGGAACCCGCAACCTCAAGAGGTCACACCATGATCAAGGGAATGGAAGATTTCCAGAAGCTCGGCCAAACCAACATGGAAACGGCCATGAAGATGTTCGGCGAGATGACCAAGGGCTGGCAGGCGATCGCCGCTGAATTCTCCGACTACACCAAGCGTTCGTTCGAGGATGGCACCTCGACCCTGGAGAAGCTGATGGCCGCCAAGTCGCTGGAGCAGGCCGTCGACATCCAGACCAAGTTCGTCAAGCGCAGCTACGACGAGTACATGCATCAGTTGGCCAAGGTCGGTGGTCTTTATGCCGAGCTTGCCAAGGAAGCCTATCGTCCGATGGAAAAGCTGATGCACGTCGGTCGCTGAGCCCGCGGCATTTGGCCGTCACTTTGTGCCCACACCCCAATCCCCACGACCCTATTCCCGCATCGATGGGCCCGGCGAGAAGCCGGGCCTTTTTTTGTCGCGAAAACACCCAACATTACGCGCACGCTGCCGTGTAGGACTTGATCGGTGCCGCATGCGGTCGGCCTGCGGTTCGGTGGCTGGCGGGTGGTGGTGGATACAAGTAAAAAGTTGTCGCTGGGCCAACCAGGAACGCGCAACGTAGCACACGTCGAAGCCTGTTGAATTGCAGGGGGTTGGGTGCTCCAATGTCAAGGTTCCGGGCGTCCCGGCAGGTAGCAGCAAAGCATTCGGTCCGCACGAGGTGCGGCAGCACGATCGAGGCGAGCAACGGCGGAATGGCAGTCGAATTTCACACGTCCGGCAGATTGCGCATGTCGGGAAAAATGTCCGGCAAGAACGATGACGCCAACAAGCAAGGGGGCGGCGGCGAGGACGGGCGCACGGGCGTCGTCACCAAGACCCGGCCCAAGACCAAGAAGCCGTCGCTCTACAAGGTGCTTCTGCTGAACGATGACTACACGCCGATGGAGTTCGTGATCGTGGTCTTGGAACGGTTCTTCAACAAGGGCCGCGACGACGCCACCCGCATCATGCTGCACGTTCACCACAAGGGTGTCGGATTGTGCGGCGTCTATACGTTCGAGGTGGCCGAAACCAAGGTCACGCAGGTGATGGAGTTTTCACGCCAGCACCAGCACCCTTTGAGATGCACCATGGAGAAGGAGTAATTTGTAAATCGGCGGCGAGCCACCATACACTTATGGAGTGACGCACCGAACGGTACGGCATTGACACTCGTTATCCCGCGCCAGCATCAGCAACCATCCTTACACGACCAGGGATGTGTGTGCTTCAGAGAAGGAGTAAGGCACACGTGCCGTCATTCTCGAAAAGTCTCGAAACCGCACTTCATCGCGCGCTCGAATATGCCAACGAGCGCAGTCACGAGGCCGCGACGCTGGAGCATCTCCTGCTCGCACTGGTGGATGATCGCGACGCCGCCGCCGTCATGCGTGCGTGCAGTGTCGATCTGGACAAGCTGCGCGCGCGGTTGATCGAGTTCCTCGACCAGGAACTCGACTATCTCGTCATGCAGAACAGCTCGGAAGCCTCGCCCACCAACGGCTTTCAGCGCGTCATTCATCGCGCGGTCGTGCATGTGCAATCGTCGGGCCGCGAGGAGGTCACGGGCGCAAACGTCCTGGTGGCGATCTTCGCCGAGCGGGAAAGCCATGCCGCGTTCTTCCTGCAGGAGCAGGATATGACGCGTTTCGACGCGATCCAGTACATCAGCCACGGTCTCGCCAAGCGCCCCGGTCTTTCCGAGCCGCGTCCCGTCACCGGTGTGGATGAGGAACACATGCGCGAGGGCGAAGAGAAAAAGACCGGGCAGGATGCGCTCAATACCTATTGCATCAACCTCAACAAGAAAGCGCGCGACGGCAAGATCGATCCGTTGATTGGCCGCGAGCCGGAAGTCTTGCGCACGATCCAGGTGCTATGCCGCCGGCAGAAGAACAATCCGCTGCTGGTAGGCGACCCCGGCGTCGGCAAGACGGCAATTGCCGAAGGGCTTGCGCGCAAGATCATTCGCGCTGAGGTGCCCGAGGTTCTGCAGAACGCCACCATCTTCGCGCTCGACATGGGTGCACTGCTGGCCGGCACGCGCTACCGCGGCGACTTCGAGGAACGCTTGAAGGCGGTCATGCGCGAGATCGAGAACTATCCTGGCGCCGTTCTGTTTATCGACGAGATCCATACCGTGATTGGCGCAGGCGCGACCTCGGGCGGCGCCATGGATGCGTCCAACCTGCTCAAGCCGGCGCTGCAGTCGGGCACCGTGCGTTGCATCGGCTCGACCACCTACAAGGAATATCGCCAGCACTTCGAGAAGGATCGCGCCCTGGTGCGCCGCTTCCAGAAGATCGACGTCAAGGAACCGACGGTTGAGGACGCCATCGAAATCCTGAAAGGCTTGAAGCCTTACTTCGAGGAGTTCCACCGGCTCAAGTATTCCAACGACGCGGTGAAGGCGGCCGTGGAGCTGTCGGCAAAATACATCCATGACCGCAAGCTGCCCGACAAGGCGATCGACGTGATCGACGAGACGGGCGCCTCGC
>CAZLHQ010000094.1:0-12391 GCA_964559355.1 uncultured Hyphomicrobiaceae bacterium
GACGCAGCGGACTGCAAATCCGTATACCCCGGTTCGATTCCGGGCGTGGCCTCCAAAATTCACAACAAAAACAAATCCTTCATCTGAGTGGCTTTCCGCTGGCGCTTGTCGTTCGCGATATTCGCTCATCCATGTGGCTACTGTTTTGCGCCCCCCTGATCGCCCCTGATGCCCGAACGACAGGTCGCCAACCGCGGCTTGCGAGTGGATTTGCCGAACGATTTGCGATTAAGGTCTTGGCCCGGGCCCATGGCTTCTGCTATAGGCACCGCGTTTCCTGACGTGAGATGGCCTGTTCCGCGGTAGCTCAGTGGTAGAGCAACCGGCTGTTAACCGGTTGGTCGTAGGTTCGAATCCTACCCGCGGAGCCATTTCATTGCGTGTCAGGTCTTAGCCGACGCATCTGGCCAGTCAGGCGCTTCCCTCGTCAATCCAGCACGACGCTATCCAGCTTGCGGCAGCGCTGCCTCGCTCGCGGCTTTGCTGCCTGCTGTCCATTTCGGATACCCAAAATCGAACGCGGACATTGCTGTTGCCTGCTGGTGCCGGACCCTTGCGATGTCCGCTGCAAGTCGCTGTTGGCGAACACTTTTTTGCAAGAGTTCGCAATATACTTCACGCCGCGCCCGCTGCTGCACATTGAAACCAGCCAACACAGCTGCCGATTGCAACCCCGTGACGGAAAATAAGAAATAATGATGCGACTGAGCGTCGCGTGCGCAACGCACCGTCGACTGGCATACAACTTCCAGAATTCGCTGAAAAATCACAGGCAACAAAGGTTGTCATTATTTTTCAGAATGATGCGCCGCATCGATAAAGCGCCATTATAGCATATTGCGTTAACGCTATTAATATTGGCAACTTGGGTTCACATCCCGAAAACGGGAGAACCGCTTGGGGCAGCGAGGGCTAAGCGGAACGTTCGACTGACGTGGGGACGGTCTCCACTGGGTCGATTGCGACGCCGAGGCAAAGCAAGGGGGGAGATCCCAGCTTACCAGCGGCTTGGTTCGTCTTCGTCCAGGAGCCGAAGTCCTGGCGATGTCGTCGACCATGGCTGCACCAATGAGCCGGGGCTGCCGGGCAACTGCCTTTTTGGCGGCAACTTTTGAGGTCTCTACCTGGGGACGCGAATGTCCACGGGCAACGAATAACAGTAGCGAACAATAGTAACGCGTAGCCAGATCAATGCTGACTTCACCTCGCGCCAGCGCACTTCCGCGTTCCGACACCCGTAACGGCAACGGATCTCGCAGATCTCCCAAGATCGGCGTCTTGATGCTGCACGGCCTTGGCGGCAGCCCCGCCGAGCTTTATCCGCTCGCCTCCGAGCTCACCGCGCGCGGCTATCGCGTCTCTTCCCCCCGCCTGGATGGGTTGAGCGGCGGCACCGACCACGACGACCGCACCCAGTGGAGTGATTGGCTACGGCTGGCCGAGGCCGAATACGATCTGCTCGAAAAGCAGTGCGACGAAGTTCATGTCTGCGGCTTCTGCGGCGGCGCTTTACTGGCGGCATTGCTGGCGAACTCAGGACGCCGGTCGTTCGGCGACATGGTGCTCATCTCGCCCACATTCACCGCCGATGGCTGGTCGGTTCCCTACAGCCTGCAACTCTATAAGCTCGTCACCCAGCGCTGGCTGGCGCGCCTATTCAAGTTCAAGGACCGCCCGCCCTATGGTTTGAAGGACGAGCGCATGCGCGTCGTCGTGCGCCGCATGCTGGAGCGCACCCACAAGCCCGAAGAACGCTTCTTCGAGATCAGCGGCGTCAAGATGATGGAGTTCAACCGGTTGGCGCGCGTCGCCCGCAAGGCGCTGAACAAGATTCGCTCGCGCACGCTGATCGTGCACGCCCGCCTCGACGACGTGAGTTCACTGGGCAACGCCGAACTCATTGCGCGCAAGATCGGCGCCCGCGCTGAGATCCTCGTCCTCGACGACTGCTACCACGAAGTCCTGCTCGACGCGCAGCGCGTCTTTGCTATCCAGTCTATCGTCAACTTCTTTGCCGCCACAGCAATGCACCAGACGGTCCGCCAGCGCGATCTCGAGTTCGCTTGAGCAGCAACTCTCGTTATTCGCGACGTGTTCGTTATGTGAGGCAGGCAATCCAACGGCCTTGACGGAGCCCGCAAGCTCCCATCAAGGCCGCTGGTTATGCTTTAAAAGTTCAGCAAATGCCGCCGCTGAAGCACGCTGCGCTACCCAAGCAAGCTCAACGCAGAACGACGAGCGGCCCGCGGTGAGCGGTCAGCGGTCAGCGACGCGCGATCAGAAATCGCCGGTCGCGCCACGCTTCAAAATATCGAGCATGATCTTTTTGACGCCGAGCGCTTCTTCCTTGAGCTCGGGCGGCAGCGGCTTGCCGCCATGAATCATCATGTCCATGTTGAGCGTGTAGAGCCACAGCTTGCCGGTTTTGTCCTCCATCAGCGTGACGCGGCACGGCAGGTAGGCGGAGAAGGCGTCGGAATATTCGATCATCTTCGCGGCCGTCAGCGGGTTGCAGTAGAGGTAGATGTTGAGCTTGCGCCACGGCTTGCCCTGCATCGCCGTGACCTGATCGCCAAGCGGCAGCTGGCCGACATCCTTGATGTTGAGCTCGTTGGCGACCGACTTGATCGACTGGTCGACCTCCGCGAACGTGAGGCCTTCCTTGACTTTGGACTTCCACACCGTGGCTTCAGCGGCGTTGCCGGTCTCGAGCAGCTTGTCGACCAGTTCTTTATAGACCTCGCCCGCCTTCGGGTCGAAGCTCGAGAACTTGGAGATCTTGCTGCCGTGGCTTGCGTACATGTAGCCGCCGGCGAGTACCGCCGCGAGGCCAACGAGTGCGAGAATATTGCGGACCAAACCCAACATGGACGTTTTCCCCGAGGCGATGTTGTTTCCCAATCCCAAGACGCGGCGCGCTTGCAGTCAAACCACCGGTCACCGCACGCTCACTTTATTGCTCATCCTGGATGATGCGGACAACCCAACCGCCACGCAAGAAAAAGATCGCCGCGACCAATACAGATTTGATTAGCGAAATTCGGCTTCCGCAAACAGGGTAAACAGCGCCACGGGCGCGCCCGAACCAAGCGGCATATTCACGCAATCTCATTTTTCGATTGAGCTGGGGCGCGGCTTTCGACACCTTTGTTTTGCCTCTGCAGCAAAGCACCAACAATGTCGAAGACCGCGTGAGCGTAGCGCTCGATGGCGTTGCCGGACTGGTGCCACACTGGCCAGAGTTGGCTGACGATCAAACAAGGACACCTGCGACAGCCGTTGAGGCGCGACGGGGCCACCGGGAGGAAATTGCGATGAAGGATTTCATGATCAACATGATGGCAGCGATGATGCCGTTCATGAAGCCGCTGATGTGGCTCGGCGTCGCCGCAGCCGCTCTCGGCATTGTGCTGCTCATTGCGCATGTCGTGTTGCGGGCCAATACGGGCGGTTGGGTGCTGCTTGCCGGACGTATTGCCTTCGGTATGGCGATCTTCTTCTTCGGCTGCCAGGTCGCCGGCTATTTGCTGGGGGCCGCACCTGGCATCAACTTCGGTGACTTCAGCAAGATGGAATTCAACATCGTGCCGTTCTGGAAGATCGGCGCCGGCTTCCTTGCCGCGGCTCTCGTGCTGGGATTCTTTGGCGGACGTACCCGCCAAGCCTGACCCCGGATCAGCATTTCAATCAAGGACGTCGCGCAGGCCGCCAACGGCTTGCAGCGATGTCATTGTGCTGGGACTTGCCCTGTTTGCCAGGCGGATCATCGCCGGCACCAGACTTAGTGCCTGATCGACTGAGATGGCCCCACTTCCGGTTCCATCGAAGGCGTGAATCAGACTCTCAATCAAGGACTTAGAGCAGGCCACTATGGCACGAGGCGATTCCAAGTAGGTTGAACCTGCTCTAAGACAAAAATCTCCACAAAAGAAAACACCGGACGCGGGGCGCCCGGTGTCTCCAATTCGTCGAGGCTGAAGCGATCTCTCGCGCGGTACAATCTCGAAGATCCCGCGCCCGGGGCCAGCCAGCGCCGATCTTACTTCACGCGGGTGAACTTGCCGCTGGCGCAAGCGCCGGCCGCCGTGCAGCCGTCCATCTTGAAGGCATCGGCACCCTCAGCAACCATCTTCGCGTTGTAGGTTTCGCCCGTCATCGGGTGAGCGATCTGGCCGACGAAGGCACCATCCTTCGGCTCGAGCTTGGACTTGATCATCTCCATGCCCTTGTTCTTCGGGCCGTCAGTGACGACGCAAGACATGCCATTGGCGCCGCCTTCCTTGCACTCGATGGTGAAGCCTTCCCAAGCCCACTTTCCAACCATCGGGTTGGCATAAGCCGACGTGGACAAACCAAGCACCGCGAGGCCGAGGACTGCAGCAAAAGCCTTCTTCATGACGTAACTCCCTAAGAACTCCGGCTATCAGGTGCGTAGCCGGATGAGCTGATTTGAGAAGTGCTCCCGCCGACCCGTCGCGGCCTACTCGCCGACGAACTTCGATCCCGGGCTGCACCACGCTCCGACTTAAGACGGAGCCGCATTTGGTTAACACATTCCCACATTCGAATGAACGACAATTCGCGTTGCGAACCTTACGAAAATATCTGAAATTCTGGCACACCAACAATCTGCTGCGATGCACCTAATGCTTTGGCATCGCAGCTAGTTTTGACTAATCCCCAAATCTGCAAGGCAATCTCGCGAGAGCGGGTGATGTGCCGGCGGGCGCGCTATGCTGCGCAGCAGCGAACACCCCCTCGGCAGCAACTCTGCATCAAGAAGGCCCACGATTCCGACATATCGTCGCATTTTGCGCTCGGCCCTGGCGCAAAGGTGCATCTCGCACCATTATATTCGTGACTGCGAATGTAAGCGTTTGAACCCTCACCGACGAGGTGCCGCCATGCTCGCCAATGCAATTCGTCCGCGTTTCACAAAGAGCCTCTCGCACGCCAAGTCGGCGATGCGTGCGCTTGCTGCATCAGGCGCTGCCGTAGCGGCGCTGCTTGTTCCCTCATCGGGCGCCAGCGCCGACACTCTGGTTCTGGTGCAGGGATATCTGGGCTCGGCGGGCAGCTGGCGAGCGAGCGGCATTGCGCCACTGCTGCATCAGCGCGGCTGGGTCGATGCCGGCCATCTGTATTTTGCACCCGACTGGCGCATCCGCTCGACCGTGGCGACGCCCAACGCGACCAACCGCCTCTACACGGTCGACCTGCCGACCGAAGCGCCGATCGCGTTCCAGGCCCAGGTGCTGTCGGCTAATCTGGCCGAAGTCGCGCGGCTGCATCCCTCCGAGCGCATTGCGATTGCCGCGCACTCGGCTGGCGGCGTCGTGGCGCGGTTCGCACTCGTCACCAATCCGAGCCTCAAGGTCGACACGCTGGTGACGATCGCCAGCCCCCACATGGGCACAGCAACTGCCGAGGTCGGATCGATGGTCGGTCACTCACCGTTGTCGTGGATCGCACCGTTCTTCGGCGCCAACACCATCAACCGCTCTCAGGTGCTCTATCGCGACCTGTGGCGCGAGCGTCCCGACACGCTGCTCGGCTGGCTCAACCGCCAGCCCCATCCGTCGCTGCGCTACGTCTCCGTGGTGCGCTCCAATGATGTTCGCGTTCCGCTGGCCGGCGACAGCGTCGTCAACGGCTGGAGCCAGGACATGAACGCAGTGCCGGCACTGGCAGGCCGGGCCGAGCGCCTCATTTCCCCCGGCGAGCATGGCCTGCGCACCGACGATGGCCTGTTGATCGCCGACCTGCTGAACATTCGCCAAGCCTCGGCGGCGACAGCCCCCTGAGAGAGCGCGCTCCCGGCACACCGAATGCTCAAGCGCCCGCATGTCGTGCGGGCGCTCGATTTTTTTTCTGCGGAAGATGTGGTCTTGGCGAACCGGGGGGCATGGGCGGATGGAACTCGCCCTCGTGTGATCAACTGAGCGAGGGGATCGGAATGTGCAGGCGCTGCATGCGCCGCCACAGCGTCGTGCGGTCCACACCGAGCAGCTTGGCCGCCACCGAGCGATTGCCGTTGGCTTGCAGCAGCGCCTGCTCGATCTCGCGGCGGGCGTTGTCGTCCTCGCTGGTGAGACCAGCCGCCGCCGACCTTTCTTCAGAACCCAGACCGGCGCTTGCCATTGCGCCTTGTGCCGGCATCCAAGCGGGCTTTGCCGCAGCACCTGCCGCTGCCGCCGCAACGCTGGCGCGGATCGTTTCGGGCAAGCTCTCGGGCTTGACGGTGCCATCGACGGCACAGATCAGCGCATGCTCGACCGCGTTCTCCAATTCGCGCACGTTGCCCGGCCAATTGTAGTTCATGAGGATCTGCAGCGCTTCCGCGCTACACGACACGCCTGCCGGGTATCCGCGCGCCTCCAGGTTCTCGCAGAAATGCTTCAACAGCAGTGGAATGTCGGCCCGACGTTCGCGGATCGGCGGCACGTTGAGGGTGAACACGGCCAGCCGGTAGTAGAGATCGGCGCGGAAATCTCCGGCATCGACCAACTTGCGCAGGTCGCTGTTGGATGCCGTGATGACGCGGATATCGACGCGAATGGTCTTGTCGGAGCCGACCGGCTCGAACTCATGGTCTTGCAGCACGCGCAGCAGCTTGGCCTGCAGGTGCATGGGAATTTCTGCAATCTCATCGAGAAACAGCGTGCCGCCGTGGGCGGCCTGGAAGCGGCCCGGCCGGTCGCGCATGGCACCGGTGAAGGCACCTTTGACGTGGCCGAACAATTCGCTTTCGATCAACGATGTCGGGATGGCCGCGCAGTTCACCTCCACGAACGGCTTGTTGGCGCGGCGGCTGAGCCGATGGATGAGGCGCGCGATGTGGGTCTTGCCGGTGCCCGACTCGCCTTGCAGCAACACCGAGGCGTTGGCCGGGGCGACCTGATGCACACGCTCCAGCAACGCCAGTACCTTGCGGTCGTTGGTGACGAGATCGCCGCGCGACCGGTCGATCAGCATCTCCAGCCGGTAGCGCTCGGAGACATCGCGAATGATCATCAATCGCGTCTGGCCGACCAGCTCGCAGGTCTGACAACTGTGGAACTCCAGATAACGACTCTCGCCGCCGACGTTAACCTTGCGCTGAAAGCGGACGAAATCGGACACTTCCGCACCAGTCACCACACCTGGCTGGCCGCCACGCGCCGCCTGGGCAATGGCCTGGTCGATCGATTGGCCCGGATCGACTCCCAAGACCTCGTGCAGCGATGTCAGCGGCTGATTGCCGGCCGCCCCCAGCAGCGCTGCCGCCGCCGGGTTGTGATAGATGATGCGTCCACTGAGATCAGCGACGATGACCCCCTCGTCGATGAATGAGACGACCGCTTCCAGAAGTACGCGTAGTTGATCGCTATTGGGTGTTTCCAAGAGCCATCCTCCCGACAAGAATGACTTTACGAGGTGCCGGGTTCTTCGTTGCCGCAGCTACCTTTGAGCGCCATTGTTGCAATCGTCGCGACGTTGCGCAACAGTTTGAACTTCGCCATACTTAAATTTTATCGATGAAACATAACGTTACGTCGCGTTATTTAACATAGAGCAAATGAATACGTTGCAGAGCTTGCAACGTATTCATTTTGGAATTTCTTAATATTTACAGCGCATTAACCCTTGGCACAAGCATTGCATCGCAATTCGCGAATACTCGCATAGTATAGTTGAACGGGGCGGCAAGACCCCGCGGTGGCGGGAGGTTGCCGTTGATGCGCTTGTTCTCACCTGAGTGGATGGCGCGTTTTCGCGACGCCTGGAATGCCGAGCCCGCTCTTGCCGGTGCGCTTGGGAAGATCGGTTTTGACTCGAACATTGGCTATGGTTTTCGCGGCGAGCCGCAACCACGAGCCTTGCTGGTGGTCGAGAATGGACGAGCTGTTGCCGCCAGGGCCTATGCTGGCGAACCGCTCGATTGGGATCTGCGCGCAGATCCGGAAACGTGGGTGGGTTGGTTCGAAAAGCCGCCGGGTATGGTCAGTCTTGGTATGGCATACGCGTCGTCACAGCTCCAGTTTGTCATCGGCGACTACGTCACGATGATCAAAGAGCCGTCGATGGCGGGTCCGTTCATGAAGAGCTTCAGCGTGATGGCGAGGGTGTGATGCGTTTTGTTTCCAGGTTCTTCTGCGTCGCGATCCTTGCGATCGTATCGGGCGCACCGGCCGCACTCGCGGCTGACTACCGCACTGCTCCCGTTACCATCGAGCGTGCCGGTCATCTGACCACCGTGGGTGGCACCGTCGTGCCCTACAAGGAAGTGACGCTCACAGCCCAGGTTCCCGGCCAGATCAAAACCGTCGGCGGGCGCGAGGGCGATCCGGCCGCGGCTGGCCAGGTCATGGTCGCGATCAACGACGACGCACTGCAGGCGAGCCGCCGCGCCGCCGAGGCGCAACTGCAATCGGCCGAAGCCGAGCTGCGCAATGCACACGTCCAGTATTCGCGCGAGTTGTGGTCGCCTCGCACCGGTCAGCCGACCGGCATGGCGCTGCCCGGCATGATGGACAGCTTCATGCGTCCCTTCACCGGACAGTATTCGGGTGGCAATGATCCCAATGTGCGCCGCTGGGCCGATCTCTACGGACAGGCCAAGGGCGTCGATGACGCCCGTTCGCGCATTCTGCAATCGCGCGCCAACATCGAGCAGCTCGACGCCAAGATCCGCGACGCGAGCCTGACCTCGCCGTTCGACGGCGTCATCGTCAAGAAGCTGGTCGAGGTCGGCGACACGGTGCAGCCGGGCCAGCCGCTCATGCATATCGCCTACACTACCTACCTGCGCATCCAGGCCGAAGTGCCGGTTGGGCTCGTTTCCGCACTGCGCATCGGCGAGTTCGTTCCCGCCCGCATCGACGTCGGCCAAGGCGTGCCGGTTCAGGCGCGCGTCAGCCAGGTGTTCCCGATGGCGGATGCCTCGCGTCACACCGTTACCGTCAAGTTCGATCTGCCAAGCGGCCTTCCAGGCGGTCCAGGCATGTATGCCGAGATCATGATTGCCGATCCTGGTTCGCATGCGAGCGTGTTGCCGGCGATCCCACGCGAGGCCCTGGTTTGGCGTGGCAGCTTGCCGGCCGTCATGGTCTTGAAGAACGGCGCGCCGACATTGCGCGTGGTTCGCGTCGGCACCAACCTGCCGGATGGCCGCGTCACCATTCTATCGGGATTGGAAGGCGGCGAGCAGGTGATCCTGCAATCGCCGGGCACCGCCAGTGCCGGCCCGCCGCAATCGATGCAAGCCGGCGGTCATGGCGTCTCCGCTCAATAGGCGGGTACGGCAAGGGCGGCAGGGCTCGACAGCACAGACGCCACGCTACACGAGTTAGGGAAGTCGACCAGGTTCGCCGCCACAAGAACGGGCCGGTTGCCGAGAAGCGCAACGAGTTACGCAAGGTAGAGTAACAGTGTCAAACACCGGCAACCCATCTTCTGCAGAGCCGCATCATCGCGAAGAACCGCTTGGCGTTGCCGGCGTGATGACGAAGATGTTCATCCACTCACCGCTGACGCCGCTGTTTCTGGCAGCGCTGCTGTTGCTCGGCCTGCTCGGCCTCGTCATCACGCCACGTCAGGAAGACCCGCAGATCTCAGTGCCGATGGTGGACATCATGTTCGCCTTCCCCGGCGCCGCCTCCGAGCAGGTTGCCTCGCTCGCCACCGATCCGCTCGAACGGATGATGAGCGAAATTCCCGGCGTCAAGCACGTCTACTCCGCCTCACAGCGCGGCGGCGGCATGGTGACTGTGCAGTTCGACGTCGGCGAGAAGATGGAACCCTCGCTGGTCAAGCTTTACGACAAGCTGGCGTCCAACCTCGACAAGATTCCGCCCGGCGTCTCCGAGCCGCTGGTGAAGCCGCGCGGCATCGATGACGTGCCCACCGTTACCTTCACGCTATGGTCCAACAAGCTCGATGACGCCGCGCTGAGGCTGGTCGCACTGGAGGTGCAGCAGCGCCTGAAGACGGTTCCGGATACCGCGCAATCCTTCATCGTCGGCGGCCGCCCCGAGACCATCCGCGTCGAGGTCATGCCCGAGCGCCTCAAAGGCTATTCGATCTCGGTCGGCCAGCTCGCCAAGACCATCTCGGCGGCCAACGACCGCAAGGATATCGGCACGGTCGAGAGCGGCGGCAACTATTTCCAGGTCAACACCGGCCGCTTCCTGCAGCATGCGCGCGATATCGAGAACCTGATCGTCGGCGTCCGCAACGGCGCCCCCGTCTACCTGCGCCAAGTAGCCAAGGTCATCGAGGGCGGCGACGAGGCCAAGGACTTCGTGCAGTATTTCACCGGTCCCGCCGCCGATGCCAACGCCGTCAAGACCCAGGGCGCACCCGGCGTCACCATCGCGATTGCCAAGAAGAGCGGCACCAACGGTGTCACGGTCGCCAACGCGCTGATCGCGAAGATCGACTCGCTGAAGGGCACCGTCATCCCCGACAACATCAATGTCACCATCACGCGCAACTACGGCGAGACCGCAAACGACAAGGTCAACGAGCTGCTGCTCAAGATGTTCATCGCCACCGGCGCGGTGTGCTTCCTGATCTATCTGTTCCTGGGCATGCGCCCCACCATCGTCGTGCTCGTCGTCATCCCGGTCGTCATCCTCATCACGGTGTTCTCGGCTTGGCTTCTGGGCTTCACCATCGACCGCGTGTCGCTGTTCGCGCTGATCTTCTCGATCGGCATTCTGGTCGACGACGCCACCGTCGTCGTCGAGAACATCTACCGGCGCTGGCTGCTGAAAGGCGGCATCGACACCGCCACCACGATCGACGCCGTGCGCGAGGTCGGCAACCCGACCATTCTGGCCACCTTCACCGTCATCGCCGCGCTGCTGCCGATGGGCTTCGTGTCCGGCATGATGGGCCCCTACATGCTGCCGATTCCGGTGCTGGGCTCGGTGGCCATGCTGTTCTCGCTGTTTGCCGCCTTCATCTTCACGCCGTGGCTCGCCATTCGCATTCGGCCGAGCCTCAAAGACCTGCACAAGATGGAGGAGAGCGAGCACAAGTTCTCCCATCGCCTGCACAACTTCTACCACAACTTCGTCGGCCCGCTGCTCGACAGCCCCGCCAAGGCACGCATGTTCCGGATCGTCATCTGGGTCGTGTTCATGTTGTGCTGCCTGATGTTCTACACGACGCAAGTCACCGTGAAGATGCTCCCGCTCGACAACAAGCCGGAGTTCAACGTCGTCGTGAACATGCCGGAGGGCACCGCACTCCCCGTTACCGCCAACGCCATCCAGGAACTCACCGACGAAGCCTTGAAGCTGCCCGAAGTGACCGCCATCCAGACCTATACGGGGACGGCCTCGCCGTTCAACTTCAACGGACTCGTGCGCCACTACTACCTGCGCGACAAGCCCTGGGAAGGCGACATCCAGATCCAGCTTCTGCACAAGAAGAAGCGCAAGCGTTCGAGCCACCAGATCGCCGTTGAAGCGCGCGACCGCTTGACGCCGATCGCCGCCAAGCTCGGCGCCAAGATACAGGTCGTCGAAATGCCGCCGGGACCGCCGGTTCTGCAGACGATGGTGGCTGAGATCTATGGCCCCGATGACGCTACACGCCGTCAGGTCGCCAAGGATCTTACGAAGATCTTCGAGAAGGCGGACGGCATCGTCGACGTCGACAACTATCTGCAGGCGCCTCACGATACCTGGTCTTTCGTCGTCAACCAGCAGAAGGCCGAGTATCAGAACGTCACCATCGAGGACATCACCCAGCAGCTCGGCATGGTCATGGGCGGGCAGAAGCTCGGCGCCGTCAAGGTCGGCCGCGAGTTGGAGCCGCGCTTCATCGTCATCCAGGCCCCGCTCGAGGTGAGAAGCCAGTTCTCGCAGATCGGCGAGTTGCCCATCGCCACGCGCGACAATCGCCTCGTGCCGCTCTCCGAGCTTGGCAACTTCGTGCGCCAGCCGCAGGACATGATCGTCTTCCACAAGGACTTGCGCGCGCTTGAATACGTGACCGGCGAGGTTGCCGGCCGGCTCGCGGCGCCGGTCTATGGCATGATCGAGATTTCGAAGCTCCTGAAGGACTACAAGACGCCCGACGGCGTCGAGCTGTCCGGTTTTCTGATCGGGCCGCCCGGCGATGACTTCAAGTCGGGCTTCGAATGGACCGGCGAGTGGACCGTCACCTACGAGACGTTCCGCGACATGGGTCTGGCCTTCGCCGCCGCGCTGATCTTGATCTACATGCTGGTGGTGATGGAGTTCGGCAACTTCCGCCTGCCGGGCATCATCATGGCGCCGATCCCGCTGACGCTGATCGGCATCATTCCCGGCCACTGGCTGTTCAATGCCGAGTTCACAGCCACCTCGATGATCGGCATGATCGCGCTCGCCGGCATCATCGTGCGCAACTCGATCCT
>CAZLHQ010000095.1:0-11968 GCA_964559355.1 uncultured Hyphomicrobiaceae bacterium
ACTTGAACTTGCCGAAGTCCATGATCTTGCAGACAGGCGGCTCTGCGTCGGGCGAGATCTCGACCAGGTCGAGACCGGCCGTGGTGGCTCGCTCCATGGCGTCGAAGCGGCTGACTACGCCGACATTCTCACCATTCTCGTCGATCAGTCGGACTTCACGGACCCGGATTGCGTCGTTGATCCTGGGGCCGGATTGCTCGCGCTCGGGCGCGGCTCGCATAGGACGGCGGATGTTGGTCTCTCCTGTTGTTGCCTCGGGTTCTTGCTCCTGCACCAAATGCCGCGCGGCGGCCAATATGGGCCGAAGCGTCGGGCGGGCAGATTGCAGGGCTTCAAGAAAGAGAAATTACCCGGCAAAGTCAAGTTTGAGGCCCCGTCAGCTCGGCCATTTCAGGCCGATTGCGGCGCGTGGGCCGCAGCAAAACGGCGGCTCAAATCGCTGCCCAATAATTCATCATATACGGCCAGGGTCTTGGCGCGCATGGCGGTCAGCGAGAAGCGGTCCAGCACATGGTGGCGAGCCCGAGCCCCGATTTCGGCGCGTTCCGCACCCGTCAGCGCCAGCCCCTCGGCCATTGACTGCGCCAGCGCCGCGGCGTCGGAGGGCGGCACCAGCCAGCCGGTGCGGCAGGCCAAGCCGGCGTTTTCAGCAGTCAGAACGGTTTCCGGGGGCGCGCCGATGGCGGTGGCGATGACCGGGCAGCCCATGACCTGGGATTCGGTTGCCGCCCGCCCGAATGCCTCGGGCTCGGTGGACGCAACGACGCCGAGCCAGGCCAGCGCAAAGGCCGCCGGGATATCGGCGACGTGGCCGACGAGGCGCACCCGGCCGGCGAGCCGCAGATCGGCAATTTGCCGCTCGAGCCCGGCAACGTAATCGCTGCGACCCTGGGCATCGCCGGCCAGAATGAAGACGGTGTTGTGCGCGAGTACAGGTGCCTCTCGCGCCAAAAGCTGTGCCGCCTCGATGATGACGCGCTGCCCCTTCCAGCTGGTGAGACGCGCTGCATTGAGGACGATGCGGGTGTCATCGCCAACGCCCCAGGCGGCGCGCAGATCGGCGATACGTTGCGGGGCAATGGCTGCAGGATCGAAGATCGCCCCGTCGACGCCACGATGAATGACGCGAATGATCTCGGCCGGCGTTGCGTAGCGGCCCATGACGAGATCGGCGGTGTAGTTGGAATTGGCGATGACGCGGTCGCCGCGCGCCATCACGCTGTTGTAGAGCTTCTTGACCTTGTTTTTTTCGCTGTAGGCGCCGTGGTAGGTGGTGACGAACGGCTTGCGTGTGCGTCGGGCGGCGGCAAGTGCGCTCCAGGCCGGGGCACGGCTGCGCGCATGCACGAGGTCGACACCTTCGCGGCGGATGATGGCGGCAATCGCGGCGGCGTTCCAGATGAGGCGCGCCGGGTTCTTGCTGGCGGCGGCAAATGGTACGAACTCGGCGCCAAGCGCGTTCAGCTCCGGCGCCAGCCGTCCGCCCTCGCTCAGCACGATGGCGCGGCCGCCCGCCTCAACGATCGCGCTGGCGATCTCGATGGTGGTACGCTCGGCGCCCCCGGTGTCGAGGTCGGGGACAATCTGCAATATGGTCGGGCGCGCGTTGGCCAAGGGCGGCTCCGTCAGGCGGAATGACGAGGTGTCATAGGATGGCAGGGACAGAACCGCAATTCCTCACCGTCGCTGCGGTCGGCAAGACGCGGCGTATCGCCTATTTACAACGGGACGGGCAGCGCGCCGACGGCATGGGGCTCATCTGGCTGCCGGGCCTCAAGTCGGACATGATTTCCACCAAGGCGACAGCGCTTGCCGAGTGGGCCGCCCCGCGCGGCTTTGGCATGACGCGTTTCGACTATTCGGGGCATGGCTGCTCAGATGGGCAGTTCGAGCAGGCGACCGTTGGCGATTGGCTGGCGGAGGCGCGCGCGGTCTTCACCGAGCTGACAACGGGGCCGCAAATCCTGGTTGGCTCATCGACGGGCGGGCACGTCGCGCTGCTGCTGTTGCGCGATCTGATCGAGACCGCTCCAGAGCATGCCGCGCGCATCAAGGCGCTGGTGCTGATCGCGCCGGCCTGGGACCTGACGGAAGAACTGATGTGGAAGGCGTTTCCAAGCGAGGCTCGGCGCGAGCTGATGGAACAAGGTGTCTATCACCGGCCCTCCGAGTATGGCGAGCCTTATGCCATCACGCGGCAGTTCATCGAAGAGGGTCGCAACCATCTCTTCAAGGGTGAGCCGTTCGATCCGGGCCGCCCGGTCGTCATCCTCCAGGGTCTCATGGACAAAGACGTGCCGGCCGAGCATGCGCGGCGGCTTGCCGGTTTCCTTGGTGGCGGTTGGGCCAAGCTGATCGAGGTTGCCGACGGTGAGCACCGCATGTCGCGTCCACAGGACCTGGAACTCCTGTACAGCGCAATTGCGCGGCTTGCCGGCTGATCCACCGCCGTTCGATCAATCAACGAGCGATAAGAACTCCTGGCGCGTGATGGCGCTGTCCCGAAACACGCCGAGCATGCGGCTTGTCACCAGATCGGTGCCGGGCTTCATCACCCCGCGCGTCGTCATGCAATGATGCTCGGCCTTGATCAACACGGCAACGCCCTGCGGCTGCAGAACCTCGTCGATGACGTTGGCGATCTGTGCCGTCATCTTCTCCTGAATCTGAAGCCGCTTGGCATACACCTGAACGACCCGCGCCAGCTTCGAGATGCCGACCACCCGGCCGTTGGGAATGTAGGCGACCCAGGCCTTGCCGATGATCGGCGCCATGTGATGCTCGCAATGGCTCTCGAAGCGAATGCCGCGCAGTGAAATCATCTCGTCGTAGCCTTCGATCTCCTCGAAGGTTTTGTTGAGGATCTCCTTGGGGTCCATGGCATAGCCTGCGAAATACTCCTCATAAGCCTTCGTCACGCGCTTGGGCGTCTCGATCAGGCCGTCACGCGTGGGATCTTCACCCGCCCAACGCAGTATTGTGCGCACGGCCTCTTCGACCTCGGCACGGCTGGGCTTGCCCTTGCTTGCGGCAGCCGCGGCGGCTTGGGTCTCGGCGCTGGCACTGCGGCGGGATGGCCTATCCATGGAGTGGCTACTTCCTTGTCTCATATTCGGTTCACGGCTGGCGGAGTGGCTGTGCGCATCGTTGCGTTCAGATGCGGTGGCCAACGACAGGATCATCCGCACGCAGACGCGGACCCCTTCTAAAGTAGCAAGATGGGCGCTATTCGCGGTGGCCGCAAGGGGTTAGGCCTCGCCTGTGGCATCGGGCTGGCCCGACCATTCTGCCACGCGGGCGAGTTGGGCGAAATCGTCATACTCATAGTTGAGACCCGGCCGGCGCATGGCGGCATAAGGCATTGCTGCGTCGTCATAGCGGGCGACGAGTCGGGCGAGCCCTTCGAGTTGGGCGGCAGCAAGCGCGCCGATGTCGTTTGTGCCGACCGCATGCTCCTCGCCCGGTGGTGAGCCACCCGTACTGCGGATGTAATGCAGGGCTGCGACATGTTGACCGTCAAGTCCGGTGAACCCGCCCGAAATGGCAATAGCGGCTTCGAGCGGCAACTGTGGCGCAAGTCCGGCCGTGACGTTCTGGTCGCTTGGCACCTGTCCGGTCTTGTAGTCGGTGATCACGAGGCCGTCCGGTGTCGCATCGATGCGGTCGGCGCGCGCGGTCAGCCTGAAGGGGCCGGCGGGAGCTTCAATGACCATGGCGCCCTCGATCTCCGCCAGAACTTTGCCGCCATTCACCCGCCGCTGCGGCTCGGTTTCGGCAAACCAGCGCGCGAAGCGTTCAAAGCGCGGCAACCAGAAGGCGCGAATGCGCGGGTTGGAGAGGTAGGGTGCCAGGTGCTCGCGCGCGATTGCGGTCAGCTCTGCTTCGATGTCGTGTGGCAGCGTTTCGGGAAACCGCCGTGCGAACGTCGCCAACGCGCCGTGCACGATCGAACCCTTGAGGCTCGCGTCTGGCAAACGGCCAAGCTCAGGTAGCCGACCGAGGCCGAGAATGCGTGCGGCAAAAATCGCATAAGGATTGGCGATCCACTGCTCGACGCCCGAAACGCTGATCTGCCGTGGCCGTATGGCGACAGGAGGCATGGGGCGCGGCGCAGCGATCGTGCGGCGTTGCGCAACGTGATCGCGCATGCGTGCCCAGCCCAGCCATGGTCGATCCATGCGGATCGCTTCGCGCATGGTCATGCCGTCGAGCAGCGCCACGATGCGCATCAGCCAGCGCGAGGGAACGGTCGGCACGCCATCGATCTTTTCAGCGCGCGTGAGATAGATGCGTCGAGCGCCAAGCAGAGATGTGAAGTCGTGTGCGGCATGGCCGATCTTTTCTTCCGGTTGCGGCAGGCCGAGCGCCTTGCGCATCGGCCGGTTGAGCCAGGCGCCTGGATCGGCGGCCTCTGGCCATTTGCCATCGTTGAGCGAACCCAGAATCACGATGTCGGGTTGCTGCAGCCGGGCCTCGAACGGGCCCCAGATCGACAGCCGCGGATGCACCGGAATACGCGGCCGCACATTTTCGTTGGCAATCAGGCTGCGATAAAGATCGGCATAGTCTTGAGCGGCGATCTCGAGTGCGGGCAGCGAGGGATCGATCAATCCGTTGAACAGCAGTGAGGCTGCCGTGCCCGCCTCGCCCTGGTAGAGCGGTGAGGCGTCTGCATCCTCGTCCGACTTGTCTTCGCCGCTATCGGGCAATTGCGCGAGCGCCTCGGCAACCGCGATATGTGCGGCCGCCAGCGCACTGAGCCGATGCGTGCTTTGACTTTGATAGAGCGCAACGAGCGGAGCAAACGCGGTCTTCAACCGCGCCACCAGATCGCGCGCTCCGGTCCAGTCTTCGTCCCATAGCCGCTGCACGGCGCGCTCACGGCGCTCGCGTGCGGCGACGTCCTGCTGTGCCTCTTCCAGCGCGGACTCGACGCCATCGAGGCTCGTGCCGAAATAGTCCGTGCGAAAAGCCGCGATCTCGAGTGCGCGGCCCGCGCGGCGCACCTCGAATGCGCCAAGTCCCAGCCGTGTCAGTGGATGCTTCAACAGCGCGGTCAGCTCTGCGGGGGCGAAGCTGCGATGCGCGGTTTCGATGATGAGATCGAGAAATGCGCCTGGCACCGTCTTGGCAAACGGGCGTCCGGCGGAATCGTCGACGCGAATCCCCCAGCTTTCCAGCCGCGTCGCCACACGGCGCGCCAGCAGCCTGTCGGGCGAGACCAGCGCAGCCGTCTGGCCCGGTGTTTCCAGCGCCTCGCGCAAGATCAGCGCCACCGCCTCTGCTTCATCCTGCGCGCTTGGCGCATCGATGAGATTGACGCCGCTGAGTGCGCGGGCGAGCCCTTCGCGATCGACGACCTCGGCATAGTTGTGCCAGCGCGCCGTGGTGGTGGCTGGTCGCATCGCTTGCGAGAAGAAGGAGAGCCGGCCTTGCATGTCGGCATCGGGCTCCGCACCCGGCAGCACTGTAACATCGTCGCGACTGATGCCGAGCCGGTCGAGCAACACCTTCAGGCCATGCTGGGGATGTTCGGGATGACCGGTTTCGGTAGGCGACGTCGTGGGCCGGATGGCTTCAAAGCCGGACTGATTGAGCGCCAGGTCGAGGTTGGGCAGAACGATGGCGCCGTTGGGAAGGGCCGCGACCGCGCGCATCAGCTCGGCAGTGGCGGGGATGGACCCCGTCACGCCAGCAACGATGACCGGCCCCTTGGGTGGATTGTCGCGCAGGCGTTGGGCCTCGGCGAGCAAGGTCTGGTTGCGCTGGGCAGCGGGCGCACTCATGCCGCGTTCTTTGAGGTGGGCGGGCCAGAAGCCGGTCAGGATGTCGAGAAATTGGATCGTCTTTTTCCAATGCTCCGAAAAGGTTTCGGGCACCAGCTTGGCAAGATCCGCAAGGTCGGCGCCTTCGGTCTCCACCATGTCCATCAGGCGCGCCAATTCGGCTGCCAGATGCGCGGCCTGTGCCGGCGTGTCGCTGCCGGCGGCGGCATAAGGCAGAATATCGCCGCCGTTGGATTTGTCGGCTGCACGCATCACCTGCGACCAGCGCATCACGAGCTGCGTCAAGACGAGGCGGCGCTCGAGTGCGGAAATGGCAGGATTTGTTTCGGCATCTTGTGGGGCGAGAGTCGTGAGGCCGGCAAGGCCCGTCAGCAGTGTCAGTTCATCTTCGCCCTCGGAAATCGGGTGGATGCGCGGCATCAGCACGGCGCGCTGACCGGTGGCTTTCAGGAAGGCATCCTGCAGCGCGCGCGTGGCGCGACGTGTCGGCAGCAGCAGCGTGATGTCGGTTAGCGCCAGTGGGTCGCGGCGGGTGTCGCCCGCGTGGCCCAGTTCGCCATTGATGAGCGCTGCGGCCAGCACGTCGAGGAACGGCTTGCCGGGCGGCACGGTATAGATGCGCGCTTTCGCGATTGATTTTGCGGCAGCCTCCGTCATGGCAATTGCGGCTCCCCGTGTGTCAATCGCTGCTCGGCCTCGTCCAGCGCCTGCGGTGTGCCGACATGCATCCAGAAACCGTCGAGGCGTATGCCGTAGAGCCGGCCGCGTTCGATCGCCCGGTCCCAGGGGGCGTTGAGCGAGAAGCAGTGTTCACGCTCGCCTTCGAGCAGGCGCGGATGGGCAATCGAGACACCGGTAAACACGAATGGCGTCACCGTGCCTTCGCGCCGCCGTTTGAGGCGGCCATCGGCAGCCATCTCGAAATCGCCGGGACCATCGTAGCCCAGGCAGTTGGTCGTCGAGGCCAGCAGCAACAGGCTGTCCATCGCGTCGCCGTCCCATGCGTCGATCAGCTTGTCGATGTTGGAGAGCGGCCCCTCGATCCAAACCGAGTCACTGTTGTGGATCAAGAAAGGATGTTGCCCGATCAGCGGCAGCGCACGCACCAGACCGCCGCCGGTATCGAGCAATGCATCGCGCTCGTCGGAAATGGTAATGCGCTGCGTGGTGCGCTTGACCAGATGCGCTTCCAGCTTGTCGGCAAGATAATGCACGTTGACGATGGCGTGGGTGATTCCTGATGCCGCCAACCTGTCGAGCACATGATCGATAAGCGGCTTGCCGCCCAAGCGCACCAGCGGCTTTGGCACGATGTCGGTCAAGGGCCGCATGCGTTTGCCAAGCCCTGCGGAAAGAACCATCGCCGTCGTTGGTCGCTCCATGCGCGCGTTCTGGTCCTTCATAGGGTTCAAGCCATCTGCGTGTTGCCCGAGCCCCTGGCCAGCGGGACGGAATGGACCAAGGAGTGTTGCTGGCGTCACGCCCGCCGCCCCTCGAGCGCGAAAACATGCGCATCGTAGAACGACTTCAGCGCAGCCAGTTGCGGATGTTGCAGGCAGCGCCTCAGATATCCCCAGATGCGCGGCATATGGGCGACATATTGCGGTTTGCTGTCGCGCACCGCGAGCCGGGCGAAAATGCCGAGTATCTTGGTGTTACGCTGGGCACCCAGTGCAGCATAGGCAAAGCGGAAGCCGTCCTCATCGAAGCCCGGCCCAAGGCTGCGCGCTGCGGCGCAATAGTGCGCGAGCAGGCGCTGTTCCAGTATGCTGGCGACATCGACGCGCGCATCCTGCAGCAGCGACACGACATCGTAGGCCAACGGCCCCTGCATGGCGTCCTGAAAGTCGATCACGCCGACGCGGGCAAGCCCGGTATGTTGTGGCTGCCAGATCAGATTGGGTGAGTGAAAGTCGCGCAGCGCCCAGCCCGTGGGAAGCGCTTGCAGCGTGTCGATGAGCGATGCCCACAGCGCCTTGTAGTCGGATTTGAGTGGGCCCGGCATTTCCTGCCCCGTCGCGAACGGCCATAGCCAGTCCGACAACAGCTCAGTTTCAATTGTCATGGCGCCGCGATCATAACGCGGCAGTGTCCAGCTTTGAGCCCCGGCAACCGGCATCGGCGCGTCGGCCGGCGCGGCACGCAACGCAATGAGCACGTCGAGTGCCGCGCGCCATAGCATCTCCTGATCTGAGCCAGCAGCAAGCTCGCGGCCAAAGACGCGATCGCCCAAGTCCTCCAGCAGCAATAGGCCGGTGTCGAGCTCGGCGGCCAGGATGCGAGGCGTCGCCACGCCAAATGCGCGCAGGCGATCGGCAACGGCGACGAATGGGCGCACGTCCTCGGCCAAATGGGCAATTCGGCTATAGGGCTTGCCGTCGCGAATGGGCGGCCCATCGGGTTGGCGCGGCCAGTCCATCAATACTGCCGTGCCATTGCCGACGCGGCCGAGGCGCGCATAGCGTCGCGCAGACGCGTCGCCCTGCAGATATGCGACATCGACATCGCCACCGCCCCAACCCGCCGCCTCGATGAAGGCGATGATGCGCATCAGGCGCTCGGCGCGCGCCGACATGCCGGCACCAGAAACGATCTCGATGTCGCGCGCGTCGGGGTCGATGCTGCCGTCGGGCAATCGCACATCGCTAAAGCGCACGGTCAGCCGGTCGGTCGGCAAAAGCGCGCCGCCGCGCTCCGGCCACTCGACGAGCGCGATGCCGCGCGCCAACGCATCGTCAAGTCCAAGCTCGGCAAGCTCGCTTTCATCTGAAAGCCGGTAGAGATCGTAGTGCGCGACGTCGAGCCGAGGCGTTGCATAGCTTTGCACGAGAGTGAACGTGGGGCTCGGTATCTCCAGTTCGTCATCGCCCGCCAAGCTGCGAATGAATGCGCGCGCGAACGTGGTCTTGCCGGCGCCCAGATCGCCTTCGAGCGCGATCAGATCGCGGGGCCGCGCGAACGCCGCCATCACCTGAGCCAGATGGCGCACGGCAGGCTCGCCACGTGATTTGAGGATGTGTCGCGATGTCATGGGGCGTCGTGTCATCGACCGGGGTGTGCAGACGGCGAGTGGGGGCAGGAATGCAGCCAAATTATGGAGCAGCACAGTTGTCGCCCGCGCTCACGGCGTCAACCCTTTATCGCTCATGAAGCACGATGCGGGGCGCGGGATCAATCAGTCGGCAGCGCGCGACCGTTCTTGCTTGAGTTTTGTCGGGGCGGGCAGGCTCTTGGCGGCAGCCTGCGGGAAGCGCGCGGTGACGCGGGTGCCTTTGCCGGGTTCGGATTGAAGGTTCATCGTGCCGCCGTGCAGCTCGACGATGCTTTTCGCAATCGACAACCCGAGGCCGGCGCCGCGATGCTTGGAGCCCTGGCTGCGGCTGACGAAACGCTCGAAGATGCCAGACTGCTGCTCCTTGGGAATGCCCACGCCTTGATCCTCGACCTCGAATACGATCTCGCCGTCGTCACGCACGCATGTGATTCGCACGGTGCTGCCGTCGTGAGAGAAGCCGACAGCATTGGAGAGTAGATTGTAGAGCACCTGGCGCACGCGTTCCTCGTCGGCGTAGATCGTCTTGACCCCGTCCTCGATGCCGATGTCGATGGTCAGCGAGGATCGCGCCGCGCGATCACGAATGCCTTGGATGGCGGCATCGATGACCTTTTCGATGCTGACCGCCTCGCGACGCAATTCCAGCGCTCCCGCATCGATAGAAGCCAGATCGAGAATGTCGTCGATGATGGCGAGCAGCGTGCGTGAGGAGGACGAAATGTCATCGAGATATTCGCGCTGCTTGGCGTTGAGCGGGCCGGCGTAGGCGCTGCTCAGCATGTCCGAAAAGCCGATGATGTTGGTGAGCGGCGTGCGCAGCTCGTAGGAGACGTGGCCGATGAACTGGTTCTTTAGCCGGTCTGCGACCTCGAGAGCCTCATTGCGTTCGATCAGCGCGCGCTCGTATCGCTTGGAAACGGTAACGTCGGCAAACGTAACGAGGGTGCCGCCGTCCGGCAGCGGTGTGGTGGCGAAATCGACGACGCTGTTGTCCGCGCGAACGATTTGGCCGGCGCGCTGCTGGCGCGCGTCGAGATACGACGTGACGACGTTTCGGATCGAGCGCCAGGCCTCGGACTCGTCATCGATTCTGGCAATCTCGCCGACGATCTCGTCGATGAACGGCGATGTGCCGAGCATGTCGCGCGACAGCTTCCAGATGCTGGCGAACGAGGAATTATGCAGTTTGAGGCGGCCGTCAGCGGCAAACACGGCCACGCCTTCCTTGAGGCTATCGAGCGTTTCGCGCTGCACGTTGATCAGTGCATTGTAGCGGCTCTCGAGCGCCAGACGTTCGGAATCGTCGGAGAACAGGTAGGTAACGCCGCTATCGGGCTGCTTTTCCGCGCGCATATGGATGATGCGCCCATCGGGCAGCAGCCACCAGTCCTCCTGCTCGCCTTCGGTTGAAAAGCTCGCCAGGATACGCGCCTTCCAGTCTCGGTAGTTGGCGGCCTCCGGCAAACCGCCGCGCTCGCGCAGGCGATCGAGCACGCTGCCAGCGGTCGGGTTGGATCGCAGCCAATCCTCGTCGAGCGGCCATAGCTTGGTGAAAGCCTCGTTGTAAAACTTCAGGCGCTGCTCGTGATCAAACATGGCAACGCCGGTGGCGACATGATCGAGCGTCCGGTCGTAGGCGATGATGTGCTGCGCGAGCTCGACCTTGGCGGTGTCAACCGCTGCCGCATCGATTGCCGCGCCCGCGATCGTGTCCTCGATCGGCAGCATGATGATGTCATGGGCTCTGCGCTCGGCGCCCACCACAATCTGCATGCGCTGATGGAAGGTTTCGCCCTTGGCAATGGTGCGCAGCGCGCGCTGACGTTCACGCGAATCGAGTAGTTCGATCTGCCGCGTCAGGACCTCGTCCTCGCTTTGCGACTCGACGGCCTGCACATAGGCGCGATTCACCCACGTCAGCCTTCCATCGCGGGTCTTGAGCCAGACCGGCATCGGCAGCGCATTGAGCAATGCGCGTATGGAGCGGATGTCGCGTGCGAGCCACTGGTGCTGATCGATGATGCGGGCGAGATCGCGCTTGTATCCGGCGACTTCACTCAAGCGCAGGATTGCGCGTCCGCCGCTGGCGCGGCCTTCAGCTTCGACATGATCGGCGGCTATCGTGCGCAAGATGATGTTGAAGGAGCGCCCCTTGCGGAACAGCTCGTCGAGCACGGCAGTGAGCTGAGTGGCTGATCGTTGCTCGAGCCATTTGCCGAAGCGCAGCATGTCCTCGCTGTTGTCGGGCAGGCCGGCGACATTGGTGAGGGTCTGGGCGATGACGCGGGCTTGCTGGCCCTGTTCCCAGAACAGCAGGACGTGCGGTTCGGAACGGATCACCGCCTCGAGCGTCGCCAGGTTGCGCCGCAGCTCGGCATTTTCCTCGCGCGAGCGGCGCGATACGTGGCGGGCAATGTTGACCGCGCGCCACACCATCAGGCAGGCGAGCAGCCCGACAACGGTGACGCCCGACATGAGCAGGAGCTTTTGAATATCGATTGGCGCGCCACCCTGGGCTTCCCCGCGCGTGACGGCATAGGTCAACGATGTCACGACCGCCATGCTGGCCAGCAGCAGCATGACCAGCTCGTTGCGGGCGTTCTTGGCCCGGGCCTTGAGAACGAAAGACCGCATCGCGTTCCCAGAAACTTGCAGGGTCAGAGGCTCGGTCGAGCCGTCCGCCGACGACCGTTCGCCCCGAAGGGGAGGCTGCGGTCAATGCGACCATCGGAACGCAGTGTACGGGGCGCGAAGGCCAGCGATGCCGGTCGCGCACGACCAGCCGAATCACTTGGTTGATTATGCGTTGACGCCTGCTGGCTTGGCCAGTGCGGCGGCTCAATTGTGTGTCGTCGCAGCGATCGGTGTCGCGTCGTGGCTGCAGCGTCGCATGTGTCGATGCAACCTAAAGGGCATCGACGGCCGCTATAACGGCTGCTATGTGCGCACGCCTGAAGCGGCCGCCCGCCCCACGCCTGGAACGGCCGCCAAAATTCGAAGAGAGGCGGACATTGCTATCCGCCTCTCCAACAGACATGTGCGATTGAACTGCGCCGCAGTTCACAAGCGGGGCGGTGCGCCGCCGCTCCAATTCACTCAGTAGCGGTAGTGATCCGACTTGAACGGG